>JBBTVY010000022.1:0-6475 GCA_038063055.1 Patescibacteria group bacterium | reverse complement strand
TCCCTTCAAAATCCTTGCCGAAGCCGAGCCCCGCCTCTGGCGGGGCGAGGCAACAATCGCCCAAAATCCTAATTCTGAAAATTGGCGGAAGGGGCGAGATTCGAACTCGCGAACCCTTGCGGGTTGCACGCTTTCCAAGCGTGTGCACTAGACCACTATGCGACCCTTCCTGGAACTAATCAGATACTTTTATACACCACTAAACTGATAATGGCAAAAACTATCGCGAGATACAAAAGATAATATGCGACTGTAAAAAACGGGTCTGCTTTAAAAACTACTCCCACAAGAATGGAGCCTACTCCGAAAGACTGCAAAACCATCTTTATTTTTCCGGACAGTTCGGCCTCTATCGGAATTCCGTATGTGCGTTTGCGATAATACGCGCTTGCGACTATGAAAAATTCGAGAAAAACTATGGTGACCGCCAAATACGCGCTTAAGAATCTCGAAACGAGGATAAAGGCGGAAACGCTTATCAAAATCTTGTCTGCCAACGGGTCGAATGTTTTCCCCCATTCCGTAACCAAGTTTCTGCTGCGGGCCAGAGAACCGTCGACGGCGTCGGAAAACGACGAAAAAAAGAACAGAATCAGGCCGGCAATATATTGTTCGGTGAACAAAAGATATCCGACAAACGGTATGGTGGCGAAACGGAACCAGGTAATCGAGTTTGGCGTAACAAACCGGGGAATAAGGGGCAAAATGGTGCGCGAGAGAATTTTGTCCGTAAGAGTGAGCTGGGTCATGATTTAATTATACTGCCTTTGAATTCACATTCCGAAAGCATCATCCCGAAATTCTTCAAATCTTTGCCGTTTATTATTATCGCGGCTATCCCCTTTTTCTCGGCGAGTTTAGCGCCCACTGGATCCACTGGAGAATGCAAACCTGGTCTCCATTTCTCAGGGATAAGTTTTCGATATTCTTTCCAGGATATTTCGTGGAGCGCTTTGGCGTTTCCATGTTTATTCGGGTCCCTATCGTATATATGGGCGGGTTTTCCGGCGATTATAACTTCTTTGACTTTGAAATGCTCCGCTATGGCGATGGAAATGTAGTCCGTTGACCAGCCCGGTCGCCATCCCGAAGCGATGGTTATCGGATACTTAATTGCTTTCATTTTATCGCGGCTGTCTATAACTATAGGGTCGGCGATTCCTTTGAAAATAGTTCTTAAAAGGTGGGCATTTGTTCGTGTGGTATGAATTCCTATCCAATCTTTATCTTCGTCGGTAACTTCCGCGATTCTTTTAGCCGCATCCTGGTAGATTCTGCAAATTCTGCCTCCGCCGGCGACTATAATAAAACGGCTCCCGTTCCGGAGCCGCTTTAAAATAAATTTCCTGAAATTTTTGAGAAACAAAACATCAATTGCCTCCGGATACATAATTGAGCCGCCGAGCGCGATAACTATGGTTTTACCGAATTTGTGTTTCATAGAATAGTTTGATGATTCTACTTTAAACCTACAGTATGTCAAAAACTCCGCTCGAACAAATTATAATAAAATTTTATGAAAACAATGCCTTAGTTTTCGCTGGACGTTTTTGGGCGAAAACACGATAGGTGAAAGATTCATCCCAGTCTGGAAACGGCGAGTGTTTTTCAGATATTTTTTCAACTCGTTCAACGATAAATCCATGCTGCCTAAGAATATCGCGAACTTCCTTCAATCGTCTCGGTGTATACGTTTCCTCGATAATGAGACGTCCGTTATCTTTCGCGATTCGTCCGGCTTCGTTAAGAAAGCCGTCTTTTATCTCTTGTGTTATTCCGGGGTCTCCCAGTATGTTCCTGAGAAAAATTTCATCAGAAATGCCGCTGCCAAGCGGCAGCTTTGTTGCATCTCCACGCACAAAATACATATTTTGTTTCTCGCTGGATTTTTCTCCTTTTTGCGTCTCAGAGCGGCCCTTTTTTAGCCTTTCCTCGTCCATATCTACGCCGACGTAAATGTCGTTTTCCGAAAACGTTTTGTCGCCCTCAGTGGGGAGTGGCCGATGTCCCGCGCCTAATTCGATAAAAACGCGCTTTATTGGCGTTTCTTGTTCTTTTTGTTCCATCTGTTCCGAAAAGAAGCGTTCTATTAGTCCCATTAAATTAGAAAAAATTTTTGTAAGGATTTTTCAAGCATCCATTTCATTTAACGCTTTTATCCGTTCTTCAATAGGAGGATGAGTCATGAACATTTTTTGCCACCACGAAACTGATTTGCCCTTGAACGGATTGTCGAGCCAGAGATGCGCGGTGGAATCGCGCGCGGTCGCGAGCGGCATCTGGTCGGCTCCGATTTTCCTAAGCGCCGAAATCAGGCCATCGGGATAGCGAGTCAAAAGAACGCCCGATGAATCAGCCAAGGATTCCCTCTTACGCGAGATAGCAAATTTAATAAGCATTACTCCTATGGGCGCCAGAACGGAAAGAACTACTCCTATCAAAACGAGCATATTGTTTCCCCTGCCGTCGTTACCCCTTCTTCCAAGCCCGCCCCAAAATATGGAACGCAGGAAAAAATCGCTCAAAAGAGAAATTATTCCCGCAAGCACCACCGCAACGGTTGAAACGAGAATGTCGCGATTTCCGACATGCGAAAGTTCGTGCGCGAGCACGCCCTCGAGCTCGGTTTTATCGAGGCGCTTTAACGCCCCGTCGGTCACGGCGATGGCCGCGTGTTCCGGGTCGCGTCCGGTGGCAAAGGCGTTGATTTGCTGACCTGGGGCTATATAAACTCTCGGCATTGGAAGACCGGCGGTTATCGAAAGATTTTCAACTATGCGATAGAGCTCCGGATTGTCTTTCTTTTCTACTTGCACTGCTTTCGCCATATAAAGCGCCAGTTTGTCGGAATACCAGTAGCTTAAAATACTCGAAACAGTGCTGAAGATAACCGCGAACCACAAAATTCCCTGATTGCCGTAAACATACGAAAACGCCCAGCCGAGCCCGATGATGACAATCAAAAAAACGCTGAAAAGCAGCCATGTGCGATGGATGTTTGATTCTTGTTGGTCGTATAAATTGGCCATAAAACGACAATCTAGAATATGGATCTAGAATATGGAAAATAGTAAAAAGTCTTAATTTAGAAACTCACTTTCACCGGCTGGCGTTCCGCGTCGTTTTCCGTTTCGAAAAATTCCATCTGGCCGAAACCGAAAGTGTCGGCGATGAGGTTTGTCGGGAAAATCTGGATGGCGGTGTTTAGGTCGCGGACATTGCCGTTGTAGAACCGGCGGGCCGCTTGAATTTTGTCCTCCGTGTCGGTCAATTCCTGCTGAAGATGCAAAAAGTTTTCATTTGCCCTGAGTTGCGGATAATTCTCGGAAACGGCGAAAAGGGTTTTAAGGGCTCCAGAAAGAACGTTTTCAGCGGCCAGTTTTTCTTTGCCGGTTCCGGCGTTCATCGCTCTCGTTCTTGCCTCCGTCACTTTTTCGAAAACCCCTCTTTCGTGGCTCATATATCCTTTCACGCTCTCGACGAGATTCGGAATAAGGTCGTAGCGGCGCTTGGTCTGAACATCAATGTCCGACATCGCTTCTTTAGCGCGGTTTCTAAGGCGGATTAAACCGTTATACACCGCTACTGGCCACAGCAAAACAACGATGACTATGGCGACGGCATTAAATTTCCAGTCAATAAGGTCAAAGAATCCGCTAAGAAGCAATAATACGATTGCGACGATAAATATAATGTTTCCCATAGTTTTAATTATATAACTTTATTTCTAAATGAAAAACAAGACCGCAAGAATGAAGATAATTCCTATAATCAGCCAAACTGCTTCAGGCATTAGCTTATTTTACCATCACAAAAAAGTATTGCAACACCCGATAAAAAAAGGCAGTGTTTCCCACTGCCCCGGGCAAACTCGCCCATTTTCAAACGCCGCCACATGGAACGTCCCAGTTAAAAGACGGGATGTGAATACTGAGACCGACTGCCCGCACCTCAGAGGCGGCAACAACTACGGTTGTATCAGATTGGACGGATGTTTTCATCCCTGCCTTCTTCTGGACGGCCGTTCTTGAACCTGTTCTCTCGCTTTTTGCAAGTTCTCGGCTTCCTGTCTGCATTCCGGACAAGTTATATTTTTTATGTCGCGGAATTCAACAAACTTGTGCCCGACGGGCCAGTCCCTCGGAACAGCTTGCGAAAAACCACAGAGCGCGAACCCAGCTTGAAGACCGTGGATTATGTCGTTCATGGCATTATCTCCTTCTCAAAAATCAATGTTTCAATTTTATGATGTTCGGTAGGAATAAAATAAGCCCCCGAACGCTGGCAACAGTATTGCGCCAGGCAAAAATAAAGTCAAATAAAAATCCCTCTGAACGAGGGATTTTTGTCATCAGTTATCGATTAATTATAAGTTATTCAGTAATCCTCCCCCATCGGCATGCCGCCTCCGAGCTTTTCTTTCTTTTCAGGGATATTGGCGATGGCCGCGCCAACGGTCAGATAATTGGCGGCAACCGAAACGGCGTTGAGAAAAGCCGTTTTCACGACTTTGAGCGGGTCAACTATCCCGGCGGTTTTTAGGTCGCCCATCTGATTATTGAGGGCGTTGAATCCTTTCCACGAATCCGACGGCATAGAACGCCTTGAGAGCTCCGTTTCTATTTTGCTCCAGTGTTCGCCGCTGTTGGCCACAATCGACTGAACCGGAGCGGTCAGAGCCCGATTGATGATTCCGAAAGCTGCTTTGACGACGTCGTTTTTTTCTTTTGATGAAACGGCGTCCGACATTCCGGCTACGACATTGTAAAGCGCGATTCCGCCGCCGGGGACTATTCCCTCCTCCATGGCCGCGCGCGTGGCGGCGACTGCGTCTTCCACTCTCTGTTTTAATTCTTTCTGCGCCGATTCCGTGGGAGCTCCGACTTTTATGACGGCGACTCCTCCTGAAAGTTTTCCGAGGCGTTCCTGCAATTTTTCTTTGTCGAATTCGGAGTCCGTTTTTTTAATCTGCGCTTTAAGCTGATTCACCCGTTCGTCTATGGCTTTCTTGTCGCCTTTGCCGCCGACGATGGTCGTATTGTCCTTATTGGAAACAACTTTGTGGGCGTGACCCAAATCGGAAATTTCTATGTTCTCAAGTTTTTTGCCAACGTCTTCGGAAATAAACTGCGCTCCTGTGACAACGGCTATGTCCTGTAACATTTCTTTTCTCCTGTCGCCGAAACCGGGCGCTTTTACCGCGAGCGCCGTGAAAATACCGCGAAGCTTGTTTACGACGAGCGTCGCCATCGCCTCGCCCTCGACTTCCTCCGCTATTATTACCAGTTCTTTTTTGCCCGCCTGCAGAAGTTTTTCGAGAAGCGGCAGAAGTTCCTGTATCGAGGATAATTTTTTGTCGGTGACGAGAATGTGCGGGTCTTCAAGAGACGCCTCCATTCTTTCCGGGCTGGTTATCATATATTGAGAAACATAGCCGCGGTCGAATTGCATTCCTTCGACTATCTCGAATGAATTGCCAATAGTGTTTGAATCTTCAATGGTGACCACGCCCTCTTTGCCGACTTTACCCATGACTTCGGCGATGAGTTTTCCGATTTCGGCATCCTTTGCCGAAAGCGTAGCCACTTCTTCGACTTTCTTGTTGTCGTTGATGACTTCGCGCTGGCCCTCAAGAGATTTTATTACCTCTTTGCCAGCTTTTTTAAGTTCCTCTGCCAGCTGAATCACATTGAATCCTTTGTCGCGGATGGCTTTTTCGCCTTCCTCGATCATGGCATGGGCGAGAACAACCGAAGTGGTGGTGCCGTCGCCGACATTGTCGTTCGTCTTGTCGGCCGCTTGTTTTATGAAGTCGGCTCCGAGATTTTCGTATTTGTCCTCAAGTTCGATTTCCTTGGCGACGGTGACGCCGTCGAAAGTTACCTGCGGAGCTCCGTATCCCTTTTCAATAACGACCGCACGTCCGCGCGGACCGAGCGTCATTCTTACCGCTTGGGCAAGTTTGTCGATTCCTTTTTTGAGCGCTATCCGCGCGTTCTCATCGAATAAAATTTGTTTTGCCATTTTTGTTCAAGAGCGAAGCGATTGATTACAAAAATGAGCATCCCGCCCTAATTTTGCCATCGCTTGCTCGTTATAGTTAATATTTATTATTGACCTTGATATTTTTTACGATCCGCGCGCCGCGAATAGCGGCATCTCTCTTTTGGGCGAAGCGGATCGCCAGCAAATTATTTTCAAAATTAGAGCGGGGAGCCATATCTTACTCCAAAATCGCAAGGATGTCTTCCTCGTCGCCGACCAGATATTTTTTGCCTTCGATTTCTATTTCGTCGGGGCCGTACTTTTTAAAAAGCACTGTGTCGCCGATTTTTACGGACATCGGGACACGCTCGCCTTTTTCGTTGAGCTTGCCCGGCCCGATTGCGAGAATCTTTCCCCTAACCGGCTTCTCTTTTTCGGCCGTGTCCGGCAAAACGATTCCCGACTTGGTTATTTTTTCTTCCTCCAGCGG
>JBBTVY010000021.1:0-17526 GCA_038063055.1 Patescibacteria group bacterium | reverse complement strand
CCGACAAAATCTTTTTTGGAGTACTGTATCCTAGTGGCCTTAAATAAAGCGCGGCAAGTGCAAGTAAAATCACGAGAATCGCCAAAATAAAAATAATAACCACGGTTTTTTTCATATCACTTCAAAAACTTAAACGAGACGAGGATTTGGTTAAAAACATCTTTGTATTTTTTTTCCGTGCCTAAAATCATTCGGAACTCTCCGAGGGGGAGATCTATTGAAATTTTTGGCACGCCCTCAAACACGTATTCATATTTTTTCCCTTGAATCCCGCCAATGGTAACACCTGACTCAATTGCTCCTAAATTTTGTCGGCTTATAACAGCTCTATCTGCAAAATCATGCGTCACGATATTTAATAGAAAGATGGGACGGAGGGGGTTATAATTTTCTTCTGACGAATCTCCTTGCAAATTAAATTTGCTGAAAGGACTATAAAACCCGTTTATTTCAAATGACCAATCCGGATGCTGAAACTCAAACCCGAATTCTGTATTTATGTACGTTTTCAACTTCTTTGTATTCCCAGTCTGGACTGGTTGAGTAGCAGAGGAAGTAATAGGCTCGACGGTCAATGAAGGCGGACTTTGAACAATCGGTTCTTTATCGGAATTCTTGCTAAGCAGCAAACCAATAAATACAAGTAATCCAACAAAGATAAAAACCAAAAAGGCTTTCTTCGGCGTAAATAATAACATACTAGGGAACTACCCTCACCGAATCTGAACCCTTGATGATGGTTCCGCTAGTCAATTGACCATCCAGATTTGCTTTAACATCGCTCGAGGTAAGTTGAAAGGCTTCTGTAGAAATCTGACCAATGATGTCAATAAAACCATCACCGTTCGCATCTGAGTAACTTGCCTGGGGCTGTCCATTCCCCTTGAGTTGTATGGAGGCATTAGCGAGCTTAATTGTTGTGGGATCAATTTGTCCAACGTCAAATGTCGCAGAGCCGAAAATAGCGACGGGTACGACGCCGTTGGAGCCGAGGTTTATACTGTTGGGGTAACTTCCTGGCTTAATATCTATCGCTACCGGAATAAAAGAACTCACGGTGCCTGTGGCTGACGTTGTTACGCCATAGCCCTGGCTTGGTATTTGATTTATAGAAGTACTGCTCGCCAAAATTATTGACTGCCCTCCAGCTGAAAAGTCGAGTGTGTATGTCGATGTGGGTGAAGCGCCCGCAGCTGGAAGAACTTGGATGGTGTAATCGCCCGTTTTCGTAGCGTAAGAATAGACCTGATCTATGGGATTCCCATCCGTTCCCTTTTCCATTTCTGAATAATACAAAACTCCTGGAATTTGGCGGAGATATTCTAAGTCAGACAGAATTGTTGTCGTAGGCGTAATAGTAAATCTATCAGGGTCGGTTACGATAAGATCAATTGGAGAACCTGCGGATGCTAAAATGGGTGGCGCGATAGCAGAAACAACGTGTTTGAAAGCAACAAAGCCGGTGCTTGGTTGTTTTAGGTCATCTTTAAGTCTACCTACGATCCCCGTCTCAGGGTCTACCGCACTAACTACATCATATCCACCATTTCCTCCAACATACATAGCAACGTGATCAATAAAACCGTTACTATCGAAATCAAAAAACATAACGTCTCCCGGTTTTAGTTGTGTTTCTGTAGTGGATGTTGTATTTTGACGAAATTGTTCATCTGCGCCCTCAGCTTTTACGAAATTGCTGAGCCGTGATTTATTTGGGTCAAAGCTTCTGTCAAACGCCCACATTATAAGACCCGAACAATCCACACCCACACCAAATTTAGCGGTGTTAGATGCTAGGTCCCAATAGTTATAACCTGTCTTTATAACATCTGAATTAACGAATGTGTTTGAGTCATAATCCCATCCCTTGCCGCCATAAAGATACACGGAATTAACCAACTTTTTTGCAAGATTTGCTGCTTTCGTGGCCAAAGGGAAACTTACAACAAAATCCACATCGCCCGCGACTCCGAATTCTTGCCAGTTAGATACAACACTTGTTGTCATATCTACTGCCCTCCCGCGCCAATAGTAGCTACCTTCAGCAATATTCGTTACTGTCGTTGTAGCAAACGCTTCTGATGAAACAGGTATACTTGTTGCGGTAGCAACACCGGTAAAATTAGCCGTACTTGTCGCGACTTCAACTTCTAGTGTTAATTGATTTGTTGAGGAAGATTCGAGAATCGCACCAAATATAACGCTGTCTTCCGTTGTCGTTCCGCCTTCGGAAATTGTCGTCGTAGCGTCGGATTTGTATTGCTGAAGGGAAACAATAATAGGATTCGGCTGTAATATTCCAATTATTCGAAACGACATATCGGCAAGTGGGGAGTCCGGAGCGCCGAATCGAAAGAAATGTTCGGGACATTCCGCGCCAGTATTCCACCCTGGATGGGGACATGCTGCGCCAAATGAATAGGTATAAATTCTCCCGGGTATCTCGTCATTGCGTGAGGCATCCCAGAAAAACTGGCTGCCGTTTGTTGTATCGCTTCCTAAATGGCCTCCGGCGGTAATGAAGTACCATTTGCCGGTTTTCAACATTGCCGTCGATGTTCCATACCAGTTACCAGTATAAACATTGCCATTCCATCTGATGTCGTCTCTTTCCAAAAGGGGTCCGTTGTTGAAGCCCGTAATCTGGTCTTCTGCGTCTGTCTCTGAATTATAAGGTCCATAAATTTCAACAGTAGTTTTCCAAGTTGGGCTACAACCACCAACATTTACGCAATTGCTGAAAAATAGCTGGATATCTGTTACTTGTCCGCTCTGCTGTGGAGTAAACACCTGAGCGGAAACATCGTCCAGATAAAATGGGCCGCCATTGGGCTGATTGACCAAATCTTCTGCAAAAGCAGAATCTGAAAAAACTATCGCAGTCAAAAAAAATATTGTTAAAATAGAGAATGTTATTGTAGAAATTTTTACCATATTTTCCTTATTATTCTGTTGATTATACCATATTTGCTTTGTAAGTTATTATTTAAATAACCGAGGAAAATCGGTGTTAAAGGAATGGAAATAATATCGCAAAAGAAAGTGCTGTCGGCCGAAAACATTTTATTGGTTGTTTTTCTGCTTCTCGCCTTTCTATTTTCATTTCATCAAATACACGACCCTGATACATTTTACCACATTAAAGCCGGACAGGTTATTTGGGAAAAAGGATATGTTCCCACCAGCGATATTTTTTCGTATACGGCAACGGGAAATATGTGGGTAACACATGAGTGGCTTGCTGAAATAATTTTTTATCTAATTTATGCAAATTTGGGAATTTGGGCATTAATAGGATTTTCGGCTCTGCTTGCATGCATAACTTATTTGATAATCATAAAACTCGCCGTAAAAAAGGGCGCCAATACTTACATCGCTTTGCTTTTTGGCTTTATTGTCGCCTACGGAAATTTCGGATTTTGGCTAACTCGTCCGGGCATTTTTGCGGCTTTTTTTCTTGTTTTTCTGATTTACTTCCTTGAAAAATACAGGGAAATGCCGCAAAAATTATATCTCTTCATTATCCCGCTTATTGTGTGGCTATGGGCAAATATGCATGCGAGCTTTGTTCTCGGGCTTGTTGTTCTGGCGTTTTACGCGGTTGCTCTGAAGGCTCAATCAAAATTCCCCGATTACTTCGGCAGAACCGCTTTAGGTGACAAATGGATAAATTATCTATTTTTGATATCTTTTGTTTCGTTTATTGTTTCATTTCTGAATCCAAACACCTATAAAATATTTTTATACAGCGCATACGTTCAGCCGTTGTCAAAAATATTCGACATAATCGAATACAGGCCTGTTTTTGAAGCGCTAAACAGCCGTACTGTCCAGATATTTTTAGCGGAGCTGATACTTTTGGGGGCTTTTTTGACGTGGCGGCTCGGTATACGAAAAGAAACCAGAGATTTGACTACTCTCGGTTTGTTTATAGGGGTTTCTCTTATGCCTTTTATTTCCGCCCGCCACATAATTTTTTGGCCATTCGTCACTATTGTACCCCTTGCGGTCGGCATTTCGTTAACATTTAACGAAACGATTAAAAAATTCGGGCATAAATTTTTACCCATACTATTGTTTATGTTCGCAATTCCCTTTCTAGCGAAAGGAGTAATTATGTTCCCTAGTGAGCCGGTAAATCATATAACGCTTCCTGTAGATGCTGTAAATTTCATAAAACAAAACAACATTAAGGGCCCCCTGTTCAATAGCTATAATGACGGCGGCTATTTAATATGGGGTTTGTGGCCCCAAGAAAAAGTAACGATCGATAGCCGTTCTGAAGTTTTTGTCGGCACTCCTGTGCAAAAATACCTTTCGGTAGTCAGTCTTGAAAGCAACTGGAAACAAATTATTGATTCGGAGTACAAAATAAATTATTTCATACTTCCCTATTGGTTTCAATCCTTTATTACCGACAGCAGTGCGCTTTTTTCTGCTTTGAGTAACGATAATTTCAAAATGATTTATTGGGATGACAACTCGATAATTATGTTAAAAGACACCCCCAAAAATGAGGATGTCATAGAAAAATACGGCATTACGAACGTAGACCCGTTTATCCAGCCGGAAGATGTTTCTGAAAATATTAACGAAACTTATGACGAGCTGAAGAAACTTTCAGAACGTTTCCCTGATTCCATTACGATAAAAGATTATTTAAAGCGATTTTACTTGTCTCATAATTTGGAGTAATTACATTTGATTTTGCTGAACTTTCCGCAATAGCTTTAATTTTTCTTTATGCAAGTCGACAGCTGATAGACAACTATCCCGAACGCGACTGAAACGTTAAGGGATTCCTTGCGGCCTCTCATCGGAATTTCGAGAATCTCGTCGGCCAGTTTTAAAATCGGAGCAGACAAGCCCTTTACTTCGTTGCCGACAACCAGGCATAACTTTGAACTCGGAGCGCGCGACCATGATGTTTTGTAAAAAAGAACGGACTTTTTAGATTGCTCTACGGCAAAAATTTTGTAGCCGTCTTTTTTCAGTTTTTTGATAAGTCTTGTCGCCGAAGAAACTTTTTCCCACTCCACCGATTTTTCGGCGCCAAGGGACACTTTTGTCAGTTGCGGCCTTTGCCTGCCAAAAGAATCGACCGGCACCGGAGTGATGCCGCACAGATAAATTTTCCGCACGCCCGCTCCGTCAGCCGTCCTGAAAATAGAACCGACGTTGTGTAAACTTCTTATGTTGTATAAAACGGCAACCAAATCCATATTTTTAGATAACATTATTTTGGATATAAAACCAACAAACAAAAAGCCCCGCGTACCGCTGCGGGGCTTATTCTTACTTGGGGTGGACGGACGGGCCGTTCGGGCTAACGGTTTTTTTGTCCGATTTGTTCGAGTTCGACCTGCAAACTACGCAGGTTTTCGACCGTCTTGTCGATTTCAATGCCGACCTGTAACCTCACCTCGTCGCTGGCTCCGCCCGGATTAGCAATGGCCCTTGCCGCCGCCAGACAAATTTTTGAGCCGACTTCGGCAAGTTTAGTGAGGCTATCGTTAAACCTCATGATTTCCGATGTATAAAGTGGCATTTCGTTCACCTCTTTTGTCGGTTGCGGGAGTATTACAATTTGTTTTGAAGCTACTGCGTCCATTTAAACTACACAATAAACCATCGCCTTGTCAAGCAAGAACCGGAATTCGGAATTGGCAGCGTTTCAAAATATCAGACTGGCCGATTTCAGCTTTTTATTTTCCAAACGCCGCTTGAATAAGCGATAAATTTGACCGAGGCTTTTTCGTTGATAATAATCGAATAAGTTTTACCGTCGCTTGAGTAAACGCCATTCAAGCCATCCAGGCTTTTAAGCAGCGAAAGATAATTTGCTATTTCTCCGGCTGTGGCTTCTGCCAGCAATTTAAACTCTTGCCCCTGGTCTCCTGGGTCAAAATATCTGCTTGCCAGCTCGTAGTCTCCTTTCTGAATTGCATCAATGTGCATTTGCAAAGTTTCCAGTGGTGTTTTCCCGCCATAAACGTCCGCAACCTGCTGATTATCGATTGAGTTTATTGTGTTCCGTTCCGCTCCGCTCAATCCATACTGGTTTACGACCACATATAAAGCTATGGTTGCCGAAATTATGACGAGAAAAACGGAGTAAAATTTCCAACGGGAACTTTTCGGCCCGGAGCCGTCGCCGTAATCGTCAAGGCGTATTTTTTTGTCTTTGTAATCCTCGTGCATTTTAAACTTTCTTTTCCCCTCTTTTGCTGAAGTAAAATATGTAGGCTATTTCAAGAACCGCAAATGTGTTTATCAAAAGTAGCGCTATGAACCACCATTTTTCTTTTCTCCCGGCGGCTTTCCAAAGCGCCACTCCCTTCCACGGCAGAATCCAGATAATGGCCAAAATAATGAAAATTTTGTTTTGCGTTAACACGTAAATCATCCAAGTTGAATTGCGTAAAGTCCTTTGGTTTTTATTTCTTCTCCCTGGCCGTAATCGTCCAGCCCGAATTTAACCACGGAAATGACTTTTTTATCAACTTTGCGTCCGGTGTATTGTTTTGTTTTCGGGTCCCATTCTTCAAGAATAAGCGTATCTCCCTCACGCACACCGAAATCGGCTATCCGTATATCTATTTTCTTGGCGCCGGAAACAATGGCATTGAATTCTTCCGGCCACATTTTTTTTCTCACTTCTGCCATTTTGATAAATAATCCGCGCTTAGCCGCGCGAATCTAACATAATTATCACGACCTTTTGCTTGCCTATAATTATACAAAATCTGTGTTTTTAATCTCGTCCAGTTTCTTCGCTTCCTCAATTTTTATGTCTCCTATCCTGGTCCGCCTCAATTCAACAAGCATTGCAGGAACGCCCAGCCGCCGCCCTATTTCTTCCCCGACGGCGCGGGCATAGGTCCCTTTTTCGGCTTCCATTTCCACGCGAAGGGTTGTTTTGCTTTCTTTTTTTATGACTTCAATAAGTTCCAGCCGGAAAATCTTTGTTTTCCGCATTTTTTGCTCCACCGGGATGCCGCGCCGCGCGTATTTATACAGCGGCAGGCCTTTATGTTTCACGGCCGAATAGCGCGGTATCGGAAGTTCCAATTCGCCTTCTATTCCTGCGAGAATTTTTTCGACGTCGGCGGCTTTGATTTCGCCGGTTTCTTTTTCTTCGATTACTTTTCCCTCCGGGTCGCCGGTGTCCGTTTTTTTCCCCAAAAGAACATCCATCACATAAGTTTTCGGCAAAGCTTCGAATTCTTTCATCTTCTTGGTGCCTGCGCCTATTCCGACTATTAAAAGGCCTGTGGCGAACGGGTCGAGCGTGCCGGCGTGTCCTATCCGCCTCACGCCCAATTTGCGCCGCAATACCTTAATCACTCCAAACGAAGTGATTCCGCGCGGCTTATCTATAAATATTATTTCCTTGTTTTCCTGCATTGTTTAGAGAAAATTACCCTGTTTAAAACCGATGTTTGTCCCAGGGCGGCGGTTTTGATATAATATAGCCGAGGAATAAAGGAAATTAAAATCCTTTGTTTTCAGCGCTCGCTCTGAAATGTAAAAGCGAAGCTTTTACATTTCACTCGGTTCGCTTGAAAATAAATTTGCCTCAATGAAAAAACGGCTGTGTGAGGCGGCCGTTTTTTGTTTGCCGATTTTGTCCGCTAAACCGCCTTGGATAATCCGATGCCAGACGGCTTCCAAAATCCTACTTTATCAACAAAAAACTATTGATAAGAGGCACCTATATATGATAAACAAAAGTCAGCAACATTAAAAACAGAATACCCCGCCAACCAGACCCGACAAGGAGAACTTGAAATGTACAACTTTGCCTGTGCCAGATGCGACACCCTCCCGCTGAAAAGCTCTGTTCAAAAAATAAGAAGATTCATGCGTCCCGGCCCGACGCAGATGGACATGGATGAAAAATGCGTCGGCTCCATCGACGAACCGCTCTGCGAACTCGGCAGAAAAAAATCAGCCGAAGCCGCCGTTAATTTCGCCGTCAACTGCGAAAGCAGGGGTGAAAAAATAAACCTGATTGTCTCGTCTCCGATGAAGCGGGCTTATGCGACGGCAAGGATTTTTTCCGAACACCTTGAAGCTCCATTGACGCTTGACGGACTCCTACGCGAACGTCACTTGGGGAAAATCCAGGGAAAACCGGGAAATCCTTACGATAATATCTTCTTTCCGAGGAACGGCTATCTGCCGATAGGATCAACTCCTCTGAAGGAATTCGAGGAACAGACCGCCGTGTTTCTCGAAGGGCTGGCTGATCGCCGATTCGCGCCGTATCCGAACGTTCTCTTCGTCACTCACTATTGCCGACTGATAGCCATTATCAAGCTTATCAAGGGATGGAACGAGCGGAGCATCATGAAGTATTCTTCCCCAGCGAATTGCGAGATAAAGACATTCGGCATCGGGCCGCCATGCAAAAAATGCGGCAGTCAGTTCTATGAACCGCTGGTTTGACAAAAACTGGCTACGGCGATAAGTTTGAGCAACATTTGTTTTGCGCTTTAAGAATTTGCCTCGGCCTCCCCCTTTTCCCCGCCTCGTTCGTCGCAAGCGAACCAGCGCGGGGCTTTTTTTACAAAAAAATGCGGCGCTGGTTTCCCATGCCGCCAATCGCCGATGCCTAAGGCGATACAACTGTTAATATCCACCCATGTACTCGCCGCACGGACAGTGCGACTTGTGGTCGGTCTGCTTCACCGGATTCCACTTGTGGTGGAAGCACTCGTCTCTCCTGATTCTCAGATACTCCAGCGCTCCGGCGATAATTTGCTGGCGCCTTGCTTCGGTTTGCTTTGCATCTACCGCTTTCCGTGTTTCTTCCGTCGCCGCCATCATATTCTCCTCTCAATTTACTACGAAATATATGTTAGTCGGTTGGTATAAAAACGCAAGTAAAAAATATTTTTAAACAATCTCAACGATTTTCTTCCTCAAAGACGCGCCGGAAATTATTCTGACGGACGATTTTGGAACACTGAAATATTTCGACAATTTTTCGATAATTTTCTCATTGGCTTTGCCTTTTTTAGGAACGGCTTTAACGCCGATAATAATTTCATTGCCGCTAACTTCGATAAAATCCTTATGAAGTTTCACTTTGACGCCGTACCTCATTCATAAAATATATACCGACAAATGATTAAAAACAAAAACGCCGTGCTTGCGCCCGGCGTTGGGTCTCCTTAAATCGGAGATTTCTTGTTTTTTACCACTTCAACCTTCCGAAATTCCTTCTGGACATCGCTTGCGGCCGCGATGTCGTTTGCCTCGGCTTCTCTTGTTGTTGGCTAGAGCCGGCCCGTTTGCTTATGGCCAACCGCCTTGCCTCGGCTTGCTCCCGCTCTCCGTCAACTCCATCGGACCTGTTAAAGCTGAAGGGCCCATCTGTTTGCTGCTTTTTCATAATCCGGCTTCTCCTTTTCAATTTCAATGGCCCTTTTTTCCGTTTCCGGGCTGTCGATTCCCGACGTCTTGCACCCGATCCAAAACACGTCGGCCTTCGCTTCGCCGAAACGGTCAAAAACGAGAACATAGTCGTCGTTGTCGTGAACGGCCCAACCCCTTGAGCGGATTGCCAGCTTAACGAGGTTGGAAGCCCTGTCGCTGTCCTCGGCGACATGGACCGTGTCGCCGCCGAACGACGAATACCCGTTGCCGTAGCTGACCGAGACCACTATCTTGTCCGCGAACGGCGAAAGCGGCTTGAATTCGTCAAACCTGGTATCGGAAAGCGCAAAGAGGAACCTCGCCCAGGCCTCCTCGTCGTCCTTCTGCAAAAGGCGGACCATTCGCCTGACTCCGTTGAGATTCCCAAACAGCGGATACCTCTCGTTGATGATTTTTTGGGTGATTCCGCTCTTCCAGCGATTCATCAACTTCAGAACGGCAACCGCACTCCTTCCTTCTTTCATCCCCCTTAGGGATTCCGTCAACAGGGAAAAAAACAACTTTTCGTTCCGACATTCTGTCATAGCGCACCGCCTTTTTGGTTGAGGTTGATAGGTTGATAAAAATTACCGTGGAAAGTTGCAGTCAATATACTAAATTTTCCGGGCGTAAAAGTCAATAACAACCGCAGACGCAAATTGAGCAATGCCGTCCTGCGCGGATGGTTTTCAGATATTTATTCCAAAAACGTTTTTGGCCAGAACACCCATCCCATAAGTGATGCTGACGGCTATGACAATGATAACTATATTCATACCAATGCGCCTGGCAACGCTCATTCCGGAAACGAACGCCAGAAAATAAGAAATAAATATTACTACGGCCAATGCCGAGATTATAGAAAAAATCAGATTTTGGGCTCCGAAGAAAACAGGCAGTATCGGAATGGCTGCGCCAATAAAATAAGAAATGCCAACGACCGCCGCCGAAGCGGCCGGCGACGATTTTGAATCTTCTTCCGTTTCCTCTCCCAAAAATTTCTTGCGGCCCTTTTCTATATTCTCTATTTCGTATTCCGAACTTATCGCGGCGAAGGCGCCGGCAGCCATCGAGAGCGAGCCGGCTACGGCCACGGTTAATCCCGCGATAAGAACCGCGGAAGCGGTCTGGAAAGCGGCAAAAAAACCGCTGACCGCCCCGATTATTTCCACCAGGCCGTCGTTGAATCCGAGAAAAATATTTCGTACGCGCTCCGGGTGTATTTTTCTGCTGGACGACAAGGATACGATTTCGTCCTCATGCTTGAATTCGTCGTTCAGGATTCCGCGCACGGCGTCGCCGAGCGGGTCGTTTTTGTAAATTTCCCAGACATGAAGATAATTCTTGATACCGTGTATCTCGATGGCTTCGATAAGGAGATGTATTCCCCTCTCTCTGAAAACTCTGGCGAATAAAACAAAGCACGAAAGCTTGAACCGAAGCGTCCAGATAAGCTCGCGAAGCGGGAGATTGAAAAAATCCTGCCAGAATTTCACGTGGCGCGTTTCCACTTCGATAAGTTTATGGAGCATCTCTGCCGTTTCGCCGGAAGCGAACGGAACGAGGCGCTTGTAGAGCGTCAAATCGAAAATTTCGTTTAGAACAAGCTCGCGCGCCAACTTCGCCGACACCGGCGGGTTATTTTCGTTTTTCATGCGGTTTCATTTTTGTCCGTTGTAATATATTTTTCGGAAAATGTTCGCTTATTGCTTCTTGGCGTTGATAATTCTTTCAAGGTAGTTGAGAACCATGACCACTGCAACCGTTATCACGAGCGCGTATAAAAATTTTGCCAAAATCGTCGTCTGCGAAAAAGGAAAAAGATACTCGATGAGTGCCTTAATGGCGTCGTTCCAGGCGAGGCCGGCGACCAGACCGAATCCGGCGCCGATGTATCCCATCGTCCGCATTTTTATTTCGCCTTTAATGTCGTCCATAATTATTTAAAATATTTTTTCTTCGCGTCTTTTATCAATAATAACCAAATTTCGTAAAACTGTATAATGAGAATATTTAAATGAAAAGAGAAGCCTTTTGGAGGGGCTTCTCTTTGTGTTCGGCGCGTTTCCGCGCCCTACGGCCATTGCGTCAGCTGACGCTCAAGCCACAGCCGTTGTGGTACCGCCGATCAGGCAGCCGCGCGCAGGGGCGTGGCCGGCTCGACCTTGTAACCCAGATTCTTCGCGGCGCCGACGGACATGACCTCGAAGCTGGCCGCGGAAATTCCGAAGAAGTAGCCGTTGTCTTCGATGGCGACCGTACTCGACTCCGGGATCAGCGCCGCCCTCGGGCTGTTGACCTTCACGCCGTTGAGCGTCTCGCCGTGAAACGGAGTCCACTTGTCATGCGGAATGGTCGCAGGGTCGACGTAGCCCTTGATGCCGTTGTTGTAGGTAACGCCGATCAGCGCCACGCCTGCAGCGATTTGAAGCTGGGACAGTTTCTGATTCATGATGCTTTTCTCCTTGTCAATTTGCGAACCCTCCCCCTTTCGGAGTTGGGAATAAAGTATCGACCCGCTTGAGCCGACAAGGCCAGATTTTACTCCCATCTATAAATTTGTCAACCCCCATAAAGTCCATAAAAATCAATATGGATTTTCATGCTAAATAAAAAAGCCGCCGATCTGTTGCCAGAACGGCGGTTCAAATTCCTTTTCCCTATAAGGACACGGCTAAAAGAGCTGTCTTGGCGGACGAGCCCGTCTGAACAGGCCTGCCTTGGTCAGCGCGTTCTCGGCGGCCTGCTCGATACTCAAGCCATGGCCGACGATGTCGTGGGTTTTATTTTCCGGCTTCATGTCGACATTTTCGGTTCCCTTGGCCGGCAATCGCACGACATAACGGCGAGCCGAGTGGCAATTCGGATCGTATTCCACGGCGCAGGGGCGCCGGTCGAGCTCTTCGAGCGCGTTCATGGTTTATTTCCTCTGTTAAGTGTCCAACTTAAATACTAAAACAATATAAACATTAAGTCAAGTCGCCGGAAATTACGGATTTTATACGAAATATCCGGCTGAATTATTCAAACAGCTCTTTGAAAATTGCCGCAACTTTTTTAATTGAACTCAACGCGCCCAGATTCATCCTTAAATAGCCGGCGGGATTGTCCAAAGCCCTGGTGAAAACTTTGCGTTTCTCAAGAAGTCCGACGATTTTCCCCGGATTCAAACGGTTATGCTTTATGAAAACAAAACAGGTATTCGTGATAAAAACCTTGAAGCCGATTTTTTCCAGCTGTTCTTTAATATACTTTGCGCTTCTTCTGACTTCCGCCGCGTAATCGGCGACATATTTTCTGTGCTTTAGCGCGGCGATGGCGGCGGCTTGCCCTACCGCGTTGACGCTGTATCTGGCGCGCACTTTTTCGATAGACCCGATAACTTTCGCGTCGGCGACTATATATCCGATTCTCAGCCCGGCAAGCATAAACCCTTTTGAAAAAGTCCTTGTAACAATAATATTTCTGTAATTTTTTATTAGACCGATGGAGCTCTTGCCGTAAAATTCAAAATAGGCTTCATCGACAAAAATAACCGCGTCCGGAGCCGCCTTCGCTATTTTTTTGATATCGCTTTCTTTCAGGGTGAAAATATACGGATTGACCAGATAAATAAGTTTCGTTTTTTTTGATATCGCCGGAATTATTTTGCCGGCGTCCGGGCCGGAATCAAGCCCGTATGGCACTTTAATAATCCGCGAACCCCTCATCGTCGGCCATATTTTGAAAGTATCGAAAGTCGGGACCGGAATGACCACTTCGTCTTTTTCCCTCAAAAAAGTGTTGGAAATGAGTTCCGCGGCCTGGTCCGAACCGTTGGTGGCAAGCACTTGACTGCTTTTTACTCCGCAATATTTGGCGATGGCTTCCCTCAATTCTCTGGCGCTGCTTTCACCGTACCAATTGACCGAATTTTTATTTTTCAAAAAACCGCTTATGCTTTCGATGACGGCGCGCGGCGGCTTAACGGGAGATTCGCTTCTGTCCAGTTTAAAAACTCCGGCGTCGTTTCTTTTGATATTATCGACGGCAGGACGTTCTTTGTGAACCTTCAGGTTTTTCAAAAATTCGTTTTCTTTTATCATTGCCGGAAAGATTTGGCTGTCCGATCATTATATAACAAAAAAGAAAACCCCGCCGACGGCGGGGTTTTCTTTTAGATTACCACCTGTTTCTTCCGCCTCCGTCCCTGTCGCCTCTCGGTTCCATCGGTTTGGCTTCGTTGACGGTGAGTTTTCTTCCGTCAATGTCCTTGCCGTTGAACATCTCGATGGCTTTCTGGGCTTCCTCTTCAGTCGACATCTCGACGAAGCCAAAACCCTTGGAGCGGCCGGACATCCGGTCTATGATGACAGTCGCAGAAGTGACGGTGCCGGCCTGAACGAACAGGTCCTGCAACGTTTGCTGGTTTGTCTCATAGGACAGATTGCCGACGTATAATTTTTTAGCCATTATTTATTTTCACTTACATGTAAGCGACCATCTCTTACCCTGCTCTTACGTAGATGCCGCTTATGGAGCCGCACAACTTAAAGCCCAAGTAGAACCTTACAAGTTTTTAAAGCATAACATATTGACAGCCGATACACAAGGGCGGGGCGGGAGCTGGAAAATATGGGTTAATTCGCTCTTTTTTGCAAATAACTTTTGATGACGAAGTAGTCGAGCCCCCAGTAACCGGCCGTTCGCCAAGCGAGAATTATAAAAATTTCGATGAGTACAAATAAGGGGTTGACGCTCACCGTTCCGGCGAACAGAAAATTGAAATTCATAACCGCGCCGAAGAAAGCGGCCAGCGCCGTAAAGAGGCCGAAAATAAGCCCGAGCCCGACGGCAATTTCTCCGTAAGCGATTACGTAAGAAAACATAGCTGTGTTCTGCAGCGCGAAATTCTGAATGAACCAGGCGTACCAGCCGGAAACATCCGGATGCGCGCCGCCGGTTTTTTGGAGCGCTCCCTGCAAAAATCCCTGCACGGCGGCGCCGGCTTTGGCTCCGACCCAAACTCCGTTTTCGTCGGTAACTTTTGCCCAACCCGCCATCAGCCACTCGTAGCCGACATAGAGGCGCAACAAAAGCCAAATCCAGGCCGCGTGGACGTCGGTAAACAAAAATTTGGTGATTTTCGATTGCGGCAAATCTACGGTCAACATTTGATCAATTGTTTCAATTATACCACAACTGCCGACGCAAACCTAAGGAGAAATTCACAATTGCATTTCTCCTTTTGATTTCGAATCTTCGCTGTCATTCGTTTTTACGTTCACGCTGGAAGAAGACCTGATTCCGTTTTCGTTGTTTTCACGGCCTTCCCCTTTCATCTCCGTTGTTCCGGAGGAATTGGCGGAGTTTCCATTCCTTTCGTGTTCGTCTTCCAAATCAACGTCTTCGTCTTCCAAATCGACGTTAAGGTTCAACCTGACGGCGGCGCTTACAAGCAATCTCGCTTCCTGCGCGGCGCGAATGGCCTGGTTGCCCCCATTGAAGGCGGCGGCATAATTTTCGGCGTTAAGTTTGGCGTTGGCGTCGGCAACAAGATTTTCCGCCATCGCGAGCCGCGCCCGGGCTTCCGCCGTGGACGAGGAGTTCAACCGTGATTCCTTCGAGTCAAGAAAAGATTTTGCCAAATCGATGACATTCGACGCGGCTTTGAGTTTGCCCTCGGCGGCCGTTTTTACGTCAGCCTTGGCCTTATCGTCCTCGCCTTCGTAAGAAGAAATTTTGTCTTCCAGGTCCTCCCTCATCTTCGAAACGTCGTCGAGTTCATCGCTTATCCTGGAACCGAGCGACTTTTCGTTTTCTATGTCGGCGGACGACGTGCTTTTGGCGGAAAGGCGCGCGAACACCGCCTTATGCGCCCTCAAAATCGATTCGAAATTCGAGGAGGCGTCGGTTGCGGCTGTTATGTTTCCTTCCGCCTCAACTTCGCCGATGTGCTTTTTGGCTTTACTTGCGTGCGTATCGAAAGCGTCCTCGAGCTCCGCCTTATTGTCCGCGTTTATGCGCCCTTCGGCCGCAAGCCGAGCCGCTTCTTCGAGCCGACGTCCCGCCAGCGCCGTTTCCCAGTTCGCTTTGGCTTCTGGCGTAATCTGGAAGACGGCAACGACATTTTCATTTAAATTGATTTTGACGGGATACAACGCGTCGCCCGGCAAAGTCCCTTCCGCGGCAAAAGAAGTTCCGCCGCCGAGAAGCGCCATAATGGCGATAATGGCTAATGCTGGCATTGGTATTGGTTTAAGGAAAAAATTCACTATGCTTGACCTTTGCTGTATAAGACGCGCGCGTTCGCCTTCTCTTACGGCATCGTTCGCCTCAATGAATTGCGAAATCCTGCCGCGTATGTCAGCTTTCTTGCCAGTGTCCAAACGAACCGCGTTTTTCAGTTGTTTAAATAAATCAATAAGGTTCATTTATTTTTGTCTTTAATTTTTTGACGGCGCGGTTAATTCTGACTGAAACATTGTTGGCGCTGGTGTTCAAAATTTCGGCGATATCTTTTGGGTCCAAATCGTCAATAAATCTGAATATCAGAAGCTGTCTGTCGTCTTCGTCCAGAGTTGCCATTTCTTCCATCACCTGTCCCCACAAAACCTTTCTTTCAATATCGACACGACCGTTGTCTCCCGGCTCGTCAATCGTTTCGTTTTCAATCAGCGACTCCAAACTTTCCTCTCTTCGTTTCCGTGAATTATCGATGATTAAATTGGTGGCAATGCGATAAAGAAACGCCCGGAGATTTTCCACCCTTTTTCCGCCGGACACGTATTGCCACGCCCTTATAAAAGTTTCTTGAACCATATCCTCGGCGCGTTCTTTGGAAAAAACTCTGAAATAGCAGTGGCGGTAAATCGCGTCGGAATAAACCTCGTAGGCCTCGAGAAATTTCTTTTTTTCGCTGTTTTCTGTCATATGTGACGATAAGCCGCCGGCAATCTTACAATCTACAGCCGGAGCTTGGAACGCAAAAATAATTATATCAGCCGATATAAAAAGGCGCTATTACGGGTGGAGATAATCGAATTAACCTCTTGAAAACGTTGCGGTTTTGAACCATACTTTCTTTATGAGTATCGAATCCGCTGAACAGGCGCATTTTGGAAAAGAAGAACGCAGCCAGGCAGAAATCGACCGGATAAACGATTCCAAAAAACGCCTTCAAATTCTTGTCGACAGGGCCACCGCGACGGTGAATATGGCTCTCGAAAATAAATTTATTCCCGAACTTGACGGCGCGCGTCTTTACAAATTTTTGGAAAATATAGCCAAAGAATCGAATGACATCGATAAGCCCGAAAACAGCGCCGATAAAATCGTTGCCTATATAGAAGGGCTTTACGAGAGAGTAAAACTGTCGGGCGACACCGAAATAGAAAACGCCGAAAAGCTGCTTGAAAAATTTGGCGGAGAAGGGCTGATTAAAAAAATAGAGGAAACGCCGATGGAGCGAGAGGAGACATCTTACGAAAAAAACAACCAGAAACCTGGAAACAAAGACAGCCATATTCGGAACCACAAACAAAAAAGGAAAGGGAGTTTTCTCCGTCTGTAAAACTGTTTTTACCCGTAATTTGGTATAATTATTTCAATGAAAATATCTTCTATCGTTTGGGCAATCATAATTATCGCCGCTTTGGGGCTCGGCTGGTATCTCTATTTCAGCACCTCTCCCGCCGATTCGACGCCCTCAAACACTGCAACCGCGACAGATAATAATCAGAATAATCCACAGAATAACGCCGGAGCTTCCTCAAATACCGCCGCACCGACCACTACAACCGCGACCGACAATGCTCCGAACAATTCTCAGCAGAACGCCGCCGTTCCTTCAAACGCCGCGCCGATGCAGGCAACCGTTACCTACGGGCCGAATGGCTTTTCTCCGTCGACTGTGACCGTTAAACAGGGCGGTGTCGTAACCTTTGTTAATCAAGGGGATGGCAGAATGTGGGTTGCATCAGGCCCGCACCCGACTCACGAGGGCTACTATGGCACGACCAAAAATCAGCACTGTGCGTCCGGCTACGGCGGCCCCGCTCCGTTTGACCAATGCTCCATCGGCGCGACTTACTCATTTACTTTCGGGAAAACCGGCAACTGGAG
>JBBTVY010000020.1:0-39793 GCA_038063055.1 Patescibacteria group bacterium | reverse complement strand
TTTCGGCGCCGATTACGATAAAACGCTTATGGCGTGGCATCATAATTTTGAAAAGAATTGGGGAGGGCTGCAAAACCGCTATTCGGAGCGCTTTCGCAGGATGTGGAATTATTATCTTCTTTCCTGCGCGGGCTCTTTTCGTGCGCGGGATGTTCAGTTGTGGCAAATAGTGTTAAGCAAAGGCGGCCTTTCCGTAGGATATGAGTCCGTTAGGTAAGAAAAAAATGAATTATGAAGTATGAATAATGAATAAAGGTCTGTTTTATTTCCCATCTCTAATTCGCCCCAGTAGTAGAGCATAACTGGGCAGGCGCGAATTAGAGATGGGGTAGTTGGTATTTTTTAATTATTACATTATTTGATTGTTCCCTTTTTGGCTACAATCATTTTGTAAGAATTTCAATAAATAACTTATTTTTCTTTGTAGCTAAAAAAGCTACAATCGTTTGTTCATTGTCCATAGTTCATTGTCCATAGTTCATTGTCCATAGTTCATTGTCCATAGTTCATTATTGTTTTAACTCTTTCTTCTCCGGCCGTGGAAAGATTTGTGTATCTCGCGGAGTTCTTTGTTTGTGATGTGAGTATAAATTTGCGTCGTTGAGATGTTCGAGTGCCCAAGAAGCGACTGGACGGAGCGTAGGTCGGCGCCGTTGAGCAATAAATCCGTGGCGAACTGATGCCTTAGCTGATGCGGTGTGATATGGTCGGCGATGCCGGCTTTCCGCGCGTAAAAGTTCACCAGTCGCTGGACCGCGCGCGGGATTATCCTGCCGATTACTTTTGCTTGCCCGCCGAAGCCTTGCTTGCCCGTCGTAGCCTTGGCGAAGTTGGGGCGAAGGCGAGGGGTTTTCAATAAGCTGACGAACATTGCCTCGTCGGCGTCTGAACGCTTGGCCAGATAATTTTTAATGGCTTTTTTTGCCCGGTCGGATAAAAAGACGATGCGCAATTTGTCTCCTTTGCCCCGTACCGTGACTTCGCCGCGTTCCAAATCAATGTAGCGGCTCAATGAGCAGAGTTCCGAAATACGAAGCCCGGTCGAGAAAAAAGTTTCGAGAATCGCTTTATCGCGGAGCGAACGCAGGTCGGAACCGCTGGGCGCGGAAAGCAGGCGCTCGAGGTCTCCATATTCAATTATGGATATCTGGCGGCTGGGTGTTTTCGGCAGTTCTATTTTTTCGGCGGCGAGCGTTTTGATGTCGCGCTTGGCGAGATATTTCAAAAAATTCCGTATCGCGATTACGTAATAATTTTGAGTTATTTTTTTCAAATCGCGGCGGGCCCCGCCTTTGGCGGGACGAGCAAGCGCGATACGAAAATTCCTGACGGCGTCGTCGGTGATATCGGAAGGGGATTTTATCTTCGCGGACTCAATAAATCCTTTGAGATAGTGTTCGTAATTTTCCCGCGTCTTCGGCGACCGGTTTCGTTCAATTTCCAAATGATCCAAATAATCTTGTAAAAATTTTTCTATTTCTGTCATAAATTTGGAAATGAACGCCCCGCCCTCATTTTGCCGCTTGCGAGGCATAGTTTATACACGACGATTATGCTTTGGATATTTGAGCAACCCGCGCGTGCCGAATAGGCACATCCCGTTGTGGGCGAAGCGGGTTGCCGATGGATTTTCGCTGCAAAATGAGCGCGTGGGTTCTCCACCTTTAGATAATTAAGATAATCGGTTAAAAGAGTTTGAACGTCGGCCATGTTCTTATTTTACGGGATTTATTCAAGTGTCGCAAAACCTGGGAGTTACTTGAAAAAAACTTTATTTTGTTTTACAATCGGCAACGAGGCAAAACAAGAATGAAATTCTTGTGGTTGCCGAGCGAACCGATTGATGAAGCGACAGCTTCATATAATGTAAGCCGGTTCAAGAAATATCCATGGAAGAAAACAAGCAAAATAAAAGCGGTGAAGACGTTAAACCGCAAAGCCAGAAACAAGAGCCTTCGATAGAAGAAAAGCTCGCGGGGACGGAAAAACAAAGAGATGAATATCTTGCTGGCTGGCAGAGGGCGCGCGCCGATTTTCTGAACTATAAAAAAGAAGAAGCCGGACGCCTTGAAAGCATAATAAAGTTCGCAAACGAAGATATTCTCGAAGAATTGATAGAGGTTCTCGACACTTTCGACTTGGGGCTTGCGGCGCTCGAAAAAGCCGGGCCCGTTGAGAAAGGGGTTTACATGGTTCGCTCAAAGCTCGACAATGTTTTGAAACAGCGGGGATTGGAATGTTTGCCGGTGAAAGCCGGAGATAAGTTCAACCCTTCGCTTTCGGAGGCCATCGTTGAAGCCGAATCGGACCAGCCAGCTGGAACGATTCTCGAAGTTATAGAAGCCGGATATAAGCTGCATGATAAAGTATTGAGGCCGGCAAGGGTAAAAATTAGTAGAGGTAAATAAGCAATTAAGCAATTAAGCAATTACAAAAAGGTTGAAATTATATTTAAAGAAAATTAGAATTCATATTCAATCATGAGCAAAATACTTGGCATAGATCTTGGTACCACTAATTCCGCAATGGCGATAGCGGAAGGAGGCGAGCCGCGCATTCTCGAAAACACCGAAGGAGTGAGAACGACTCCGTCAGTTGTCGCCGTAAGCAAAGCCAACGAGCGTTTGGCCGGGCTTCTCGCCAAAAGACAGGCCATCACCAATCCGAAAAACACTATTTTTTCGGTTAAGCGGCTTATTGGAAGAAAATTCACCGATGTCGAAGTCCAGCGCGACAAAGCCTGGCTGCCTTATGACATTCAGGCGAGCGCGAGCGGAGGCGTTGAAGTCAAAATGGGCGACCCTTCGGCAGGCTTCCCTCAATCTAATTCGGGACAGGCAGGGCAGGCTAAATTTTATTCTCCCGAAGAGATTTCATCTTTTATTCTTGCCAAAATCAGAGCAGACGCCGAAGCGAAGCTCGGCGAAAAAATAGAAGAAGCCGTCATTACCGTTCCGGCTTACTTCAACGATTCGCAGAGGCAGGCCACCAAGAACGCCGGAGAAATTGCCGGACTCAAAGTCCGCCGCATAATCAACGAACCGACCGCGGCCGCTTTGGCTTACGGACTCAACAAGCAAAAGAACGAAAAAATCGTCGTTTATGATTTTGGCGGCGGAACCTTTGATATTTCTGTGCTTGAGGTGGGCGACGACACGGTTGAAGTCCGTTCGACGGGAGGGGATACTCATCTCGGCGGAGACGACTTCGACAAGCGCATTAATGAATATCTTGTTGCCGAATACAAGAAACAGGAAGGTATTGATATTTCCAAAGACCCACTCGCTTTGCAGCGTCTCAAGGAAGGAGTTGAACGCGCCAAGCACGAGCTTTCAACCGTGACGGAAACCGAAGTGAATCTTCCGTACATCACTTCCGACGCCGCGGGCCCAAAGCATTTCTTGCTAAAACTATCGCGCGCCAAACTGGAATCGCTCGTTCAGGATTACATTGACCAATCCATCGAACTCACCGAGAAAACCGTCAAGGAAGCCGGGTTCGCGCTTTCGGAAATAAACGAAATAATTCTCGTCGGAGGACAGACAAGAATGCCGGCCATACAGGAAGCGGTCAAAAAACTTTTCGGCAAGGAACCGCACAAGGGTATCAACCCGGATGAAGTAGTCGCGCTTGGCGCCGCCATTCAGGCCGGAATTCTCCAGGGTGACGTTAAAGATATTTTGCTTCTTGACGTCACGCCTCTGACTTTAAGCATCGAGACCCTTGGTTCCGTGGCTACGCCGATGATTACCAAAAACACCACAATCCCGACTTCCAAGTCACAAACTTTTTCCACCGCCGCCGATAACCAGACGTCGGTTGAAATTCACGTCCTGCAGGGCGAACGTCCGATGGCCGCGGACAACAGGACTCTGGCCCGTTTCGTTCTGGACGGAATTCCGCCTTCGCCGCGCGGCTTGCCTCAAGTTGAAGTGACTTTCGACATCGACGCGAACGGAATTCTTAATGTTTCCGCCAAAGACAAAGCCACCGGCAAATCGCAATCGGTTAAAATAGAGGCCTCCACCAGTTTGTCCAAGGAGGAAATCGAGAAACTGAAAAATGAAGCGGCAAATTACGCGAGCGAAGACCAGAAAAAACGGGATATCGCCGAAACCAGAAACCAGGCCGAGACGCTCGTTTATGTCGCGGAAAAAGCTTTGAAAGACGCCGGAGACAAGATTTCCGCCGAAATTAAAGCCGGCGTGACCGAAAAGACGGATAAACTTAAGAAATCTCTGCTCGAAAACCGCGAACTTGAAACGCTTAAATCGGGAATAGCCGAACTCTCGGCAGAAATTCAAAAAATAGGCCAAAACGCTTATAATAAAGACAATACTGAAAATGGAGAGACTGGAAGGGAATCTTCTTGAACAAGTTCCTATAGATAAATCCGTCGGCTCTAAGATTCGTTACAAAGCCCTGGTTTTGGATTTTTTGGTTGTCGCTTCGGCGTTCTATGTGAGCTATTCCTGCGCCGATTTTCTTCGGACCGGAGCAATCGTGAAATTCGGCGTCGGAGTTTTTTTATTCCTTATTCTTTCCTCGTTTGAGGCCGTGCTCGTAAAAAGCTTTTCGCGAAGATTCATTCTTTTGCTTCTTGAAACCGCCGCTTTGCTTTCGTTTTTTTACAACACCCCAATTAGGTATCTGGGAGCAGCCGGCGGAATTTTTCTCGCCCTTTCTATTTTCGGGGAGATCTCAAGCCGTTCCAAAATTTCAAATTCCATCAACGCGAAATTCATGGAATTCACGATGCCCGTTTTTAAAAGCGTGACGTTAGCGCTGATTCTTTTCGCCATTGTTCTTTATCTGCCGGGATACGGGGATAAAAAAATTTTTATTTCTTCCGAGGTCTTCGACGCGATGTTCGTTTCGTCCAGCCAATTAGTCCGCAATCTTAATCCGAAAATAAATCTCAATTCGACCCTGAACGAAATAGCCGGCCAAATTACGCTCAGCAAGCTTAAAGGAACCAAGCCGTATGAAGACATGCCTCGTACCGAGAAAGAGATTTTTCTTACTCAAGCCGTCGTTCAGGTCGGCGACCAGCTTAAAAAGACATTTGGGGGCGGGCTTACCGGCGACGAAAAGATAAGCGCTATTTTATACAAATCCATTCTTGATTTGCTTATGAAATGGAAAGAGCAATTCGGCCTGTGGTTTACCGCGGCCTGGGTTGCGGCCGTTTTTACGACAGCTTACGCTTTCGGGATTATTTTCTGGTGGATATCCGCCTTCGTTGCCTTTCTTCTTTACCATTTTCTGGTGGCCATTGATTTTATCGCCGTCCGCGGCGAATCGACCACGAAAGAAACCATAGTTTTTTCCTGAAATCCTTGCCTGGATGGCGGTCGGGGGTTATAATGACCCCAACGTCAATTAAATGAAAGACTATTACAAAGTTCTCGGAATTGGTAAGGCTGCCTCCGACGAAGAGATAAAAAAGGCCTACCGCAAGCTCGCGCATAAATATCATCCCGACAAAGCCGGCGGCGATGAAGATAAATTCAAGGAAATAAACGAGGCCTACCAGATTCTTTCCGACAAGGCCAAGCGTTCCAATTACGACCGCTTCGGCGCGGCCGAAGCATTCGGAGGAGGGCAGGGGCCTTTCGGCGGACAAGCCTCGGGCTGGGATTTCGGCGGTTTTGGCGGCTCGCCTCGCTGGGGCTTCGGCGAAGCGGGCGGACATGATTTTTCTTTCCATGACATCGGAGACATGGGGGATATGCTTGAAAATTTTTTCGAGGAAATGGGCGTGAAGCCCAGACGCCGCACCTACGAACGCGGTTCCGACATGGAAATTTTGCAGGAAATAATCCTTGAAGAAGCTTTCCGCGGAGCGGCCCGGGACATAAAAGTCAAAACTTTCCTGACCTGTAAAGAATGCCACGGCAAGGGCGGCGATTTGTCGGCGGGCTCCAAGACATGCGAGGCATGTTCCGGAAAGGGAGAAATCCGGGAAAAACGGCAAACTTTTTTTGGAAGCCTTTCCCAGATAAAAACCTGCGGCAATTGCCGCGGTTCCGGCAAAATGCCGAATAAGATTTGCGCAAATTGCAAAGGGGGCGGACGCATCATCGGCGAAAGAAAGATACGGGTGGATATCCTGCCCGGCGTTCAGGACAATCAAATTATCAAAATAAACGGAGCCGGCGAGGCGGGAGAGCTGGGCACGCCCACCGGCGACCTTTATGTAAGAATTAAGGTTGCCCCTCATTCGGCGTTTGAAAGGCGCGGCGACGACCTCGTGGTCAAAAAAGAAATTAAGGTTGCCGACCTTCTGCTCGGCAAAAAAATCGGAGTTCCGACGATAAGCGGCGGCAAAATGGATTTCGAAATTCCGGCGCACTTCAACCTTAAAGACGATTTGAGAATCAACGGGGAAGGAATGCCCCGTTTCGGAAGTTTCGGCCGCGGCGACCTGCTTGTAAACTTTATCATCAAGGCGCCTAAAAAACTCGGCGTGAAAGCCAAAAAACTGCTTGAAGAATTAGGAGAAGGGGAGTAGAATTATTTCGCCGTTTTGGCGAATGCGCCCATAGCTCAGTTGGTCCGACCAAAGTCGGACTCCGACAGCGGTCGGAGTAGAGCAGCTCCCTTTATGAAATTTTAATTTGAGTTAAAATTTCATCAATCGGTTCACTCGCCCAAAATAAATGCGCCCATAGCTCAACTGGTAGAGCAGCTCCCTTTTAAGGAGAAGGTTCCAGGTTCGAGACCTGGTGGGCGCACAAATAAGCGCATTTACACTCGGCTCGTTCCCGATTGCAAGGAGACGGTCGTAGGCCGAAGGTTCTGAGTGAAGTCGGAGGATTCGATCCCTGCACGGGGCACAAAATTTTTATTTCATCTCCCTCCACAAAAGCGGGTCTTGTTCGCCGTCGAATTTGAAGAATACGACTCCGCGCAAGCCCATTTTTTTGGCAAGCGCGATTTTATCAGCCGCTGATTTTGAGTCGCTGAAAGAAACGAAACGCGTAAAAAGTCCCTGCGCCGTGGTCGAGGCGATGAACGCGGGCAGGGTGGACGTGACTTTCCATGTCAGCGCGGAGGAAACGCCGCCATACTCTTCAATGGAAGTGCTTGTCGCGTAAGCGAAACTCAATTCGCCGGCGTTGTTTCTCAAAGGAATACCGCCGACTTTTACGGCCCTATCTATTGCCTGGAAAAACGTATGGCTACGCAGGCGTTTGTATGTCAAATGATTGTTTTCCCAGCTGACTTCATATTCATATCCGTAAGTTGGAATGCCAAGCATTATCTTTTTAGGGCTGATGTATTTCAGCGCTTCCTGAATAGTTTTCTTGGCCCATTCCGGGTCTGCCACTGGAGCGTAAATTGTTCCGTTTCCTTTTGCGGCGTCGAGCTTTCCATCAACGAGCCCCTGGTCGTAGGACATAATTCTCACTTCATCGCAGTATTTATTGAGAACGATGTAATCGTTGGCCGTTCTTGTGTCTTCGGGCATGCCGCTGGTAATAACGCTAAGAAGGGAAGTAAGCGGAGTTCTCGCTTCCACGGTGCAGGAAAGAATTTTGCCCATGGGATGAAGGCGTATCGCGAGCCCGTATATGAAAGTTGAAAAATATTCTTTTGTGTCCGCGAGTTTGGCTTCATAATCGATATCAATACCGTCGAATTTCATGTCTTTCACTAATTTCGCGATGGCGTCCTCGTGGGCGATGCGTTTCTTTTTGTTGGATAAAAGATTGTGAATACCCTTGCCGTCGAACCAGGCGATTGTCGGAATGTTTTTTACTCCAGCGTCTTTGATTGCCGCCAGCCACATCGGCCAGAATCCCTGCTTTATTTTAAGAGAGTCCGTAATAGTCCCATCGGACTTAACTTCATACGAAAACGGACTCAGCTCATGGAACTTATAGAGATTGCCGGAAATATCTATGGCGCCGCTTTGTTTTTTCCAAAAAGGAAGCCAGCCGGCGTAATAAAAAGGCGTTTTTGCCGCGGCAAATCCGGCGGCTGGAAAAACCGATATGGAAATAAAAGCGATAAGAATAAAAATGAAAACCTTTCTCATTGTTGTTTTATTATTGCCTTGAATTGCCGGATAAACAAGCGCGCCATAAAAATTTAATGGGCCGCCCTCATCCATAGACAAAAGCGGCCCAGCTTTTCACTTCGCTGCCATCAATCTCCTGTAGAGTTGGACATGTTGGCACTATACAAGCTGCCAAATTAATAATAGCAAATTTTGAATAAAAAAATAGAGCCAACCCGGTTCGGCTCCTTTACGAACTAGTGGGTTGGCTCCCGTTCTCGCTTTCAGCCGTAGAACTGCTTCACGCTTCGGCGTCGGCCTGCTGAACGTGCACGATCTTGACGTTGCCCTCGATGGTCGCCGCGCTTCCGCCGTAGTTGATCATCGCGTGCGCACCATACTTCGCTTGAACACCGCGCTTGCCGCCGCCGCGCCTGGGAACTTACTCCGCTGTTTTCAGCTTCATCGTCGTATCTCCTTGTGGGTTCACGAAATGGCACCGCAATATCAGCTAAAAAACATCCGATTCAAGGTGCCGAATAAATCATAGCAAACCTGCGCAATTGAGCAATTAACAATGTGGATAACTTTGCACCGAATTGTTAAAATAGCTAAATATACTTGCTTAAATTTAGATATTTGGAGTAGAATATCATCCGATGAGAAAGCATCCGTCCGTTGTTTTGTTTTTGATAGTTTTAGTCGCCGTTGCGGCGGGCTTTTTTGTTTATCCCAAAAATTTCGGCGCCAAGTTCATGCCCTGGCGATTGGGCCTTGACCTCATTGGCGGCAGCCATCTCGTTTACAGCGTTGATCTGTCGAAAGTTTCGGGCGGCGACAAGGATTCGGTATTGAATGGCCTTCGCGACGTCATCGAGCGGAGAGTAAATCTTTTCGGCGTCAGCGAGCCGCAAGTTTTCGTGGCCCAGTCGGCAACCGGAGCGGAAGTCGTAGTCGAGCTCGCGGGAGTGAAAGACATAGGCGAAGCCATAAAACAAATAGGTGAAACTCCGATGCTCGATTTTCGCGAAGTTGAACAAAACGGTTCGAGCACCGAATTTATCCAAACCAATCTCACGGGACGATACATTACCGGCGCCCAGCTGACGTTCGACCCGAACACGCAGGCGCCGCAGGTTTCCATTGCTTTCAACGGCGACGGCTCTTTGATTTTCGAGATGATGACAGAAAAAAACATCGGCAAGCCGTTGGCTATTTTTCTTGACGGTCAATTGATTGAAATGCCGACGGTGCAGGAAAAAATTTCCGGCGGCGAAGCGGTTATAACCGGAAGATTCACCATTGACGAAGCAAAAAAGCTGGTTGAAAGGTTCAATGCCGGAGCTTTGCCGGCGCCGGTAGCGCTCATAAGCCAGCAGACAGTCAGCCCGACGCTCGGCTATGATTCGCTCAAAAAAGCCATTGTCGCCGGTATTGTCGGCACGCTTCTGGTGATGGCGTTCATGCTCGCTTACTACCGGATGTTCGGGGTTTTCGCGGCCTTTGCTCTTTTAATATATGTTTTTCTTACGCTCGGAGTTTTCAAAATTATACCGGTTTTTACGATGACGCTTGCCGGACTCGCCGGTTTCATTCTGACTATCGGAATGGCCGTGGACGCTAACGTGCTTATCTTCGAACGCATTAAAGAAGAACTCAAAAAAGGATTTTCGAGAACCACGGCCATCGAGGAAGGATTTCGCCGCGCCTGGCCGTCAATTCGTGATTCGAACACAAGCACAATAATAACGGCAATAATCCTTTATTATTTCACTTCGAGCTTCGTGAAAGGATTCGCGCTGACGCTTCTAATCGGAGTTCTAATCAGCATGTTCAGCGCCATAACCACGACGCGACTGTTCCTTAAATTATTCGTAAAGGACGAACAAAAGACACAATAATAGATTTAAGATTTAGGAAGTATGATTTATGAATAATAAGATAAAAGATTTTAAAGATTTAAATTCATGGCAAGAAGCTCATAAATTGGTCATAATGGTTTACGAAACAACTAAAATTTTTCCGAGAGAAGAGATATTTGGACTGGTAAGTCAAATGCGTCGCGCCGCAATATCGGTTACTTCTAACATAGCCGAAGGTTTTGGCAGGCAAGGATATAAAGAAAAAATTCAGTTTTATTATTTAGCGCAAGGTTCTTTGATAGAACTCAAAAATCAAATCTTAGCCGCTAAGGACATAGGATATATGAAAAGCGGCGATTATGAAGAATTGATGGGTCAGGCAGATTCAGCTCACAAGCTTTTACAGGGATTGATTAAAAAATCGAAAACATTTCTTAAATCATAATTCATAAATCCTAAATCAATGCTTAACATCATCGGGAGAAAAAATATTTTTCTTGGAATTTCCGCAATATTAATCGGAGTGGCGGTAATCGCCATTCTGACTTTCGGTTTCCGGCAGGGGATTGATTTTGCCGGAGGAACTCTCTGGCAGTTTGGCATAACGAACGACACTCCGGCCGCGGGCGACCTGGAAAGTTTTTTTAAATCCAATATGAAAGCCGACGAGGCAATCGTGACTTACGACGACGTCAATAAAACTTTCATGGCGCGCCTCCAGTCGGTTTCAGAACCGGACCACCAGAAGTTCATGAAAGCGCTCAAAGAAAAATATCCTTCGTTCGAGGAAGCGGGATTCCAGTCCATCGGGCCATCCGTCGGCAGCGAATTAAGGAAAAACGCAATCATTGCCATTATTTTCGTCATTGTGGGTATTTCTCTCTACGTAGCTTTCGCTTTCAGAAAAGTTTACCAGCCGGTTAGTTCGTGGGCTTACGGATTCATAACCCTTTTGACTCTTTTCCACGACGTTGCGATTCCCGCCGGGATGCTTGCGTTTCTCGGGCATTACGCGAACATAGAAATAGACAGTAACTTCGTGGTGGCGCTTCTCGTCGTCATGGGTTTTTCGGTTCACGACACGATTGTCGTCTTTGACCGAATCAGGGAAAACCTTCTTCTCGACCGCGGCAAGACCGCCTTCGCCGAATTGGTCAACCGGAGCGTCAATCAAACGATGGCGCGTTCCGTAAACACCTCGCTGACGCTGATTCTCGTTCTTTTGGCCATTTATTTCGCCGGCCCGCCCTCGCTTCATTATTTCGTGCTGACCTTGCTGGTTGGAGTTTCAACTGGTATATATTCTTCGATTTTCGTCGCCAGCCCGCTTTTAGTTCTCTGGCACGACAGGAAGAGTAAAAAATAGGGTAAGCAAAAAGCATCTACGTTAGTGATTAATATGCCGATTATTTTTGTACAGGGGGGGTTGACTATCTCTTTAACTTAATTTACAATTATTTTCATAAAAATAGTTCGATAAACTCACTATAAAATGGCTACAATGGATAAAACGTTGAACTGGCTGTGGTCCCACCTGGACAGCCGCCAGCAGGACGTCCTTACCGGTCGTTTTGGGCTGAACGGCGATTCGAGCACTTTGGCTGAACTCGGCAAGAAATACGATATCACCAGAGAAAGAATCCGGCAGATAGAGTCGGCCGCTTTAGGCACTTTGAAGGAAAAAACTCCGTCCAGCCCGACACTTGTCGAATTCATAGACAGAAGCAAAAAATATCTGAAAAATTCCGGCGGCGTTGCCAGAAAAACCCACTTTCTCGAGCACCACAGGAACTTCATGGAAGACATCGGGGAAAATCATCTCGACCTTCTTATGGAGACAACCGGTTATTTTTATTTGCACCAGGAGGATAAATATTTCTGGCCTTTTTATTATTCCGACAAGGAAAGTCTTAATAACGCCCATGGATTTATAAACGACTGGGAAAAATTTTTGAGGTCCAGAAAAGAAGAAATATTGTCGTCCTTGTCCGCGCAGGCGGGACAAAAATATCATGTTCATTTCAGAATTTTTGTAAAAAAATCGCGCGTCAATCCGGCGCACGCCGAGAACTACACGGCAATATCGAAAAAGTTTCGCGTCAATAATTACGGCGATTCCGGATTGTCGGAATGGCCGGAGATAAAACCGGTTACAATCCGCGACCATATTTATCTTATTTTAAGAAAAGAAGAAAAACCGATTCACTTCGTGGACATAGCCAAACTGATAAGCGAAAGAAATAAGGGTAAGCGCGCCCTTGACGCGACGGTGCATAATGAACTGATAAAAGACCGTCGTTTCGTGCTCGTTGGCAGAGGAATATACGGGCTTGCGGAGCACGGCTATCGCCCAGGCACGGCGCGCGAAGTAATACAGAGAATTTTAAAAGAGAACGGGCCGATGAGAACCCGGGAGCTTGTTTACGCCGTTCAGAAAGAAAGATTTTTTAAACCGAACACAGTTTTGGTCAATCTCCAGAATAAAAAGTTTTTCCTCCGCCAGCCAGACGGCACCTACTTAATACGGCGTAAATAATATAGAATAGAGAGATAAAGCATGTTTTCGGCTTTCCTCCAGGTTATAGCGCAGATACTGATTATCGCCGGTTACGCCATTTTGGGATTTTTGGCTTTGACCTGGTGGTTTTGGGCTTTTTTGATTCTTTTGTCCCTTTCTTATTCTGCCTGGTTTTCCTGGCGAAAATTAATTTATAAAAGGGCTATCGCTTGGATGATAATGGAAATCAGAATACCGCGGGAGATAAAAGAAAACCCGAGAGCGATGGAGCAAGTGTTTACCACGGTTAACTCCATGAGAAACTTTCCGGGTACTTGGCTGGAAAAGTGGTGGGATGGCGAGGTAACGCGCTGGTATTCTTTCGAAATAGTGTCTTTCGGCGGCGAGACGCATTTTTACGTCCGGCTTTACCGCAAGCAAAAAATGTTGCTTGAAGCCGCTTTTCTTTCGTATTATCCCGACATCGAATTGGTTGAAGTCGACGACTATGTCGACAGGCTTCCGCAAAATCTCACGGAATTGCATGAGCGGGGTTATGACCTTTGGGGAACCGATGTCGTTCTCAAGAATGAAGCGGCTTATCCGATTAAAACCTACACCGAGTTCGAATCATCGCCCGACGAAGAAAAACAATACGACACGATGTCGAGTTTTTTCGAACTTTTCTCGGGCCTGAAGAGAGAAGAAATAGTAGCTTTTCAAATACTTATAGCTCCCGCTGACGCGGACTGGTGGAAAAAATGGCAGAACCTTTTGGATAAATTGAACGCAAAGGGGGAAAAACAAAAACTGGCCACTTCCACTTCTTTCCCGAGCGATTACGGCATTGGCGTGTTACCGAGATTTGAAACGACCAATCCAGCCAAAGACGATATGAAATTTTTTAAAACGGCGTTCAGGACGCCCGGAGAAACCGATATTTTGAAAGCGGTTGGAAATAATTTATCCAAAGTCGCTTTTGACACGCTTATACGCTTTATCTATCTGTCGCCGAAATCAATGTATATGGATTCGATACCCCGCCGAGGAGTAAGGGGAATTATGAATCAATTTTCTTCTCTGAACTTGAATTCGTTCGATTTTAACTATAAAACCGCCGTTGGCACATCAAGAGTGCTTCTTTTTCACTTCCCATTTCTCTTTCCGGGAATTAGGTCCGAGACCAGAAAAGCGAAAAATCTTTACAACTATATCCACAGAGAGATCCCGGAAGAAAATTTAATTGGGAAAATAATAACTTCCAAATTTTTCAGCTGGAGTTTTCCGGCAAAACGTTTTGAGATGAACACGGAATGTTTGGCGACAATTTTCCATCCGCCGACATATCTCGCCCTGACCGGTCCGCACATAAAGAGAGTCGAAAGCCGAAAAGGCGGTCCGCCGGCGGGCTTGGCGATTTTCGGGGGGGAGGAAAACGTAGAAAAATTGAAATAAACAATAAAAGATAAAATGGACAGCGAAACGACTATTTATCTTTCCGAATTTTTAAGAACAGTTTTGATAATAATCGACGCTTTTCTTCTTGTTTTTTTTATTTTCCTGATTATTAAAGCATGGAAATACAAACCGAACTTCAGAATCGGGGGTGAAGGAGAAAAAATCTATACCCTCAGCACCGCCGTTTTGAATGAACGCTGGGAATCAATCGTAAGCAGGAGCAGAATAAATTCCCCGGAATCCCTCAGGATGGCCATTATTGACGCTGATAATTTCGTTGATGACGTTCTTAAGAGAATGGGCCTTGAGGGCGACAGCATGGCTAGCAAAGAAAAAACAGGCGGCAGCATGGCCGACAGGCTCGAAAATCTGTCAACGGACGATTTTAAAACACTAAATCGTCTTTGGGCGGCTCACCGCGTAAGAAACAAAATAGTTCATGAACCCGGATTCGTGGTTTCTCGGGAAGAAGCGCAAACAACCCTGGCCGATTATGCTTCGTTTTTGAAGGAAGTCGGCGCCATTAAATACCCATGAGCAGAGCCGGAAAACTGCAGATAATAAAATACGCTCCGCCGCCGCCGGAACTGCCGGTTTACGGCAGAATCAGGCCCGGAGATGTTTCTTTTATAGGCAGAACAAATTACGTAGCGGCGCTCGAAGAAAAAAAGTTTATTTTTGGAATAAAACGGGTAGACCGCAGACGCCATCTTTACATCATCGGCAAGACCGGGGTCGGCAAATCGAAAATGCTTGAGCTTCTGGTGCGCCAGGATATCGCCTATGGTTGCGGCGTTTGTCTGATAGACCCGCACGGAGACGTCATAGACAATATTATTGATTTTGTTCCTGAAGAAAGAATAAACGATGTTGTCGTAATCGACCCTTCCGATTCAAAGCATCCGGCTTCTTTCAACCCGCTGGCAAACGTGGACCCGGATTTCAAGCACCAGCTTGCCCAGGATTTAATCGAGGTAATGGAAAAACAATTCGGCGCCAACTGGACGCCCCGGCTCGAACACGTTTTCCGTTTCAGCGTTCTTGCCCTGCTCGACTATCCGCACGCCACGATGCGGGGAATGATATCGCTTCTTACAGACAGAAATTACAGACAGAAGGTAATCGAATACATAGAAGACGACATGGTGCGCCGCTTCTGGGCCATTGAGTTCGCCGACTGGTCGGAAAAGTTCGACACCGACGCCATAATCCCGCTCGTCAACAAGCTCGGCCAGTTTCTTTCAAACCCGCTTTTGCGGAATATCTTCGGCCAGAAAGAAAATAAAATCGATATAGACAAATTGATGAACGGCAAGAAAATTATCATGATCAACCTGTCGAAAGGAAGATTGGGCGAAGAGAATTCCAGTTTTTTCGGTTCGATGTTCCTTACCAAAATCAAACAGGCCGGAATGGCGCGCGCCAGGCAGAAACAGGAAGCTCGCGAAGATTTTTACCTTTACGTCGACGAGTTCCATAATGTCGTCACCGATACGTTCGAAAACCTGCTTACCGAATCCAGAAAATACGGGCTTTGCATCACCATTGCCCATCAATATTTCGGGCAACTCACGGACAGAACGCAATCGGCGGCGCTCGGAAATTCGGGAACGATTATAGTGTTCCGGGTCGGCGGAGAGGACGCCGTTAAACTCAAGCCGGAAATGTCCCCGGTTTTTGACACAAAGGACATGATAAATTTAGGCATACAGGAATTTTATATAAAAGAAACGATAGACGGGGAAACGTCCGATCCGTTTTCCGCCGAAACATTAAAAGTAATGCCGCCGACGCACCCGTCGTACCGCGAACGCATTCTTGAACAATCGCGGGCGAAATACGCGATTACCGTTGACGCCGCCAAAAAGTTAATTGCCGAAGAGGAATCCACGATTATCCGTTCGGCGCAGGAGAAAGCGATAATCGAAGGCAAAGGAAAAGGTGGGATGGAATCAACGCGCGCCGCCGAAAAAGGAAGCGGCGAACCGGAACCGCTGATATAAAAACGAACGATGAACTATGGATTATGAACCGTGAACATTTAGCCGTTCATAGTTCAAGGTTCATTGTTCCTAAAAATTCTTGCCTCTCAAAAATTCCTTAAGCGAAGAAGGGGAAACCGCGAAATGCGTCAGAAATCCGAAAATTCCTCCCAGAATCATGGAAAGAAGGACGTCGTTATAGGTTCTTATCAAGAGGTAGTGCATAAGGGTGAAGAAAGCGAGAAAAGTGAAAATTACGACAAGCAATCCGGAAATTACCGGCGGAGCTATTTTTTTCCCGCCCAAGAACAGAACGAACGCCACCAGGGCGCTGAACAGCGCCAAATTCAGATTGAATCCCTGAAAAATTTCTTTATTGGGAAAACCGACCTGAAGAAAGATGCTTACCTGGTAAATCAGCATTATTATAAAAAGCATTATCCCGGCCCAGTAGCCGGACCTCATCGCCGAGCGGTGATGCTTTTCTTCGGCTTTGTCGGACATCGATTTTATGAGCCAGATAAGGACTATCAATATGAGCGGAACCAAAACCCAGACAATGAAATAAAAGATTGATTTCAGAAGTTCAGCCATTGAATTTTTATGGTTTTATTCCGACAAGCGAGGATGCAAAATGAAAAATAATTTTTCATTTTGTTGGAGCGCCGTCGGAAAATGGAGTTTAATTTATATAACTTGCTACAATTTAAACTTCCCTTATAATAGAATAAATCAATGGATTTTTCAACCAGGCAGTGAAAACTCGATCCGCCCCGCCAATGGCGGACATAAGTTAATATCCAATCGAGTTTCTACTGCCTGGCAAGAATATGTAAAATAATCGACAAACAACGAATAGCAAAAAATGAACATTAAACTATCATCAAAAACAAAAGATTCTTCAACTCCGGTTTTCTTGTTCAAAAACGGAAAGAAAATAGAAAATCACGTTTTTTTCAGAAATTCCGCAGATGCGGATAAAGATTATATAAAACTTTTCGCGGATAAAAATCGCGACGATGAGTTTGCCGCATGTCTTTTTCTTTCGTCCGGAAAAAAAGTCCTGATATTGAAAACAAAAGAAAACAAAAAGAATCCTCTCCGGAAAATCATTATTTCGATGCGGCGAATAATTTCTTTGGCTAAAAAAGAAAAAATAAAGGAAATTGCGGTCAATCTAGAAGATTTTACGCCAGCCGGAGCAAAAGAAAGCGGACTAATTGAAACGGCTGAACTTTTGGCGACGCAATTCGAGCTGGCCAATTTCGAATTCAATAATTACAAAACGACCCCGAAAGGCGGATGGAATTATGTTGAACGAGCATTCATAATCGCCAAAGAGAACGCTTCACTGGAAAAAGCGGTTGCGAACGGCAAAATAATCGGCGAGGAAATAAACAAGGCAAGAACTTTATCCAACACCCCGGGCGGAGACATGACACCGCAGAAACTTGCCGAAGCGGCAAGTAAAGCGGGGCGCGACGCCGGCTTTCGTGTCAAAATCTTAGGCGAAAACGAAATCAAAAAACTGAAAATGGGCGGAGTTTTGGGAGTTGCCAAGGGTTCGGTGGAAAGACCGAAATTCATAATTATGGAGTACTTTAAGGGCGCAAAAAAAGATAAGCCGATTGTGCTTGTCGGCAAAGGAGTAACTTTCGATACCGGCGGACTGAATCTTAAGCCGGACAATTATATCTATGAAATGCATATGGATATGTCGGGAGGAGCGGCAGTCACACACGTTATGGCGGCTTTGGCGCGCCTGAAGGTTAAAAAGAACATTATCGGACTCGTGCCCGCGGTGGAGAATATGCCTTCCGGTTCAAGTTATCACCCGGGAGATTTGCTGAGAACCATGTCGGGAAAAACAATAGAAGTTTTGAACACGGATGCCGAAGGCCGTGTTATTCTGGCAGACGCGCTTGAATATTCCAAAAAATATAAGCCCGAACTTGTCATTGATATAGCAACTTTAACCGGAGCGGCAATGGCGGCATTGGGCCAGCGCGCTTCCGCGATTTTTTCGACCGACAGGAAAATAGAAAAAGAAATGATTGAAGCCGGAGAAAAAACAGGGGATTATCTCTGGCCGTTGCCGCTTTGGGAAGAATATGAGGAAGAAATAAAGGGAACCTTCGGCGATTTTGCCAATATAGGCAAAACGCGTTACGGCGGAGCGATAACGGCGGCGGTGTTCCTTTGGCAGTTTGTAAAAGGCGACCCTCCTTCGCCAAAGCTACGGAGGGCAAGCAAGAAACAAGGAGAAATTCCTTGGGTGCATCTCGACATAGCGCCCAGAATGACTACTATCGAAAGCGATTCGCTTTCGAAAGGAGCAGCCGGGGCCTCTATCGCATTACTTACAAAATTTTTGAGGAAATGATTTTTTCTAATTTCTAACCGGCTAAAAACCAGACGCTATGACATGTCATAGCGCTGTTATGCTATAGCATAACAGCAAAAAAACAATCAAATAATCCAAATGTTATTATGCATAATAACACCGCTGTGCTATAGCACAGCGCCACAAATATGAATTCTGAAACGAAGAACTGCCAGAATTGTCTCGCTTTGCGAGATCCCGCGTAGCGGGATAAAAACCAATGAACGCTGAAACTAAAATATGCCAAAATTGCAAAAATAACTTCGTCATCGAACCCGAAGATTTTGATTTCTACAAAAAAATTGATGTTCCGCCGCCGACTTTCTGCCATGAGTGCCGTTTCCAGAGGCGGCTGATGTTCCGCAATGAAAGGGTTTTTTATAAAAGAAACTGCGATTTATGCGGGCAGTCGGTTGTTACCATTTTCGCCCCGGACAAGCCGTATAAGGTTTTTTGTCAGCCCTGCTGGTGGTCTGACAAGTGGAATGCGGGTGAATACGCTACAGATTACGACCCCAAAAAGAATTTTTTCGAGCAATATCGGGAATTCCAGAAAAAAGTTCCCTATATGAGCTTGATAAACGGATATACCAGCCTTGTTAACAGCGAATATATAAATCATGCCGGCTATGCCAAAAATTGCTATCTTGTTTTCAATTCCGACCGTTGCGAAAATACTTATTACGGGTCGATGGTAAATTACGACAAAGATTGCATGGATGCGCTCATTCTCGGCGATTCGGAACTTTGTTACGAAGCAATAAATTGCGGGAAGTGCTACCGGACATTTTTCTCCGAGGATTGCACGAGCTCAACCGACATTTATTTTTCAAAAAACCTGGTTGGATGCAATAATTGTTTCGGTTGCGTGAATTTAAGAAATAAAAGCTATTATATTTTTAATAAACCCTATTCCAAAGAAGATTATGAAAAAGAAATCGAAAAATTCAATCTGGATTCGTTTTCTTCAATCGAAGCCATTAAAAAGAAAAGCAGGGAATTTTGGAGTAAGTCTTCAAATAAATTCATCCATGGACTCCATAACGTTAATGTTTCCGGCGATTATGTCTACGAATGTAAGAACGCCAATTATATGTATCAGTGCAGATTCGTTGAAGACGGGAAGTTTTGCCAGTGGATGACATTGGCGCCGGCTAAAGATATTTACGACCTTACGGAATGGGGGAACGGCGTACAGCGCGCATATGATTCCATAACGGTCGGCGAAGGCGCCGATAACATAAAATTTTGCTTTGGAAGCTGGTCCAACGACCTTAACTGCGAATATTCAATGTTTGTTGTTAATTGTTCCGATGTTTTTGGCTGCCTGAATTTAAGGAAAAAACAATATTGCATATTCAACAAGCAATATTCAAAAGAGGAATACGAAAATATTAAGGCGCAAATAATCAAAGATATGTCTGAAAATCCATACATTGATGCCAAGGGCAGAATTTGGAAATACGGAGAATTTTTTCCTTACGATTTGAGTTTGTTTGATTATAACGAATCCGCGGCGGCGCAATATTTTCCCATATCAAAGGAAGATGCTATCGAAAAAGGATGGCATTGGCGCGACATCAGCCAGGGCGAGTATAAAATAACAATGCCGACTGAAAAAATGCCTGACAGCATTAAAAATGTCGATGACTCTGTCATTGTGGGAATATTCAGCTGTGCTGTCTGCGCCAAAGCATTTAGAATGGTTAAGGGGGAATTCGATTTGTTGAAAAGATTCGGATTCCCATTACCCCGTAAATGTTCCGATTGCCGTCATATGGAACGCTTATCACGCCTTAATCCTCCGCGCCTTTGGAACCGCAAATGCGCCAAATGTGATAAAGATATTGAAACTTCGTATGCACCGGACAGGCCTGAAATCGTTTATTGCGAGGCTTGTTATAATAGTGAAGTAGCTTAATTTCTTATACCCCTTATTCGCGCGAATAAGGGGTATAAGAAATTATATGCAAAATTCTAAAATTAAAATCTGTCAAAATTGTCCCGATTTTGTTCCCGAGTATGCCGAGGGATTACAAAATCGTGGATCCCGCGAAGCGGGATAAAAATCAATGAATCCTGAAACCAAAGTATGTCAGAACTGTAAAGCTTCGTTCACGATTGAATCGGAGGACTTCCGGTTCTATGAGAAGATCAAAGTACCGCCGCCGACTTTCTGCCCGGGCTGCCGTTTCCAACGGCGGCTGGCATTTTTCAATCTTATCAACCTTTATAAGCGGCCGTGCGACTTATGCAAGAAGGATTCTATTTCCATGTATCCGCCGGAAGCGCCTTATAAAATTTATTGTCATCCGTGCTGGTGGTCGGACAACTGGGACGTTTTTGAGTACGGCAAAGATTACGATTTTTCGCGCCCGTTTTTTGAGCAATTGAACGATCTCTGGCGCGAGACGCCAATATTAGGGCTCTCTACCGGTCCTTCATCTTCAAATTCACCCCATAACAATCATGCTGGCCACCTAAAAAATTGCTACCTTCTTTTTTGGGCCAATCGCGATGAAGAATGCGCTTATGGCTTCAATGTATTTCTTAGTAAAGATCTTATAGATTGCGCAAATTTGATGTTTTGCGAATTATCATACGACCTCACGCACGCATATAAATCTGTTCGTTCAATAGGGTCTTACGACCTTACCGAATCCATAAATTGCGTTTTTCTCAAAGATTCGGACAACTGCCAGGATTGTTTTGCATCAGCGAATCTGCGGAACAAGAAATATCATATTTTCAACAAGCCGTATTCCAAAGAAGATTATTTTAATGAGATAAAGAAGTGGGATTTGGGTTCTTACAAAACTTATATTGAAGTTAAAAAATTGGCCGAAGAACACTGGAAAAAATTTCCGCCCGACCCGGTGTATGGAAATTTCAACACAAACTCCACAGGCAACCGCATATACGAATCCAAAAATTGCAAAGAATGTTTTGAAGTAGCCGGCACCGAGGACTGCAAATACATCACTATGATGTACGAACCGCCAATCAAAGATTGCTATGACGTTTCCGGTTGGGGAGATAATATATCGCTTTCATACGATTGCGGAATTGTGGGCGAGAAGGCCTCAAATTTACGATTTTGCCACGAAAGCGGCATAAATCTATATGACGCCGAATATTCCAAACTTTCCACTGGGGGCAAACATCATTTCGGATGTGTTTCCGTTAAAAAGGGGAATTATTGCATTCTAAACAAACGGTATTCGGAGGATGAATTCTTAAAATTGCGCGAGAAAATAATCAAGCATATGGATGAAATGCCGTATGTATCGCAAATAACAAATGGCAAATCGCAAATAATTTACAAATACGGGGAATTTTTTCCGCCGGAGATGAGTCCTTTGGCATACAACGAAACAATTGCCAATAAATTCTTTCCAATGACAGAAGAAGAGGCCGAAACCAGAAATTACCGATGGCATCAACCTGAATTACGTAGTTACTCAATAACAAAACAAGCCAGCGAACTGCCTGACCATATAAAAGACGCCGCTGATGAAATTCTGAAAGAAATTATTGCCTGCCTGGATTGCGGCCGAGGTTTCAGGATAGTAAGGATGGAATTGGATTTTCTGCGTAAAATGAACCTGCCCTTGCCGCGCGCATGCCCCTTTTGCAGGGTAGGTAAAAAATTAGATGATTGGGTAAAAGAATTCAAACTGATCAAGCGCAACTGCGATAATTGCGGCGCCGAATTTGAAACCCCTCATACCGAAACGGATTATCCTAAAATTCTCTGCAAAAAATGCTGGCTTCAAGAGGTGGTGTAATGATTCTGACTTTCGTACAAAAACACGCTATCAATTTCCCCGGCGAGGAAATTGCGCTCACTCTCGGCCTCGCTCGTCCCGCCACGGCGTGACACCATGCCCGCTCGGCCTGCGAGAAGGTTTTTTAAACAAAACCAGAATCATATCTTTTAATATACGATAATTAATGGTATAGTTTTTCATAAATGACGGTGCAGCTATCGACAGACAAACAAAAAGACGTAGTTTATTTGGCGCGGACCGATTTCCGGAACACCGGCCGACTTTTCGGGATAAAAAGAAAAGACCGTCGCCAGCACATGTATGTTGTCGGTAAAACCGGAACAGGTAAAACCGCTCTTCTTAATAATTGCGCGGTTCAGGACATCGCCAACGGCGATGGGCTCTGTGTTATCGACCCGCACGGCGAATTCGTCGAGGGACTTCTTGACAAAATACCCAGAGAAAGAATTAGGGACGTTATTTATTTCAACCCGGCTGACCCGGACCATCATATCGGCTTTAACATACTTGAATTGCCCGACCCGAAATACAAACATCTCGTCGCCTCCGGCTTGATGGCCATTTTCACCAAAATCTGGTCGAATGTCTGGTCGGCCAGAATGGAATATATTTTGAACAACGCCGTACTGGCGCTTCTGGAAAATCCGGGTTCGACCCTGCTCGGCATAAACAGAATTCTCGTCGACAAAGATTTCCGCCAAAAAATAGTCGCCAATGTCAAAGACCCGGTTATCAAAGCTTTTTGGGTGAACGAATACGAACAGTGGCGCGACCAGTTCAGGAACGAAGCCATCGCCCCGATTCAGAACAAAGTCGGACAATTTCTTTCGACGGCTATGATGCGTAATATCGTCGGTCAGGAAAAAAGCACGATAGATATTTTCGACATAATGAATTCCAAAAAAATTTTCCTTGTCAACGTCTCCAAAGGCAGGATAGGGGAGGACAACGCGGCTCTGTTGGGCGCGATGATAATCACCAAAATACAGCTTGCCGCGATGGAACGCGTCAGGATTCCGGAAGACGAACGTTCCGATTTTTATCTTTACGTCGATGAATTCCAGAATTTCGCCACAGATTCTTTCGCCGGAATTCTTTCCGAGGCGCGCAAATACCGTTTAAACCTGATAATCGCGCATCAATACATCGGACAGCTTGTGACTGATGTTTCAACCAAGGTAAGAGACGCCGTGTTCGGCAACGTCGGCACAATGATGCTTTTCAGGATAGGCGCGGCCGACGCCGAGTATCTTGAAAACGAATTTGAACCGGAATTTGTGATTCAGGATATGGTTAATTTGTCCAATTATTCCATTTATCTGAAACTGATGGTTGACGGAATAACCTGCCGACCATTTTCCGCGAAAACATTGCCGCCGTTCAATGTGGAATCTTCCGAAGATATAAAGGAAGAAATAATTGAAACTTCCAGAAAACTTTATTCCAGGCCAAGCGACGTCGTCGAAAGCGCGATTAATCGGTGGAGCGGAATGATGAACGAGTCCTTGGGAGCCAAAATGTACCCCGCCGTTTGTTCAAATTGCGGCAAAAACACAATGGTTCCCTTCGAACCGGCCAAAGGAAGACCCGTTTATTGCGAGGACTGCCTGGAAAAAGTCCAGGCCGGGAAGGTGCAGCCGGCCGGGGGAAAAGGGAAAAACAGCGAGATTTCCGACGAATTTTCATACGACCTGGCGAATATCGGAATAGAATTCGAATTCAAAAAGCCGCCGGTGCGGCGGCTGGAGGAAGTTTCATTGCCAGCTCCGGTTGGAGGAAAAAGACTGTCGCTGTCCGAGCTTAAACAAACGGAAAAGGAAAAAGCTAAAGACGAGAAACCGAAGCATGAGAGTTCCAGGCCCAAAATCGACATAGAGGAACTTCGCGGAGCAATACAAGAATCCCTTAGAAAAGATTTGGAGGGAAAATAAAATTGAACAGAGAAAATTTTTCGGATGCGCTTTGATATTTTGACCATATTTCCGGATATTTTCGATTCGTATCTGAACGAATCTTTAATCAGGCGCGCCGTAAAGAAGGGGATTATTAAAATCAAAACGCACGACATCAGAGATTATTCCCTGAACAGGCACAAGAAAGTCGATGACCGGCCGTACGGCGGCGGGCCGGGAATGGTGCTACAAATTGAACCTATATATCGGGCGGTTCAATTTGTAAAATCAAAAATCCCCGCCTGCGCCGAGGCTTCGGCGGGCAGGAAAAATCAAAAATCAAAAGTACGTACGATACTTTTTTCGACGCGTGGAAAAAAATTGGACGCCGAGACAGCCAAGCGGCTTTCCAAATACGACGGGCTTATTTTAATTTGCGGACGCTATGAGGGGGTCGACGAAAGGGTCGCTAAATACATAGTCGACGAAGAAATTTCGATAGGCGATTACGTTTTGAACGGCGGAGAACTTGCCGCCATGGTTCTTATGGAAACCGTAAGCCGTTTCATTCCCGGTTTTCTCGGAAAAATGGAATCTTTGGAGGAAATAAAAGGGTCTTACGCCGCCTACACGAGACCAGCGGAATTTGTTCCCAAAAAAGGAGCTAAGCCCTGGAGCGTGCCGAAAATCCTATTATCGGGACATCATAAAAAAATAAAAGAATTCAGAAAATAATTTTATTGGCGATATGCCGATTTACAATATAGCTTTTTACGGAGCATTGTCATTTCTAGCCGGAATACTGGCTACAGGATTCGATTTAACCGCCGTTTGGGCGGTTTTGTTTTTCGGCGCCGCCGTTTTTATTTTTTCTTTCATAGTAAAATGCGAGTGGAATACCGCGTTGTTTTTTATCTCTATCTTTGCTTTCGGAATTTTTTATTACGGCTTTTTCTTCAACTTCAAGGAATCCGGCCATAAAATAACATTCGACAAAAATATCGTGTTTTCTGGCGTTGTTTCGCGAGAGCCGAAATTAAGCGAAAAATTTCAGAAAATAACCATTGAACTTGACGCGCCGTTCACCGGCGAGATTTCCGTTATTGCCCCCGTTTCTCCGGAACTCAACTACGGGGACATCGTTGAGGCGACAGGGGAAATAAAAGAACCATCTTCCAAAAATCAGGAACCTGTTTCATTTTTCCCGAAATTAAAAATTACCGCAGAGCACCGCGGTTTTTGGCTGAAAGAAAACCTTCTGAATTTTAAAAAGTCCATTATTCTGCAATTTAAAAAATTTCTGCCGAGCGATTCCGCCGCGCTTTTAAGCGGCCTGACGCTTGGCTGGCGCGGAGATTTTACCGATAAATTCAAAAAAGAAATGTCGCTCAGCGGCACAACGCACCTGGTTGCCCTTTCCGGATATAACATAACGATATTGGTTATAGTGGTTGCCGCCGTCTTCGGATATTGGCTTTCGCGACGTCTGACTTTCTGGCTGACCGGCGCGACAATCTGTCTTTTTATATTGATGGTGGGCGCCGAAGCTTCCGTAGTAAGGGCTTCGATAATGGGTTTTTTAGCGCTTTTGGCAAAAGAAGCCGGCAAAAGATACAACCCCCGGAACGCAATCGTCCTGACGGCCGCGGCGATGGTTTTGGCCGATCCCGGAATATTTTTTGACGTTGGATTCGAACTTTCATTTTTAAGCCTCATCGGAATAGTTTATCTTGCTCCAGCCATAAACAAATTATTCGGCATGGAAGAAAATTCCAAAAGCTTCATGTCCTGGCGGGAAAACGCGGTTACGACGCTTTCCGCTCAGCTTGCTGTGGCTCCGATTCTTATAAGCGTTTTCGGAAATTTTTCCCTGACAAGCATCGCGGCGAATATATTGATTCTCGAGTTGGTGCCGATAACCATGCTTTTGGGTTTCATTTTGGCCGCTTTCGGATGGCTCTTTTATTATTCCGCTTTCATAATTTCTTTTTTGGAAAATATTTTATTGCGGTACGAATTGGGCGTCATAAAATTTTTTTCCGACTGGAGCATGCCGGTTTTCACGAGTTTCAATTCGTGGCTTTTCTTCGCCATTTATTATTTCGGCCTTATAGCTTTCGTGATTTTACAGAAAAAAGTACCGATGCCGGCCGCCAATATTAAAGAAAAATTGTGATATAATGTCGGTAATTTCATCTCATGTCTGAAAACGGCGAATTGGGCGCTAAATTAAACGGTTTTGTTTTTATATTTCTGTCGCTTTTTTTAGCCGCTGATTTTTTTGTCTGGTATAATATTTTATTCGCAAAAATCGCCGATAAAGCCGGAATTCATTTTCTCGATGTCGGCCAGGGTGATGCCGAACTCGTTATCTTTCCGGGTAATGTGAAAATTTTGACGGATGCCGGCCCCGATTCAAAAATTCTCGGAGAATTGGAAAAAACTTCAGCGCTCGGCGACAAGTACATCGACCTGGCGATAATTTCCCATCCCCAATTGGACCACTTCAACGGATTCCGTTATTTGGTGGACCGGTACAGGATTGGGGCTTTCATTTATAACGGACGCTCCGGCGACCCGAACGTCGAAGAATGGCAGGAATTAATAAATAAAATAAAAGAGCGCGGCATTCCGCTTATCGCGCTCGGAGCGGGAGACAAGATAAAAAACGCTCAAAGCAGGATTGACTTTTTATCGCCCAACCAAGGTCTACTGCAAAGCGCCGAACTAAACGACACAGGATTGGTTGAACTTGTCGAATCGCGCGGGTTGAGAGTTTTACTAACGGCCGACATCGGCGCCGAAACGGAAAAATATCTGGCAAAAAATTTCGACCTGAACGCGGACATCCTAAAAGTGGCTCATCACGGCTCAAAATTTTCATCGTCAAGCCAGTTTCTGGACGCGGTTAAGCCGAAAGTCGCGGTTATCGGAGTTGGTGGTCGCAATAATTACGGCCATCCAACGCAGGAAACCCTGCAAAGACTTTCCCTTGTTTCGTCCGCAGTCTTCAGAACGGATAAAAACGGAGGAATTACGGCTTATATCGACAACGGAAAACTTAAAATTTTTACCGAAAAGTAGGACCTGTTGAAACTCGTTCAGGAAGAGAAAAATCAACCCTGTTATAATTAGGGCTGATGACACTTCTCATAAAAAACGTGCAGCCACTCGGTTCCGCGCGCGAATTGCCGCCCCGGACCGACATTTTCATAAGCGGCGACAAGATTTCCGCTTTTGGAAATTTTTCCTCCAAGGGCGCCGACGAAACAATAGACGGCCAGGGAGCTTACGCCAGTCCGGGGTTCATAGACATAGACACGGATTCCGACCACTATTTGACGCTCTTCGACGACCCCTCGCAGGAGGATTTTCTCAAACAAGGAGTAACAACCATCATCGGCGGGCAATGCGGTTCTTCTCTCGCTCCGCTTATTTACGGAAGCCTGGAATCGATTCGGAAATGGACCGACATCGGCAAGATGAATGTCGGCTGGAACTCCGTCAAAGAATATTTGACGATGCTGGAAAAGCTGAAATTGGGCGTGAACTTCGGAACGATGATAGGACATTCGACAATCAGAAGGTCAATCATAGGCGAATCACAAAGAGCCCTGACAAAAAACGAACTCGGAGTTTTTTCCGAAATTTTAAAGCGGTCTTTGGCGGAAGGGGGATTGGGGCTTTCAACCGGCCTCGGGTATCTCCACGGCAGAAACACTCCGTATCAGGAAATAAAAACTCTTTTGAAGGCCGTTAAAAGTTTCAACGGTGTTTACGCGACCCACCTGAGGAAAGGCGGCGAGGGACTGTCCGAATCGGTTGGAGAAACGCTGAAAATTTTCAACGAAACAGGAGTGAAAACTTTAATCAGCCATTTTATGCCGCGCCTGGGAGAAGAAAAAGGATACGAAAAAGCGCTTGAAGAATTGGGGCGCCTGCCCGCAAACAAGGATTTTCATTTCGATGTTTATCCGTTCGATTCGACCATAGTGCCGCTTTACACTTTTCTGCCGGAATGGGCGCAGCGCGAAAATCTGGAAATGATGAATTTGCTTATTCAGGACGAATGGCAAAGCTCAAAAATTTTAAAGGAACTTCCCGCGGTGGCGCCAGAAAACTTCCTTGTTTCCAGGGCGACAAAAAACGAAGCGGTTGTCGGACATTCATTAAAAGAGCTTAAAACAATTTACGGCACCAATGACTCCAAAAAGGCGCTGCTTCAGCTAATGATTACAACCAAACTTCAGGCGGTTGTTTTTCACAAAAATATCAGCGAAAGACTCATTAAATCGGCGATTTCACATCCCCGTTCCCTGATAGCCTCCAACGCGGCCAGCTCTCATGAAAAAAGTTCCGACAAGGCCCTTAAACCGGAGAGGGCGACTTCCACTTTCACAAAATTTCTTTCAATGGCCGAGAACGAAAATCTCATGCCCCTCGAGGACGCCATAAAAAAGATAACTCTTGTTCCCGCAAAAAAATTCGGCCTTCATGGAAGGGGAGAGTTGAAAGAAGGTAACTTCGCTGACCTGGCCATCTTCAAAAACAATGAAATTAAATTCGTCATTGTCAACGGAAAAACTGCGGTAAAAGAAGGAATTTTCCAGGGTACCCGCGCCGGCAAAGTTTTGCGAAGATACGACGGATAACTGTTCCGGGTCATTCAATATTTAAAGATATGTTTTTTAAAAAAAGCCATAGTCCCGACTATCTTTTAATAAGCGTTATTTTCGTGCTTACGGTTGCCGGCCTGGTTATTTTGGCAAGCGCTTCTTCGGAACTTAGCAGGATAAAATTCAACGACAGTTATTATTATCTGAAACACCAGATTTTATTCGGCTTGTCTTTCGGTTTATTGGGATTTCTGGCGGCTTATTTCATACCTTATAAAAATTACCGGGTCGCTTCTTTCGCTTTTTTGATATTCAGCCTCATACTTTTGTCTTTGGTTTTTACTCAAATGGGTGTTTCTGCGGGAGGCGCCTCGCGCTGGCTCAAAATCGGACCGATAGTTTTCCAGCCCGCCGAAATAGTCAAATTGGCTTTTATTCTGTATTTGGCGGCATGGTTAAGTAATCCTAAAATGAACAGAAGCGGCGATTTTTGGACCGGTTTCATGCCGTTTATTTTGATTTCCGGTTTTATCGCAGCCATGCTTTTTTTACAGCCCGCGACCAGCACGGTGATAATTCTTATGGCGGCGGGAATGACGATGTATTTCATAAGCGGAGCCAAGCTGAGTCATATAGCCATAGTGATTGCGGCCGGGCTTTTGGCCTTTACCCTGGTAATCCTGATGACGCCTTATCGCCTGCAAAGAATAACGACTTTTTTTAATCCCCAAAAAGACATCACGGGAGCCGCTTATCAGATAGACCAATCGTTAATTGCCATAGGGTCGGGAGGGCTGTTTGGCGTGGGATACGGGCGTTCCACGAGCAAGAGCAGTTATTTGCCCGACCCGGTGAGCGATTCTATTTTCGCCGTTGCCGCGGAAGAACTGGGATTTGTGGGCGCGGGGACTCTTGTAATTCTTTTCGGAATTTTTGTTTTCCGACTTTTTTGGCTCGCAAAAAATTTGCGCGATAAATTCGGCCAATTGATTTTAGTGGGTTTCGGCAGCTTGCTGGCCTTTCAGTCCATTGTGAACATGGGAGCTATTTCCGGACTTTTGCCGTTGACTGGCGTGCCCTTGCCGTTCGTAAGCTACGGCGGCACGGCGCTGGCGGTTCTTCTGACGACAAGCGGCATTACGGTTAATATTTCAAAATACGTATAATCATAGTCCGCAAATGTTAAATAATAATTGCGATATGCCTTCGAAAGATTAAAATTAAAATATAAAATCTATCATGAAAAAATTGCGAATAGCCTTGAGCGGCGGAGGAAGCGGAGGACATATTTATCCCTTGATCGCGGTAGCCGAAGAGCTGGAGCGCGTCGCCATAGAAAAAAAACTTTTAATGGAAATAAGATATTTCGGCCCGGCTGACGTCTACAAAGAAGAATTGGAAGACGCCGGCATTAAAGTAAGCCCGATATCTTCCGGAAAAATAAGGAGATATTTTTCATTTTTGAATTTCACGGATTTTATCAAAGGCATTTTCGGATTCATACAGGCGCTTTTCAAAATATTTTGGTTTATGCCCAATGTTTTGTTTTCCAAGGGAGGAACGGGCGCTTTTCTGGTGGTTTTAGCCGCAAGATTTTACAGAATCCCCGTCATTATTCACGAATCGGACGCAAAGCCCGGACTGAACAATCTTATTTCCGCGCCGTTCTCAAAACGAATAGCCGTAAGTTTCGAAAAAGCGATTGATTATTTCGACCCAAATAAAACTGCCTGCGTCGGCAATCCGATACGGAAATCTTTGCTTAACGATCGCCAGAGCCCGGAATCCGCCAAGGAACGGCTCGGCTTCGACCCGAAACAGCCCCTCGTTCTTTTTTGGGGAGGTTCGCAGGGGGCGAAACTGCTTAATGATTTGGTGCTTTCCGTTTTGAAAGATTTAATGAAAGAAACGCAAATTCTGCACCAGACCGGCAAGGCGAATATTTCGGAGGTTAAAAATTTATCGGAAGCGGCTCTGAGCCAAATAAAGCTGGAATATGTCGCTAAAAGCAGATATTTGCCGACGCCGTACCTTAACCAAAATGATTTAAAACTTGCGCTGACGGCGGCGGACCTGGTTGTCGCAAGGTCGGGCAGTAATGTTTTTGAAATAACCGCTTTTTCCAAACCGATGATTCTGATACCGATTTCGGAATCAGCGAACAACCACCAGTATTTTAACGCTTACGAACTGGAAAAAGCCGGCGCCTCTAAGGTGATAGAGGAAACAAATCTTCTGCCGGGAATATTCCTTCGGGAAATCAGGGAAACCTTAAAAAACAAGGAACTTCTGCAAAAAATGAGCCTGTCTTCCGGAAAATTTTTCAAACCCCAGGCCGCAGAAAAGGTAGCGGAAGAAATAATGATGTTGTCTGAATAGGGTGGATTTTTGAAGCAAAATATGACAAAATGCCGTAATGACGGCCATTCGAGAAACCGAGAGTACCGTTCAACGGACTGCGGACAAGCAAACAAGCCGCGAGTTGCCCGTGCGCGTCCGTATTGCGCCGTCTCCGACAGGATTTATTCATATAGGCCTGGCAAGAACCGCTCTTTTTAACTGGCTCTTCGCGCGCCAGCATGGAGGCAGTTTTGTTTTGCGTATAGAAGATACAGACAAAGAACGCTCAAAACCGGAATACGAAAAAGATATTTTGGACAATCTTCGCTGGCTTGGTATTGATTGGGATGAAGGCCCGGACAAGGGCGGGCCTTTCGCGCCTTATCGCCAGTCGGAACGCGTTGAAATTTACAAAAAACATTTGGAAAAGCTTCTTAGCGAAAAAAAAGCTTATTTTTGTTTTTGCTCGAAGGAACAGCTGGACATTGACCGGCAAACGATGCTTGCCGAAGGCTTGCCGCCGAAATACACGGGAAGATGCCGCGGCCTGTCAGTCGAAGAAAGCGCGAAAAAAATAAAAAACGGAGAATCCTCCGTAATACGTTTCGTAACCCCTGAAAAAGAAATAGAATTCAACGATATGGTTCGCGGAAAAGTCAAATTCGATGCTTCGCTTATAGGCGATACCATAATCGCAAAAAGCCTTAATGAACCGTTGTATAATTTCGCCGCGATCGTCGACGATGAACTTATGGAAATAACGCATATAATCCGCGGAGAGGAGCATCTATCCAACACGCCTAAACAAATACTCATTCAGCAAGTTTTTGGTTTCCGGCCTCTTAAATACGCGCATATTCCGCTGATTTTGAATCCTGACAGAAGCAAAATGTCCAAACGCTATCTTGATTCTTCTTTGCGGGATTACCGCGAGCAGGGCTATTTGCCGGAAGCAATTATTAATTTTCTTGCCCTGCTGGGGTGGCATCCAAAAAACGACCGCGAAATACTCAATCTGGAAGAGTTAACAAAAGAATTCGACATAAAACGCGTTCAAAAAGCGGGGGCGGTTTTCAATGTCGAAAAATTAAACTGGATCAACTCGCAAAATATAAAAAAGCTCGGCGGCTCCGAAACAGTAAAACTTCTCGAACCGTTTTTAAAAGCCGAAAAAATCAAGGCTTCTCCGGAATTTGTCGAAAAAATAGTGGATGCCGAACGCGAACGCGCCAAAACATTGAAAGATTTTTTGTCTTTGGGGGATTTTTTCTTCAAATTGCCCGATTACGAGCCGAAATTGATTATATGGAAAAATGAACCGATTTCGGAAATTAAAAATTCTTTAAATGAATCTTTGGAAATTCTGAAGGGTATCGAAAATGAAGATTTCAAAAAAGAAAAGATTTCCGAGAAGTTGCGGGGGTTGACGGAAAAACGGGGCAGGGGAATCGTTTTTTGGCCGCTAAGAGCAGCCGTTTCCGGTAAAGAAGCTTCTCCCGATCCGCTCGTAATAATGGAAATTCTCGGAAAAAAGGAAACGGAAAACAGAATAAAAAAAGCTTTGGATAAATTAAATTCGTTGATTGTTTGACATGGCTTTTAAAAAAATACAAATAACTTTTTTTATTGCCGTTGTTATTTGGGGAGGCTCTTTCCTGGAAACGTTCGGACAGACTGTTTCAAGCACGCCGACTTCAAAAGAAGACCTGCAGGCGAAAATCCAGGAAAAGGCACAGGAACTTCAAAGCATAAACAGCCAGATTCAGGAAACCCAGAAAAATCTCACTCAAACACAGAGCCAGCGGCAAACGCTTCAAAAACAGCTTAATATTTATCAAAACACCATCAACCAGCTCAATTTGAACATAAAGGAAGATTCTGTTTCGGTTCAGAAACTTAGCTTTGAAGTTGATTCATTGAATTTCGATATTAGGGACATTCAGTCGTCCATTGACGATAAAAAAGCGGCCATCAATCAGCTCCTCCTCAATATGCAAAAAAACGACAATGAAAATTCGAATCTTTTGGCGCTTTTCCTTAAAAACAGAACTCTGGCGGACGGCATAATGGAAACGCAATCTCTTTCAAACATGCGGAACCAACTTAAGCTTGATGTCGAAAACCTTGTCGGCTTGGGTGAAGAATACGCCGAAAAATTAAATGAAAAGAGTTCGAAGATTTCGGATATACAATTGCATCAGAATAATTTATCCGCCCGGAAATCCATAATAACGAATCAAAAAGAAGAACAACAGACGGTTTTTGTCCAGACAAAAAATCAGGAAAAAATTTATCAGGCCCAGCTTTCCGAAATAGAAAAACGCCAGCGGGAAATCTCCGAGGAAATTGAAAAAATCGAATCGGAGCTCCGAAAAAACATCGACCCTAATCTCCTGCCAATTCCCAGGCCTTTTGTTCTTTTAGACCCGGTGCCTAAAGGGCATTTGACTCAGGGCTATGGCAAGACAGAATTCGCCGTTAAAACTTACGGAAGCAAATGGCATAACGGCATTGACCTCGGCGCGCCCGTCGGCACGGAAGTGTTTGCCGCCGAGGATGGAACTGTTATTAACGTCGGCAATCAAGACCGTTTTTGTCCACGCGCCGCTTACGGCAAATTTATCGTCATAAAACATAATAACGGCTTAACCACCCTGTACGGCCATTTGTCGCTTTACATCGTTTCCACCGGCCAAAAAGTCACGCGTGGACAATTAATCGGCTATGTCGGCAAAACCGGATGGGCGACCGGTCCGCACACCCACTTTACGGTTTTCGCAACTCAGACCATCACGCCGGCACGTCCCGGCTATCCTGAGGGCACAAAGCCATCGAGTTGCGGCCCGATGCCCGTCGGCGGAGATATCAACCCATTTCTTTATGTTTCTATTAAAAAATGATTGCTGTTGACGATAAAAATCTTTGGAACAGAGAAATCGTTTCTCACCCTTCCTTTTTGCAAAGCTGGCAATGGGGCGAACTTCAAAAAAAACTCGGACGGCGCGTTTTACGGCTGAATATTTCGGGTCTTTTGGCTTCGACAATAGAGCAAACCCTGCCATTTGGTCAAACGTACATTTATGTTCCTCATGGACCGATTATTCGCGATACGACAGCCGGCTCTTGGTCAAGCTTCACGAAAGCGATAGCAAAAAGCGAATATTTAAAAAAACCCATTTTCTTAAGAATTGAACCGCTTAATCGGGAATTCGGAGGCCAGCCAATTCAAAAAATTCTAAACGAGGCGGGTTTCCGTCCCGCGAAACCAGTCCAGCCCAAAACCACGCTAATTATCGACCTGGCCAAAGATGAAAAAGATATTCTGGAGGGGATGGAGCACGATACCCGGTATTCAATACGCACGGCGGAAAAAAGGGGAGTGACGGTTGAATTTTTAAGCGGCGAAGACAAAGAAAAAAAATTCGAGGTATTCTGGAAAATATTTTTTGACACAAACCGGCGGCACGGGTTGAAAACCTATCCAAAATATTATTACGAGCAAGTTGCCGGCCTGGAAGGGGAGTGTTCGTCAAAAATAGCGATAGCAAGCGCGGAGGGAAAAGAAGTGGCCGCGGCCGTGTTTGTTTATTTCGGCGACCGGGTTTTTTACCTTTTCGCCGGCTCCATGGGCGGATACGGAAAATTCAACGCTCCGACCTATCTGCTTTGGCAGGCAATACGCCAAGCGAAAAAAGAAGGATACCGCCATTTCGATTTTTGGGGCGTGAGCAGCGAAAACAAAAATTGGGCGAAAATCACCGCCTTCAAAAAAAGTTTCGGCGGAGAAGAAGTAGATTCGGCGGGCGCGTGGGATTACGTTTTTAATAAGCCGGGCTACTTGATTTATAATTTGGTAAAGAAACTGGTCGGTTAAAATGAGTCCCGTTAGAAGCAACAAATCCATGATTTTTGCAAATACATTTTCCATTTCAGATATAAAAAGTCGATTTCCGATAAAATCACTTATTTACGATTGTCTGAAGACAATCTGCTTCTAACGGGATGAAAAAAATAATAAAATTTTTTATTCCCGATTTTTTAATAAGTTTTTATCACTGGTTTTTGGCTTATCTCGGGGCTTTCTTTTACGGTTTTCCCTCGAAAAAAATGGTTATTATCGGCGTTCTCGGGACCCGTGGCAAGACCAGTACCGCCAATTTTATCTGGTCGATACTGGAAGCGGCGGGAAATAAGACCGGTTTAACGGGGACAGCCAATTTCCGGATCGGCAAAGAAGAGCGGCTTAACGAATACCATATGACCATGCCGGGCAGATTCGTTCTTCAAAAACTTTTAAGGGAAATGGTCGCGGCTGGTTGCCGCTATGCCGTCGTCGAAACTCCTTCCGAAGGCGTCGAGCAATGGCGGCAAAAGGGGATTTTTTACGATGTGGCCGTCCTTACCACGCTTTATCCTGAACATCTTGCCGTTCACCGCTGGGATTTTGAGCGCTGTAAAAAAATGCATTTAAAAGTTTTTGAAGAACTTTACAAAGAACCGCGCAAAACGATAAACGGACAAAAAATTCCCAAAGTGATAGTGGTCAATTCCGACAACGAAGACAAAGCTCTTTTTCTCGCTCCGCCAGCCGATAAAAAAATAACCTATGGCTTAAAAAGCGGCTCTGATTTAACCGCCGATTCCGTAAAAACGGAAGATGGCATTGTTTCTTTTAGAGTTGGCGGGGAGAAATACGAACTCGGAGTAAAGGGTAATTTCAACGCTCTGAACGCCTTGGGCGCGATGGCGGCCGCGAGCGCGCTTGGTATCGATAAAGAATCAATCAAGAAAGGACTTAAAAGTCTGTTTCTGGTGCCTGGACGCATGGAAAAAATCGAAGCAGGACAAAATTTCGACGTCTTCGTTGATTATGCCCATGACGGCCAGAGTATGACGGCCGCCCTCGACGCCGTCGGAGAAATGTCCGCCAGGAGCGGATCCGCTCCTGGCGGAAAAAAGCCGGGCGCAAAAATAATAGTTGTTCTCGGCGCCGAGGGCGGCGGCCGAGACAAGGAAAAAAGACCAATAATGGGAAAGTTAGCGGCTGAAAAAAGCGACTATGTCGTAGTGACGAACGTCGACCCCTATGAAGACAATCCGGAAGAAATTATCGAAGATATCGCGCGCGCAACCGAAGCGGCCGGTAAAATAAGAAATAAAAATTTATTCACGATTACTGACCGCAGAGAGGGGATAAGGCGAGCAATTAATCTTGCTGAAAGGGATTCAGTCATACTTATTACCGGCAAAGGAGCAGAACAATCAATGATTATCGGCTCCGAAAAAATTCCCTGGGACGATCGCGAAGTCGCTCGCCAAGAATTAGAAAAAACGCTAAAATGAAAACGATATTGACGATAAAATGAAATCATTTCTGTTGTTGTTTTTATTTATCGCCGCTCTATTGGCTCCGGGATTTTCCAGGGCGGAAATTTCTTTCCAGCCATCGCCGACAACCGGATTCAACGGAATTAATTTACCGTCTCTATTTAACGAATTTATTAACGGCGCCAAAAACATAAATAACGAGATAAACAATCAAGTTGGCAAATACATCGGCGCGGCTCCGGCGCAAAACCCGGTTGGGCTCACCAAAATAAGCCAATTCGACCTTACTCGATTTTTAAGAGGTATTCTCGAAAACAGCTTTTTGTCCGGGATTTATTTGATTTTAATCAAAATCGTCAAATCTGTCGGAAATTTTTTTGTCTGGATTTTAAACGCGATAAGCGAACTTATAAAACAGGGATTATTGATTTTACGTTAATTTAAATTTAAATCGTTGTGTATAATTGATATGTCGTAAAACCTATATTGGGCGACAGATACAATAATGAATAAACACCCCAAAAACCAATATCCCCCAACCAAAGAACCCTTTTCTTTTCAGCCCAGGGCGGGTCAGCCCTGGGCTGATATAGAACCTAAATCCGTCCATTTTGCCGGTATTTTAGGCATAGGGGTAAGCTCTCTGGCTCAGTGGTTTTTGGCTCAAAAATGGGCTGTTTCCGGCTCGGACATCGCTTTAAACCCCATTTACCAAGAACTTAAAAAGGTCGGTATAAAGGCCAAAATTGGCCATAAAAAGGCCAATATTCCGGCTAGCTGTGGCTTATTCATAAATAGTCAGGCCATAAGGCCGGATAATCCGGAATTTAAGGAAGCTGGGCGGCGGAAGATACCAATACTTTCATATCCCGAAGCCCTCGGCGAAATGACAAAATTTTATAAAACCATCTGCGTTTCCGGCATGCACGGCAAAAGCACCACGACGGCAATGGCCGGCTTGATGCTCGTAAAAGCCGGGCTGGACCCGACGATAATCATAGGCACAAGATTGAAAGAACTCGGAAATAAAAATTTCCGGGCGGGGCTTGCCCTGCCTGCCCCGAGCCGTATCGAGGGGAACAATGCTGAAGGAAAGACGCCTTATTTGGTGCTCGAAGCAGACGAATACAAAGACGCCTTTTTAAACTACTCCCCCGCCTTCGCCATAGCGACTAATCTTGACAGAGAACATCTCGACTATTTCAAAAGTACGGAGAAAATAAAAAAATCTTTTCTGGAATTTTTTTCGAGAACTCGCGGCGGCGCGCTGATTTTGAATCGCGACAACGAAATGCTCCATTCATTGAGTCAAAAAATCGATAAAATAAGAAAATCCAACAACTTGCGCGTTGAATGGTATTCACTTCGGAACAAAGAAGTCGACAAAATAAAAAAACATATAAAATTGCCCGGCAAACACAATATTTCAAACGCTTTATCAATCTTTTGTTTGTCAAAGTTTCTCGGAATAAGCGAAAAAGTTTTTCTTTCTTCTATTTCGAAATACAACGGCTCCTGGCGCCGGATGGAATACAGGGGCAAGTTTTGGGTGTCGGGTGTCGGGTGTCGGGTTTACGACGATTACGCCCATCACCCGACCGAAATAAAAGCGACCCTCGCGGCGTTCAGGGAAAAATTCCCCAATTATGAACTGATTTGCGTTTTCCAGCCGCACCAGGCCGAAAGATTGAAGCTTTTATTCAAAGAATTTAAAACCGCCTTCAATGAAGCCGACAAGACCGTCATCCTGCCGATTTATAAAGTCGCCGGCCGCGAACCTGCCCGCGCCTGGCCGCGCAGGCGAGCAGGCGGGTCGTCCTCCGGCTCCAAGTACGATTCCGAAGCGCTGGTAAAATCAATGCAAAAAATGGTTCGACAAGCTCACCACAAGTCTGAACCGCTCCGGTTGGTTTTTTATGTGAAAGAACTCAAAAATCTTAAAAACGCGCTTGAAATCCTTTTATCAAACCGCTCGTTCCCCTGCCCTACTGTTCGACAAAGCTCGCTACGAGTCGATAAAAATGCCGGACACACGCCCCCCAAAAAACAAAAACCAGCCGTAATTATAATGATGGGCGCCGGAAATATTGTAAATTATACCGATTCGCTGGTAAAATAATGTCTAATTTCTAATTGACCTAATTACTAATTAATAACCAAAATTACGGAATTTCTAATTTCTAAATTTTGGTCATTCGGCTTTTGGGATTTGATTAGACATTAGTAATTAGGAATTTCAACAATATTATGTTCGATTACTATTCCACCCCGGAAGGATTTAAAGAAGCCAACGGGTATATTATAGACGGCATCTGGTATCCGAGGGTTACCAAAATCGTATCCATCAAAGCCAAGCCGGCGCTGTACAGGTTTTACGCCGAGCAGGAAAGCTTCAAAGCAAGCCAGAAAATAACCGAACAATCGGCCGCAGAGGGTACGCTTGTTCACGAAGCCGCCGAAGCGATTTTGCTCGGCCAAAACCCGGAAGTCGATGAAACAATAAAACCGGCGATAAAAGCTTTTCGGAAATTCATAGAGACGAAGAACATACAAACTTCCCCGGAATACGTCGAAAGGCAGATTTTCCATCACGGGCACCGTTATGCGGGCACAATCGACGTTATGGCGCTCATCGACGGAAAGTTTGGGGTTCTCGACATAAAAACTTCGCAAGGCATCTATCGCGATTACAATCTCCAGACGGCGGCTTACATGGCTGCTCTCAAAGACCAGTTCCAGCACCTCCAGACGAGATGGATATTGAAAATCGACCAGATTCAGCGCTGCCTAAAATGCGGAGCGACCAGACGCACTAAGGGCGGACGGGAGAAAATAAGTTTTTGGAGAAAGAATGGCGGCTTCAGCAAAGAAAAAATGAAAGTGTGCGAACACGACTGGTCGGAAGTCGAAGGCGACATAGAATTCCAGGAATTCCCTTACTGGCAAAACGACTTCGAGGCGTTTCTCGGCGCCAAACGCCTATGGGAGTGGGAGAACGAAGTTTGGTTGAAAAAGGTTGGGTATTTATAATATTGTCGGTTAAAATACGCCGACTTTAACCTAAACGATGTTTGATTTTTTTCACGGCATAGTTCAAAAGGGCGCGGCAATAATAGCGGCGTCCATCGCTGCCGCCTTGGGGCTTATTACCCAACCAAACACAATAGTCGTCATTAATTCCCCGCCTCCGATAGAAATTTTACCCGCGCCGACTTCAACCGAATCCGCCCGGCAAACTTCAACCACCTTTGCAGCAACGTCGTTCGCGGCGGCGATTATCGCCACAACCACGACAATAAAACCGGTTTCGTCGACGCCTAAAATCGCCTCCCCTCTTTCGTCGTCAAGTCCGCCGATGGTTGAAAAACCGCAGCCGAAACAGCCCTCCGCTCCGAAAATCATGACCACGCAGTCTATTTTGGACAGAACTTCTTTTTCCCTGAATCAGAAAATTGACGGCGAATACTGGCTTTCTTTTCACACAGACACGGGAAACGGCTCCGGCTTCGACTGGACCATGTCGGATACCGCCATAGGCGGCACGGCTCAGGTGCCCAAAATGGATACTTCTTTTTCGTGCGACCCGCAGTGGAACGCGCCTCCGGCGAATTCGTCCGACCAAAATCCTATTTTCGGCAT
>JBBTVY010000019.1:0-6115 GCA_038063055.1 Patescibacteria group bacterium | reverse complement strand
CTTGAATTAGTCCGAACGCATTTCGCCGCCTGCGGCGGCGAGGAAGTCCCCCCGCTTGCCCGTCCGAAGCCGAGAGGCGAAGGAGGGCGAAAATTCAGAAAGGCGGCGGCTTGTACTGAGCGAAGTCGAAGTGAGCCGCACCGCTGCCTGCCCGCCGAAGCTTTAGCGTAGGCGGGACAATTTCCCGCCGTCGCCCTTTGGGCTATGGCGGACAAACAAGTTTTTCTTTGGCGGCTACCGAGTAAATTTAAAGGTCGAGAGCATTAAATCAAACTTTGGTGTTGAAAAAATCTCGCTGCTATTCTGATAAGTTGAAAAAACAAATTTATAGTGACTGTTATTGTCTTTGGGGCGAAATGCTGTAACGGTTCTAAATTTTGTATCCTCAATCACGCTAATGACATCTTCTGCTGTCAGCCCAGCAATCTCCATTGATTTTTTGCTAACAATTGTTTCATCCCACCGTGCTTGTCTATTTTTTGAAGAAGTTTCTTCAATCGAAATTGAACACTGGCATTTCCCATCGTTTTTTATAGAAATAAAATCAGCCATATCAGGCTCAGGTCTATCCGTAGACGTTCCATTTTTCAAATACACCATTTGCCAAGAAGGATCCAGTTTGACTTCAAACCCATATTTATTATTAACATATGTTTTCCAACTTGCGGTTTCGTTTACTGGCGTTGGGGAGGGTTGTTGCAAGGTTGGAGGTTGCATGGTTACAGGCGGCGGTGTTGTTTGTTGGGCAACCGGTTCTTGTTTTTTTACTAACACAAAGTATCCTGCCACACCCACAAGGACGACTACTAAAACAACGAGCGCGATATTTGCAAAACCTTTTTGATTCATATTCGTATATTTATTAGTTAATAATTTTCGACTTTATGATTAAAAAATTTTCTTCCCCCAAAATTAAAATATAGTTCGAGCCGATACATTCGACAAGCTCAGTACAAGTCGTTTTTCTGCGGGTTCTCCGGACGTTTTTATCGCAAGGCCAGGGCTTGTTTTTTAATTGAAACTAAATCCTCTTTCTTTATTAAATTTTTTGCTTTGGCCAAAAATTTACTGGCTTCTAAAATTTCTATAAGCACAGGTATATTATTTTTGGTAAAATGAACCACAACATCGCCAATTTCTTTGGCATAATCAACCGGTTTATCGGTAATTTCCCACATTAAAACATCGGCTTCGGGCTCATATGAAATTTTTGCTTTATTTTTATTTTTCATATTGTTTTTTTCTTTTTTGGCAGAAATATCTGGAAACATATATTCCGATTTTTACCATGGTTTTATTTTAACATCATAACGCTTCCAAATCCAAGGTAAAAAAATATCCGGATTGTCCATAAACACGCCAGTATTAAGTAAAAAAACTTCAAGAAGTCGTTTTAACCGACTGTTTATTACTCTTTGCCTCAAGAGCATCAAGCGCAAGATCAACAGCCTTTGTATACTGTTTAGGGCGAGTGAAAATTTCATTGTGACCTCCGCGTACCGAGTAAAATCCAGTAATCGCATCCGCGCTCACCTCTTTCTGCACTCTTTCCATCGGAAACACTTTGTCATCCACCCCGTGAATGATTGAAATACCGACGCCTTGCACCTTGAGATCTTTCAGTATGTCGATGATATCGCTGTCAGCGATGGCCTTAACTGATCCCCAGGCACGTTTCAGATTTGAAGCAATAACGCGAAGCGGGATAAGTGGACTCCTTAACTTTTCTGCATACCGGTCCGAGTCGGTCCGACGCGCCTCATTCACTGTCTGCCCCGCAAGCTCATGAGCCATACTTTTTCCAAGACGGAATACATTATCCTTGCCGATCATCCCGCCCGGCTCGACAAAAACCATATTGCGAAACCTGCCGGGATAGAGAGAGGCGGCAAGTGCCATATAAATACCCCCTTCCGAATGTGCCACAACATCAGCTTGTTCAACACCTCGTTCGTCAAGCGCTTTAATGATGGCGGAAAGTTTTGCTAGTTCTACTTCTGCGTGCTTACTGGCAAGATTTTCTTTGATGCCGTGTTCAGCCAAACCGTGCGGAGAATCTACTGAGATAACTCGACGACCCGCCTCGGCCAGCCCAAGAATGTTTTGTTCGTGAGCCATGGGTGTCGCCGAAAATCCCGGCGCAAGTACAGTAGGAATTTCTGTTTTCCGCTCCTCTGGTGAAATGTCATAAACATCAACTTCCTCTTCGCCGATACGAATACGCTCTGGATGAGCGAATTGCTCTTCAAGATTCTTGGGGCCTTCCTTTTTCACCCGAGCATCAAGGTTTCCTGGAGCTTCCAGGTGTTTTAGAGGTTGTTCTGGGAATTCCGGCGTTGTCGGGTTTTCTGGGTTAAATTTCATAATTCTTTCTTTATTTTATAATTATGTTGCAAAAATAAGCAAGGTAAGAGTCAGTACAAGTATCTTAATTATTATTGCGGGCGAGGAGGGAGTCCCCTCCTATCGGCGGGCAGGGAATCTTTAAACTTTCCAATAATTTATTGTTTTTATAAATTGGGTCGTATTCTTTGCAAGTCGAACCGTGTATCTTATTTTACCATTATCCTGTTTTAATCGCTGTACGTTCGGATAATAACCGAGAATTTTAATCATCTCAGATACATCTGCCGCCAAAGTTTCGCAAGTATTCACGAAATTAATCATTGGGTAGCCGCGGTCGTTATACTGCGAACCATCTGTTTGAAATAATCCGCGTAAGCATTCTTTCAGATAATTTGTGTCTCGTTTAATCCAAGTCGGAACACGCACGTTTTGTGCGTCTTTTGGCCCCTTGTCCCATTGCCATCCCAGTAATTTGGTTAATTTATTCGAATATATACTTACGTCTACACATCCTTTCCGATTTACGATGCCGACCCGACTTTCTGGAAAAAGAATTTTAAGTGATTCAGTAATATGTTTAAGAAGCTGGGGATACTTTTTATCGCATGTTATCCGCAAACGCACCGCTCTTCCGTTAGGATTAGATAAGTTGCCGTCACCGAGGGCAACTCCGATAATATACGCTTGAAGTTTTTTATCTTCGCCTACACGCCTTGATTTCATTAATTTAGTGGGCAGAGAGGGATTTGAACCCTCAAGGAGTTGCCTCCATGGGTTTTTGAGACCCACGCGTATACCGTTCCGCCACCTGCCCATTTTCCAACGCGTTTATAATTATATTCAAGCCGATTTCGTTGCTAAAATCAATCCTTCGACTGGCTCGGGATTGACTCTGAACGAAGTTGAATGAATCAAGAAAAATCTGTAATATTGAGCAATAGGAACTTGGATTTTGGAACTTAGATTGTGGAAGTAATTCTAAAATACCAAACGCCAATAACCAAGCTCCAAATTCCAAATTTATGGCTCGAGTAATCGCAATCCTTCGACCCATCGACTATGCTCAGGGCAGGCAGGCTCAGGATTTCAATAAACTATAAATCTTATGGCAAGGGTTATTTCAATCTGTAACGCAAAAGGAGGGGTCGGCAAAACTACTACCGCAGTAAATCTGTCGGCATATCTTGCCGCCAGGGGGAAAAAAGTTCTTCTTGTCGACTTTGACCCCCAGGCTAACGCGAGTTCGGCCTTGGGCAGCGACCCGCTGCGGACAGAAAAAAGCATTTATCACGGCATAATCAGGGAATCCGCCGCTGAAGAACTTATAAAGCCGACGATGCTTTTCAATTTTCATCTTATCCCGGCGGCGCCGCATTTGGCCGGAATACTTGTGGAGTTCGTGAATCTGCCGGAGCGCGAATATTTTCTAAGAAAATTTCTGCATACTCTTCGCCATCAATACGACTACATCATAATAGACTTGCCGCCGAGCCTGAGCCTTCTGACCATAAACGGCCTGATAGCCGCAGATGAAGTTCTGATTCCGGTTCAGGCGGAATATTACAGCCTGGAAGGTATAGGTCAGCTTCTCGAGATAATCGAACTCATAAGAAAAAATCTCGGCCACGATTTGAAAGTAAACGGAGCGCTTTTGACGATGTATGACAAACGCGAACTTTTAAGCCGCGAAGTATCCAAAAATCTGAGGGCGCATTTTCCTCATTCCGTTTTTGAAACCGAGATACCGAGAAGCGTCGCGCTTGCCGAAGCCCCAAGTTTTTCAAAACCTATAATCCTTTATCGCCCGGATTCGAACGGTGCCGAAGCGTACCGGCGGCTTGCCGAAGAAATAATTTCGCAGGAAAAGAAATCAGAAGAAATCATCTCGAGCGAAAACTTCGGGAATTTTAATGTGTGATAATATGAACTTCACTCCTATTTTCTACTTACTATTTTCTATTTTCTAAACCAATGCTCGGCAAAGGCCTCGAATCTTTAATACCCCCGCACCAGAACTCCTCGGCGCAACAAGATGGAAATAAAACAGATAAGTTCGGTGCGGGGCAGGCGCCTGAAAATAAAAAAACCGACGCGCAGCCGGGCGGCGTTCAGCGCCAAACCGAACCGCCGACGCAGCCGCGGCAGCAGCCGCAAGAGGCCAAAATTCAGCACCAGCACCAGCAGTCATTACAACCAATTCAGAAAAAACCCCGCCGCCCGGAAAGCATCGATTCGGTCTTTCATATAGAAGTTGAAAAGATAAAACCGAATTCGCAGCAGCCGCGGCGACAATTCGACGAAGAGGCGTTAAAAGACCTCGCTTCGTCCATAAGGGAATTCGGAATTATTCAGCCGATTGTAGTTTCAAAGACCGAAAAAGAAACAACGGACGGGACGGATGTCGAGTACCAGCTGATTGCCGGAGAACGACGCTGGCTCGCTTCCAAAATGCTCGGCCTGGAACGCATTCCGGCCATAATAAGGAATATCGACCTCGAACGGGAAAGGCTTGAACTCGCCGTTATAGAAAACATCCAGAGGGAGGATTTGAATCCCATTGAACGCGCCAGGGCTTTCGCTCGCTTACAGGACGAATTCCGATTGACACAGCGTGAAATTGCCTCGCGTCTCGGCAAAAGCCGCGAAGTCGTGGCCAACACCGTTCGCTTGCTCGACCTGCCGGCGACCATCGCCGAAGCCCTCGAAAAAAATTTGATAAGCGAAAGCCACGGACGGCTGTTGTTGTCCATCGCCGACCCCGCGGCCCAGGAAAGAATTTTTCGCGAACTTCTTGATAAAAAAATGACCACGCGCGACCTCAAAAACAGGGTTCGCGGAACAAAAACGGAAATCGAAAAAGCTCAATCCGAAGAAATACCGCCTGAAATGAAAATCCTTCAGGAAAAATTAAGCGCGGAACTCGGCGCCCCGGTCAGCATAGAATCGCGCGGGGAACGCGGACGGATAACCATTACTTTCTTCTCTCCGGAAGAACTTCGCAGCATAATCGACAAGTTCGGACCGAAAGAAGATTAGACAAGTTTGTAGCTAATTTCTTTCACCTCTTTAAGTTTTTTCAGTTTAAGAATAATTTTTTCCATTTTCGTCGCGTCCGTCGTCTTGCAACCTATTCTGCAAGACGAAAAATAATGGCCGCCGTTCTGGCCCGAAAGCTGAATGCTGGTTATGTGAACATGCGAACGGGCGATTATTTCGGAAATATCTTTTGTCAGCCCGAGTCTGTTCTGAAGGGTAAGGTGTAATTCTATTTTTGACGGCGGGCGTTTTTGAGCCAATGTTATCCGTTTTTCCCGCAACGCCGACCTGATATGGTCTCTCGCTATCGAGGTTTTGACGAACTTAAGCCAGTCCTCGGAAGGCCTTTTGTTTTTCTGTGTCAGAATTTCCACGAGGTCGCCTGATTCCAAAGGCGTATCCAACGGCATTATCTTCCCGTTTATTTTAGAGCCGATGGCGTTGTCTCCTACTTCGGTGTGAATGTTATAGGCAAAATCAACGGGAGTCGCTCCGACGGGCAAATCGATAACATCTCCCTTTGGAGTAATTGAAAATATCCTGTCCTTGAAAAAGTCGGCCTTCATGCTTTCCACAAATTCCTCCGGTTCTATTCCTTCTTGCGTCCTTTTTTCCTGCCATTCCCGGAGCTGTTTCAGCCAAGAAAGGCCGGCCGCCAGTTTTTCGCCCAACGGTTCTTTTTTGAAGAAATTTAACTTTTGGCGTTCTTTGTATAACCAGTGCGCGGCGATTC
>JBBTVY010000018.1:0-26304 GCA_038063055.1 Patescibacteria group bacterium | reverse complement strand
GTGTAGTTCAGTGGTAGAACGCTGTCCTGATAAGACAGAGGTCGATGGTTCGATTCCATCCACACCCACAAAATATAATATCCAAAATTTCGGATCGGCTTTGGCAGGCGGGTAAGACAGAGGTCCTTGGTTCTCCCGCAACTCTCCGCGAACGAAGTGAGCGGTTAGAGTTAGCGCGATCCCGCTATTGTTCGACAACATAAGGCTAAATAATGTATTAGCGGAGAGTGCGGGATCCACGCCATTGTAATCTCCTCCGCCAAGGCGGAGTCGAGCAATGGGCGGGAGATTCCTTCCACGCCCACAAAAACTATCATAATAAAATAGAGCCCCCGGCGTTATGCGCGGGGGCTTTAGCGATGGCGAAATATCCATCGAAATCCGAAGTAGGCAATGATGGACACAACGACAGTGAGAATCACTTGTGCCAGCATATACCAAAGGTTTAAATATTCCACCAGTACATACAGCAAAGAGGTGTTGAGAATCCAGTTGCCGAGAGACATTATAGAATATTGCAGGAGTTGTTGGTTTACATATTTCCTGTCTTTATTCTTAAATGTCCAGAATTTCTGCAACGAGAAATTGACACCGTAGTAAACAACAAACGCAATAGCGGCAGATACGACATACCATACCCCGGCGAATTCGGTTAGTCCGTACAACAAGGTATAATACGTAAATACGCTGATGCCTCCGACAACAAGAAAACGGGTAATGCGCCCGCTTTCATAAGCTGTGAGCTGACGCATTGTTTAACCCCTCCATTCAATGAACTAAATGAAAGTATTGGCTAACAAGCGTCAAAAATCAACCAGGTTCTAATTTTATAATAACTAATTACTTAAACCGAACTCTTCAGTTTTTTCTCCCTGTTAAACCTATCTATCGCGAGCTGAATCAATATATCCAAAAGCTTTGAGTAAGGTATCCCGCTTGCTTCCCACATTTTCGGATACATGCTAATCGCCGTAAATCCGGGAATCGTGTTCAGTTCGTTAACGACCAAATCTCCGTTCTTCTTCAAAAAGAAATCAACGCGAGCCATTCCTTCGCAGTCAAGGGCCTTGAACGCCCTGACTGCTATTTCCCGAATTTTTTTTACTGTTGATTTCGGAAGTTTGGCCGGAGCTTCGAGAATCGCTCCGTTTTCGTCAAGATATTTCGCTTCGTATGAATAAAACTCGTGAGTCGGGATAATTTCGCCTGGAATCGAGGCAATCGGCTTTTCATTTCCCAAAACAGAGCATTCTATTTCTCTTCCTTCAACTGCCCGCTCAATAAGAACTTTTGAATCGTATTTGAACGCGTCCCGCAGGGCCATTTTGAGTTCCGTTTCGTTTCTGACCTTGCTTATGCCGACGGAGGAACCGAGATTAGCCGGTTTTACGAAAACAGGCAGACCGAGTAATTCTTTTATTTTTCGGAACGAAACTTTTTCTCCGGCGCGAACAACGACTAATTTTGCAACCGGAATTCCCGCTTCTCTCAAAAGCCTCTTCATCACGTCTTTGTCCATCCCCACGGCCGAGCCGAGAACTCCGGCGCCCACAAAAGGAACTCCGGCAAGCTTCAAAAGCCCCTGGATGCTTCCGTCCTCGCCGTAGGGCCCGTGAAGAACCGGGAAAACAACATCGATTTTTCCGTGAACTTCTCCACTGCGAATATTAGTCAGCGCGCCCGAACTTTGGGCAACCAATCCGACTTCATTATTAGATTTATTTAATCTGATAAGTTTCGGGTTGCCTATGTTGAGAAGATAATTGGACGTGCCTCCGAGAAGCCATTTGCCTTCTTTGTTTATGCCTATCGGAACAACTTCGTATTTTCTCTTGTCCAATGCCTCGATAACGTTTCGGGCCGATTGGAGTGACACTTCATGCTCGGCGGACTTGCCCCCGAAGAGAACACCGATTTTCATCTTTTTCTTAGGCATTTTATAAATATAACAAAAAAATTTACTTTCTACTTTCTGATTTCTAGATTCTATTTGTAATACGCCCTGTTTTCCACGCGGAAATCTACGTATTCGAGATTTCCAAAACTTGTTTTTTCCCTTAACGATTTTATCACTTCCGGCGTATTGTCGGCCGGAAAACGCATACTGAAATAAATTTTAGGTCCGTCGTAGGTGTCCACTTCTATCTCCCGCAAAGACAAATCGTTCAACCTCGTTTCTTTGACTCTTAATTTGCTGTTCGAAACCGCCCTGAATATGGAAAAAATGTTGGCAATGAACTCGTCCGGCAGTATTTTCAAATTCAGCCCCATATTTTTTTGCGAATAATCGTCCAGAACAACGACGAGGTTTCCTTCCATATCGATTGCTCTTTTGAAGATTATGCCCTTTTCGTCGAACCAGAAACAATCGGAACTTTCAACCTGTTCCGCGTCGTTCTTTTTAACGCACCAAACTCCGAAGGGTTTTCTTTCCTCGGCAATTATTTTTATTCTTCTTTGGACGTAATTTTTCTCTACGGAAAGCGACTTCAATTCCGGTAAAAATTTCAGGTTGTCACGGAAGCCGTCCGGCCAAATCAAAATGTTTCTCATGCCCAAAACGAGCTTCCAAAAAGAATCGCCGAAAACTTCTGATTTAACGAGAGTCATTATGTCGTCGTTTGAAACGCTCTTGTTTCCGGTTATTTCTGTTTCCTTTATCCTGAAAAGCGGCGAATAAATCGTAAGCCAGGCGGCAAGGACAAAAAACGTGTAAATCGCGATTAAGCACAAAGCGTAAAAAATACGGCGTTGTCTCTGCTTCTCGCGCGAATGCGCTTCTGACCATGATGAAACCGTTTCTTTCGTCATCTTCAAACAATTATTTTCTCCATAAGCGGATTAAGCCTGGTTAAAAACTCATAGTGCGAAGTCCCGGAAAGTTCGGCTATGTCGGCCGCGAGGGATTCCGCTTTGTAGCTCCGCCCTATTATCGTCGCAATGTCGCCGGGCCGGCAATTTATTCCCGAAACGTCAACGACAGCCATGTCCATGGAAACTCTGCCCAAAATTCTTGCTTTTTTTCCCTTAACGAGAATTTTTCCCTTTCCCGAAAGAGACCGGGAAAGTCCGTGCCAATAGCCGACCGGAATAAGCGCGTATTTCGTCGGCTTTGTTATTTTTTCTGTAAGGTCGTAGCCGACATAACTCCCCGGCTTGGCGGTTTTAACTTCACTGATTATGGTCCGCCAGGACAAAACCGGTTCAATTTTTATGCTCTTTGAAAATTTTCTTTCGAGCTCGCTCGACGGCCAAAGCCCGTAAAGACCGATACCGACGCGAACGGCGTCAAGGTGGTATTCTGGGCTTACAATCGTTCCTGCGGAAGCGGAAATATGTTTGGTCAATTTCGAAAATCCTCCCTTTTCCAAAAAATACAATGCTTTCCTGAAATTACTGAATTGCTTTTCCGTGTAAGCGGACTGGATGGAATTTTCCATGTCTTTTGCCGAAGCAAAATGGCTGTATGCCCCCGAAAGTTTTGAGTCCATATGTTCCGATATTTTCGGCACATCTTCCGGATAAAACCCCTGGCGATTCATCCCGGTGTCTATTTTCAAATGATAAAAAGGCTTTCTTTTTGCGCGGCGCAGGGCTTTTAATGATTCCTGGTTTGAAATAGTTACCGTAATATCGTTTGCGGCCGCTTCTTCCAGCCGCTGCGGCAAAGTGAACCCCAACACCAATATCGGCTTTTTAATTCCCTCTTTTCTTAGCCGAAGCCCCTCGACGAGGCTGTCCACACAGAACCCGTCAACGCCGAATTTGTCGGCAAGCTCTGGAAAAACCGGCAAGCCGTGCCCGTAGGCGTTGGATTTCACCACGGACCAGAGCTTGGTTTTAGGTTTTATCAGTTTCCTGAAACTTTTAATGTTTCGCCCGCAGGCGCCGGCGTTCAGTTCAATCCAGGTGCGTACCCCGTTCTTTTCCCCATTATTTTTGTTAACCCCGTCAGATTTTGAAATCATCGCAATTTTGCGGAATACCTTTTCCGAAACGATCTTAAGCTCGCGCTTGACAATAAATCAAAAAATCTAACGGGGTTAACCGATGATTTTTTTGCCGACATAATCTTGGAGAACTTTGGGAACTTCAATTTTCCCGTCTTTTGTCTGATAATTTTCAAGAATGGCGATGAGCGTCCGGCCGATAGCGAAAGTGGTGGCGTCGTTCATATGGATGAATTGGGAATCGCCGTTTTCCCTTTTCACTTTCGTGTTTAGCCTTCTTGATTGGTAATCGTTCATAAGGTCGGCGGAATGCGTCTCGCGATATTTGTTCTGCGCCGGCATCCAGGTTTCCAAATCTATGTGACGGAAGTCCGGCCCGCCCTGGTCGCCGGTTGAGCAAATTATCACTTGATACGGCAACTCGAGGGATTGCATAAGATATTCCTGAATCCCGACTATGAATTCCTGTTCGGTCAAGGAATTCTCCGGCAAAGTGAAAGATTCCATTTCCAGTTTGTCGAACTGATGGACCCGGAGAATTCCCTTTACGTCCTTTCCGTACGAACCCGCTTCCCTTCTGAAAGCCGTCGAGAAGCCGACGTAACGAAGCGGCAGTTCTTTTTCTTTCAGTGTTTCGTTCATGTGCAGCGGGCCGAGTGTGTGTTCCGCGCTGCCGATCAGATACATATTATCGCTTGGAATATAATATCGTTCTTCCGTCGGCTCAAGACGGGCCATTTTTTGAAAAACTTCCGGCTTTATGAGAACGGGCGGGATAACCGGCACGAACGGCTTCGGACTGTATCCCGGTTTAACCTTGTCGGCTATTTTTTTGAGAATTTTTTCATCTCCCAAAATTTTAAAACCATACTGGACCAACGCGAATTCAAGAAGTACCATATCTCCCTTTAAATAACCGAAGCGGGTTCCAGAAACCTCCGCCGCTTTTTTCGTGTCTATTATTCCGAGCGACTCTCCAAGCTCTAAATGGTCTTTTGGTTTAAAATCAAACTTTCTGGGTTCTCCCCACGAACGCAAAAATTTATTGGACGCCTCGTTCTCGCCTACCGGAGTGTCTTCGCTCGAAAGATTCGGTATGTTCAGCCATATCGAAAGCCGTTCACCTTCGAGTTCGGACAATTCTTCCTCTTTTATTTTTATTTTTTCTTTTACGCCCTTGGCTGCGTCTATGTCGCGCTCTTCGGCAAGTTCTTTTTGTTCGCGGCGAAGCCCCTCGAGCTCTGCCGTTATTTTACGCCAGCCGCCGTCCAGTTTCAGGAAATCGTCGACGATTTTAGGGTCCGCCCCTTTCAGCTTTATCGCCTTTTTGACTTTTTCCGCGTCTTCCCGGAGAAGTTTTATGTCGAGCATTTTTTCAATAATACATCAGGCAGCTGGGTTTGTTAAGTGTCAGGGCTTTAAAAAACACCCTGTCGGGCTTATAATTTCTCAATGCGAAAAATATCTAAAAAAGAGGGTTCGGAAAAATGCGACCATAAAGAACTCGGGCCGAAACTCGACCTTTTTGCTTTCTCGGACGCCGTCGGCAAGGGTTTGCCGCTTTTAACCCCGAAAGGGTCGGTAATAAGGCGCGAACTCGAGCGTTTTATAGTCGACGAAGAAATAAAACGCGGTTATTCGCATGTTTATACCCCGGACATCGCCAAACTGGACCTTTATCGCAAATCCGGCCACTATCCGCACTTCAAAGATTCGATGTACGCGCCGATTGATATCGACGACGAAAAATTCATGCTCCGGCCCATGACCTGCCCACATCATTTCGAACTCTATTTGCGCCGTCCGTGGAGCTACCGTAATCTTCCGGTGCGAATAGCCGAGCTCGCGAAATTATATCGTTATGAACAATCGGGAGAACTTATGGGACTGCAGAGAGTCAGAACGTTCTGCCTTGCCGACGCCCATATCATCTGTAAAAACGAAGAAGAAGCTGTTATGGAAATGGGCAAGGCGCTCGACTTAATAGAATACGCCAACGGCGTGCTTGGACTTAAAATGGGCAAACATTATCATTACCGGCTTTCCTTGGGCGACCGTAATAATGCCGAAAAATATTACAAAAACGACGTCGGCTGGGAGAAAGCGGAAAGTCTTTTAAGGAAACTGATGAAAAAACGCGGCGTTGACTTTGTGGAGGCCAAAGATGAAGCGGCATTTTACGGACCAAAAATTGATATTCAGATGAAGAATGCCAATGACAAAGAAGATACCGCCTTCACGGTCCAATACGACTTATGCATGCCGGAGAGATTTAATCTCACATATATAGGGGAAGACGGAAAAGAGCATCGCGCCTTCGTGGTGCATCGCTCTTCCATTGGGGCAATCGAGCGCACGATTGCTTTTCTTATCGAACACTATGCCGGAGCTTTTCCTCTATGGCTCTCGCCAGTCCAAGTCGCAATTTTGCCTCTTAGTGAAAAGCTGGAAAAGTATGCCGAAAAAATAAATGAAGAATTGAAAAAGGAAAATATCAGAGTTGAAATGACGGATGCCAACGAAACGCTCGGCAAGCGCATCCGCGAAGCCGAAATGCAAAAAATTCCTTATGTTCTTGTCGTCGGCGAAAAAGAAGAAAAAAACGGGACTGTCAGCGTCAGGCATTACCGCCGCGGACAGGAAAACGAAATTTCCGTTAAAGAAGTTTTGGAAAAAATAAAGAAGGAAATAGAAGAAAAAGTCATATAAAAAGTGAAAAGCCCTCGTGCGCGCGAGGCGTCGATGGGCTTTTTCGGAAGAGCCGGCGGCTCTTCTCTGATTGGGATTTTACTCCCATTTGGTCTTTATTTTGGGGTGCTTTCTTCGGCTATAGTAAACCCCCTTTTATGAAGATGCAGTCTATAGCTTAATTCAACCAACCAGCCCGTCAACAACCCCTGTGGAAAACCATATTCCCAAAATAATAGTAATTGTAGGCCCTACCGCCTCCGGAAAGACAGATTTGGCTGTGAAAATCGCCAATAGATTCAACGGCGAGGTCGTTTCAGCCGACTCCCGTCAGATTTACAAAGGAATGGATATCGGCACGGCAAAACCGCCAATTTCTCCTGCGAGTCCAAAGCGAGCAGATGAGAAATTGAGCGCCCCGACTGCCGTCGGGGCGACGAGGCTAGTATATTCGTACGGCATCCATCACTACTTAATAGACATAAAAAATCCGGACGAAGAATATACTGTTGCAGAATACAAAAAAGACGCAATTGAGGCGATAAATAAAATAATCAAAGAAGGTAAACTCCCGATTCTCACGGGCGGCACGGGTCTTTACGTTAAAGCGGTAACCGAAAACCTTGATATTCCTTCCGTAAAGCCGAATCCGGCTCTCCGGAGAAAAATAGAAAACAAAATAAAAAAAGAAGGCTTGGAGGCTGTTTATCGTGAGCTTGTTGAACGAGACCCTGAAGCCGCCTATATAGTGGACGGGAAAAACCCGCGCCGCGTCGTCCGCGCCCTCGAGGTAACTATTTTAACCAATAAGCCTTTTTCGGCGCAGAGAAAAAAGGGCGAAAAACTTTTCAAAACTTTGAAAATAGGCGTAAGATTTCCTGCGGAAGTTCTTAAAAAAAGGATTTATAAGAGAGCCGATAAAATGGTGAAAAGTGGGCTTGTTGGCGAAGTAAAAAGATTGGTTAAAAAATACGGCGGGCGGCAAATAGCTTTCGACGCTATCGGCTACAAAGAAATTATAGATTATCTCAACGAAAAAATTTCCCTAAAAGAAGCGATTGAGTTGATGAATAAAAATACTTTAAACTTCGCCAAACGCCAGATGACCTGGTTCAAAAAAGATAAAGAAATAATCTGGGTAAAAAACTTAACAGAGGCAAATAAGCTGGTGAAAAAATTTCTGCAATCAGGTCTAGGCCAGGATTAGTTTTTCAATTCCTCTTCAAGAATTTTTCTTATCGTTTCCGGATTGCCGCGTCCGCGTAGCTTAGCCATAGATTTTCCAACAAGAAACTGCAGGCTTGCGGATTTTCCCTTTTTGAAATCGTCGATTGCTTGTTTGTTTTCGCTTAAAACTCCGAGTATCGCACTTTTCAAACTTCCTTCGTCTGAAACGGTTTCCATGCCTTCTTTTGAAATTATTACTTCAGGGTCTTCGCCAGTTTCGAACATTCTTTTCAAAATGTCTTTGGCTTGGCGGCTCATTATTTTTCCGTCAGCTATAAAATCAATGAGTTCCGCGAATTGCCTTGGGCTTATTTTCATGTCAGAAAACATCGTTTCCGATTCGTTCATAAGCCCGGCAAAATCACTCGTAAGATAGTTGAAAAGGAGCTCTTTCGGCTTTTTTTCGATAGTCGCCGTTTTAAGCTCGTCCCTTGTCGCAAGCTCGCTTACTGCCGCCTCGAAAAAGTCGGCGAAATTCTTGTCGTCGACAAGCAGCGATGCTTGTTTATCCGAAAGTCCGAATTCTTTCATAAATCTTTCCCGCTTTTGCGAAGGAAGTTCCGGCAAATGCCTTTTCATGTCTTCTATATCGAAAACTTTTGTCGGTTCCATCGGCGGCAAATCCGGTTCCGGGAAATATCTGTAGTCGTGCGCTTCCTCTTTGAGACGCTGGGAAAAAGTTCTTTGCTTGGAATCGTCCCATCCGCGCGTTTCCTGTATCACCTTTTCTCCCTTCCCAAGAACTTCTTCCTGGCGCTTTATTTCATAATCTATCGCTGAACCGAGTGACCTGAACGAATTTATATTTTTTACCTCGACTTTCGTGCCGAGCTTTGAATCTTTGCTGATGGAAACATTGGCCTCAAGACGCATATGCCCCTTTTCCATATCGGCGTCCGAAACTCCGAGGTAGCGCAAAATCAGACGCAATTCTTTTCCAAAAGCGACTGCTTGTTCGGCGTTTTTGATATCGGGCTCGGTTACCAGTTCCATAAGCGGCACGCCCGCGCGGTTGAAATCAACCAAAGTAATATCTTTTCCTTTTTCGTCTGTTCCGTGAATAAGGGTTCCCGTGTCTTCCTCGAGATGTATGCGGGTTATTCTGATTCCCATAAGATTCCCCCCTTCGACAAGCGGCTGGTCGTATTGTGAAATCTGATAAGCCTTCGGAAGGTCGGGATAAAAATAATTCTTGCGGTCGAATTTGCTTAATTCGCTTATTTTGCCTCCGAGCGCAAGCCCGACTTTGATGACGGACTCCACGGCGCTTTTGTTGATGACTGGCAAGGTTCCGGGATGGCCGAGACAGACCGGGCAGACGTTTTTATTGGGGCGTTTTTCGCCTGCACTGAGCGAAGTCGAAGCGTCCGCGTCGTTAATCGAATCGCAGAACATCTTCGTCCGCGTTTTCAATTCGGCATGGACTTCTAGGCCGATTGTAGGCGTATATTTTGACATATTGATATTCCCTCGAACGAGCCTTCTTGCGTTATTTTAAAATGCCGGTAACCTTTTCGGCAATCTCTTTATGAATCTCTTCTATCGGACGATCCCCGTCTATAAAAAACAGATTCTCGAACCGCCCTTCGAACTTCCTGTAATTCTCGGCTACCTTGCGCAATTTATCCAGTTTTTCAAAAAGTGTGGTTTCCAGGCCGCGCTTTGAAATTCTTTCAACGGACGTTTCCGGCTTGACCATCAAAACAAAAGTTGCGTCAGGCAAAAGGAAATTATTATTTATGGAAATCAGCCATTCCAAATCACATTCAAGCGAGCCGAAAGCAAGGCTGGAAAAAAAGTATCTGTCGGAAATAACTGCGTTTCCCTCTTTAAGCGCGGGAATGATGGTTTTTTTTAAGTGCTCTTTTCTGTCTTCGGCAAAAAGTTTTTGGAGTTCTTCCGGGCTTATTTCTTTTTTATGCCCGAGTACTTCTCTTATTTCCATTCCGGCCGCGCTTTCTTTGGTCGGCTCTTTAGTCAGGATTGTTTTTATGCCCATTCCGGCCGTATATTTTTCCAAAAGAGACGACTGCGTTGTCTGTCCGGAACCGTCCAGTCCTTCGAAAACTATGAATTTCCCGGGATAAGGATTTTTCTCCACTTATTTTTTATTCTACCGTAATCCTCTCATCGCGCGCTGTACCCTCGATAATTTGAGGATTCAGCCTTCGACCGTAATCCCCATGCTTTTGGCTGTTCCTTCAACTATCTTCATTGCCGCTTCGATGTTGTCCGTGTTCAAATCAGCCATTTTTCTTTCGGCAATTTTTTTGACGTCTTCCTTGGTAACTTTTCCTACTTTCGATTTAAGCGGATCCTTCGAGCCTTTTTCCAGGCCGGCTGCTTTTTTAAGAAGAGCCGACGCCGGCGGCGTTTTCAACTTAAAGGTGAAACTTCTGTCCTCGAAGATTGTTATTTCCGCCGGAACAACGTCGCCGGCCATTTCTTTTGTGGCGTCATTGAACTGTTTGCAGAATTCCTGAATGTTCACTCCCTGGGGTCCAAGCGCCGTTCCTATCGGCGGCGCGGGATTGGCGGCCCCCGCCTGAATCTGGATTTTTATTATTGTTTTTATCGGTTTTGCCATGAATATATAATGCTAACGATGCGAAATCGTATGCGAATGCCGCGAAAATTTTCGCATGATTCGCATAGTTAATTTGTAGTTTCGCATTATGTTATACCTTTTTAACTTGCAACGCGTCCAAATCAACCGCGGTGTCCCTGCCGAATATCGGCACCATGACTTTAAGGCGGCCCTTTTCCTCGTCGACTTCGGAGATTTTGCCTTCATATTCCTTAAAGGGTCCGTCTATTATTTTAACCAGGTCGCCGACGCGAAAGTCAACCTTGAAACTGCTTTCGTCTCTGCCCATTCTGTTCAAAAGCGACTGGATCTCCTCCTCGGAAAGAGGCGTCGGCGTAGTCTTGTCCGGGCCGACAAAACCGTCAACGCGGGGCGTGTTTCTGACAACGTACCAGGAATCTTCGGTTAGAATCATATTTACGAGAACGTATCCGGGATATATTTTCTCTTCGATTGTTTCTCTCTTCCCGCTTTTTACTTTTATTTTCTTTTCCTTCGGGACAATGACGTCAAAAATCTTGTCGGTCATGGAAAGCGACTCTATTCTCTGCTTGAGATATCTGGCCACCGCTTCTTCGTAGCCGGACTGGGTATGAACGGCGAACCACTGTCTGAGTTCCTCTTTTGTTCTTTGCATTGACTCTTTCATCTTTTTGTTATGTGAATGTTTTTATTTACATTTGGCAGCGAGTCCGCAAGTCCCGCCAAGGCGGGATTTGCGGCGAGCCCCGCCTGCGCCGAGGCTTCGGCCGGCAGGGAACCAAATGAAAAAATGTTACGCACCGTGACATTTTTTAAACTTTAAGGATGAATTTTTTGAGAATATAAGTCAAAAGATAATCAAAAGCCCCCAAAAAAACCGCGAGCGCTATGGAAAGAACAATCACGAAAGCAGTAAGCCTGACCGCTTCTTTCCTGGTCGGCCAGTTGACGTGGCGAAGTTCCTGCCTTGTTTCTTGAAAAAATATCTTAATGCGTCCGAACATAGGTTCCCAAAAGATACAAGAAAACTGCCCAAAAATCAAGTTATTCCGACGAGCGAGGACGCAAAGTGAAAAACTATGCTTTTTATTTTGTCCGAGCGCTGTCGGAACAAAGGGCTTAATGCCCTTTATATGTCCAAATTCCTGACTTCTCCTGCATAGGCCTGAATGAATTGCTTTCTCGGCTCGACAAGGTCTCCCATTAAAATATTGAACAGGCGGTCGGCTTTCTCGCTGTCTTCAACCGTGACGATTTTTAAAATCCTTTTTTCGGGGTTCATTGTCGTTTCCCAAAGCTGGTCGGGGTTCATTTCTCCGAGCCCTTTATAACGCTGTATATTGATACCCGGAATTTTATTTTTGTCTTCCAAAGATTCTCCGCCTTCGGATTCCTGAACTGCTTCGGCTTGGATTTCCTCCGTAATTTCTTTTTTGCCCCCTTTCCCTTTTTGTGCTTTTAACTTCTGCAGTTCTTCAACCGTTTTGTCTTTCTCGGGGTCGCTGAAGGCGTATCTCACCTCCTTGCCCGACTGTATCCGGTAAAGTGGCGGTTGCGCGATATAAAGATGTCCCTTTTCTATTAATTGCGGGAAATAGCGGTAGAAAAGCGTCAGGAAAAGCGTTCTGATGTGGGCGCCATCCACGTCGGCGTCGCTCATCAGCACTACCTTGTGGTAACGGAGTTTTTTCAAATCGAAATTGTCCGCTATTGCCGTGCCAAGCGCCACGACCAACGACCTGATTTCCTGATTCGCGAGCATCTTGTCGAGACGCGTTTTTTCCACGTTTAAAATTTTTCCTTTCACCGGAAGAATGGCCTGAGTCCTCCTGTCGCGTCCCGCCTTCGCGCTGCCGCCCGCGCTGTCTCCCTCAACTATGAAAAGTTCGGATTCTTCGGCGTTACGGGAGCTGCAGTCGGCAAGCTTTCCCGGCAGAGTAAGTCCTTCCAAAGCGCCTTTTCTCAAAACCGTGTCTTTGGCCGCCTTGGCCGCCATGCGGGCTTTGGCCGCGAGTATCACTTTTTCTATTATTTTTCTGGCTTCGCCCGGCCTCTTTTCCAAAAATTCTTTCAATGCCTCGTTAACCACAGCCTCAACCGCGGTTCTCGCGTCCGGATTGCCGAGCCGCGCTTTCGTCTGCCCCTCGAACTGCGGTTCCCTTAATTTCAACGAAACGACCGCCACCAGACCTTCGCGCGTGTCGTCGCTGGTGAGATTCTCGTCTTTCTCCTTTAAATAATTCTCGCTTCTGGCATAGTTGTTCAGGCTTCTCGTCATGGCTGAACGGAACCCCGTCAAATGCATGCCGCCGTCCGGCGTGTAAATGTTGTTGGCGAAGCTAAGTTCTTTGATGTTGAAATCGTCGACATAGGCAAAAGCCGCTTCGACTTCCATTTTCCCGCGTCCCGATTTTTTTTCTGATGAATCGCTTTCCTTATGCACGTAAAAAATTTCATCCTGTAAAAGTTTTTCGCTGGACGCAAGATATTTGACAAACGAAAGGACGCCGCCTTCGAAGCAGAATCCGTAAAACGAAAACGGCGTTTTTCTCTTGTCCAAAAAATTTATCCGCAAACCCTTGGTAAGATAAGCCTGCTGCCGGAAATGTTCAATAATTCTTTTTTCGTTGAATTCCACCACGGAGAAAATTTCGAGGTCGGGAGAAAAAATTACTTTGGTGCCGCTTCCGCTTGAGGTCCCTATTTTTTTTACTTTGGCCTGGGGCTTTCCCCGTTTGTATTCCTGCATCCATAGAGCTCCGTCCCGAGAAACTTCGACCCGCAGCCATTCGGAAAGCGCGTTAACCACGGACACGCCGACGCCGTGCAGCCCGCCCGATACTTTATAGGATTCGCCGCCGAATTTTCCTCCGGCGTGAAGCGTGGTCAAAACCGTTTCCAGCGCCGATTTTTTGGTTTGCTGATGAGTTTCTACCGGAATGCCGCGGCCGTCGTCGGTGACACTAACGTGATTTTTGGGAAGAAGTTCCACGGTTATGTTCTTCGCGAAACCGGCCATCGCCTCGTCTATGGAGTTATCGACTACTTCCCAGATCAGATGGTGAAGACCGTCCGGGCCGGTCGAGCCGATGTACATTCCTGGACGCTTCCGCACGGGGTCCAGCCCCTCAAGGACGTAAATGTCCTTTGCGGTATACGAGCCGCCGTTTTCATTGCCGAAAACGTCTTTTTTTTCTTCGGTTTTGTCCTCTTTTTTTAGGGTTTTCTTTGGCATTACAAAAATAAAACACCACCGCCCTTCATACCCGCCTTGCGACAAACAAGAGGCAGGGTGCTTAAATTTGCCCTAATTTTAGCACAAAAACCCCGCCTGAGCAAAGCCAAACAGTAATGTTATTATTGGTTTAATTGTCCAAACCTTATCCGTTTTTCAGCTTGAAAAAAAGAATTAAAGACGCGGCCAGAAAAGCGACTATGTTTGCCGCGATAAGCGGCAAATCGCTTATTAAAAAGCCGTATATAATCCAGAGGAAAAAACCTGTGTTTATTATCAGATACATCGGCAACGAAATATCCTTTGTCTGTCCGGTTCTCCAGCATTTCAAAACCTGAGGAAAAAACGATGTTGCTGTAAGCGTTGCGGCTATTAAACCCAATATTGTTATCCAAGACATTTTTTTATTTACGATATTAAAATTGATTGTAAACTATCATCGTTTCTATTACAAAAATGGATTATCAAAACGAAACTTGGGCCTATATGCTATAATATTTTTAGTGCGAAACGTCTTTTATGACGCAATCGCAAAGGTCGAGTAAATCGCATAAAAAAACATGTGGAAACAGTGGGTAAACGCGGCGTTAGGCGTTTTAATCGCGATAATGTCCTACGGCACGTCCGCCTCGACGGCTCTTCTCGGAATATTGGTCGCGGTGTTCGCTTTGTGGACGGCGCTCGAAAAGAAAAATATGTAACTTCACCGGCGAACCCGCCGGAAAAACAGTCGCAACTTATGCGGCTGTTTTTGTTTTTTAAATAATCGTCAGGATAAACTTAAAACTTCAAGATTTTTTCCGAGATTGCCGCATAGATTTATGTTGCCGTTTTTTTTGAGAACGACCGTGTCTTCAATGCGCGCGCCGCCGACGCCCTCTATGTAAATCCCCGGTTCAATGGTTATTACCGAATTTTCAGGCATAGGTTCTTTGTTATCGGCAGACACGTACGGGAGTTCGTGCACTTCCATACCGAGGCCGTGCCCCGTGCCGTGCAAAAAATAATCGCCGTATCCTTTGCCGGAAACATAACTCCGGCATATTTCATCGAGTTCCGCGCCGGAAATCCCGGCTTTGGCGGCTTTAAGTCCGAGTTCCTGCGCTGTTTTTACCGTTTCGTAAATTTCAGCCAGCTTTTCTGAAACCCGGCCGACGGCAATCGTCCGCGTTACGTCCGAAGCATAGCCGTTGAAAAAACAGCCGAAATCGAAAGTAATCAGTTCCCCTTTCGTTATTTTTTTATCCGAGGGTTTTCCGTGGGGTTTCGCCCCATTATTCCCGGATACGACAATAAGGTCGAAAGAAATTTTTTCCGCGCCTTTTTCCCTAATCGAAGTTTCCAGTTTGACGGCAAGTTCTTTTTCCGTTATTCCCTCTTTAACGCTCGGCAAAAATTCTTCGAAAGCTTCCATAGCAATGTTGGCGGCTTTCTTAATCTGTAAGAGCTCGGTTTCGTCTTTTACGGCGCGTATTTTCTGCAAAATATTTTCGGCGCCCGTCACGGAAACGTCTTTTAACTTTTCATTAAGCTTCAAGATTGAGCCGTAGCCGGTCCGCGCGGGGTCAACAACGAGCTTTTTCAAGTTGAGCTTCCGGCAAATTTTTTCGAAATCTTCCCAAAAGGAGGCCCAGCGCGTCGGCATAAGCTCGAAATCCCCGCATTCCTCTTTTGTCTGCGATAAATAACGTCCGTCGGTGAAAATAGATTTTTCTTTTTCCCCTATAAGCAAAACCGATTCGGTCCCGGAAAAGCCGGACAAGTATCTCGTTCCCGGCTGTCCGGAAAGTTCGTGGTTAAAAAGCAAAAAAGCGTCTGCATTGGTCGACCTGATTTCATCCCTGATTCTTTGAATTCTTTCTGCTGAAGTTCCGCCCATACGGGGATTTTAGCATTAATAAAGCTCTTCGTTCTTGAATGGAATTAAAGCAAATATCACGGCTTCGGTATAAAACTTCGTCCTGTCAACGGCGTCGCCGGTCAAAATGCCGACTGCGCCATTTTCCTGTTTTGAATTTTTTCTCTGAAAAACTATATCATCGGCTTCGCCCAGTTCTTTCCCCTGTTTTATAAGTTCGGCGACTCTCGGCGGCAGAAAAAAAGTTCCCGTTCTGCCCTTGCCGAATTTGCCGTTTTTATCTTTTGCCACAATCCAGGCGAACGCTTCCATCTCGCCGTTCTTTTCTTCCACTCCGCTCTCTATGCCTATCCAGAAGTCTGCGCCCGGAACGGCTTTTGAGGCGTTGTCCGCCCTGTTCCACGCGCCCTGAAAAACTTCCGAATCGCTAAGCGGCTGTTCACTTACCCCAGAAGGAACCTGTATGCCTTCGATTTCGAAAGTTTCCGCCGGAAACATTTTTTGGAAGCCGTTGAGGGTGGCGTTTATTTTTACCGGATTTTTCGAGGCGATGACTATCTTCTTCATTGGTTTATTTTAGCGGCTCCGGCAAGCTGGTACCTTTGTTTTTAATTATATACAGATAGAGCGGTAACAGAAGCGCGACGAAAGCAATTCCCAAATATAAAAATCCCAAACTGTAAGACAAGCGCTCGATTGCAAATCCAAGTCCGAAACCGGAAATTGCCATAAAAGCTTTATCAATTTGCGAACAAACTGATAAAAGCGTTGCTTTAAACTTACTTGTTCTAATGATTTCCAGCAGATAGCCAGTATCAGCCTGACTTAATCCCCACTGAAAAGCGTTAACCACAATAAAAACAATAACCACTACCCATGGAACTGATACAGTTCCCAAAATCAAAATCAGAATTGAATAAAGCACGAGTTGTAATTTATAAAAATGATATATGTTATTAGTTAATTCTTTTATTTTTCCGCTATATGCGAGCATTAGCGATGCAAGCGCCCGGCCTATGCCAAAAAATACACCGAACCAGATAACCGGTATTTCCATAATCAATTGATACGGCGCACGAAACGCGCTTACTCCAATAAGCATACCCCCGATAATCCCAGAGAATACGGCGAATCTGAAAAATTTCAAATGATACCCCTCGCGCATTACTTGTCTGAAATCAGTCGCATTAATTTCTTCTATGTTTTCCTGTGGAACAGATGGTTTAACTAAAGAAATCGCCGTGAACAACCCGATTAAATCGATAACTAGCGAAATGACAAATGGAATTTTATAGCTGATGCTCACCAAAAATGGAATCAGAACCATAAGAATTATCGGCACCGCGAATCCTATCGAGCTGACTTTGCCCATTATTCTCGAATAATCCTTTTCTCTGTTAAGTCCCCTTAATGTCTCATGCATGAAAGCGCTGCCTGTGCCACTGTGAAAAGCGTTGCTGACGCTCATAAAAATCGACGCAAGCACCAAAAAAATTATTTTGTCCGCTACAAGAAACAAAATTGTCGATATCAGCATTAATGCCCTTGAAATAACAAGCGCCTTTTTATGTCCGATTTTGTCGGAAACATACCCGCTCGGAATTTCAAACAAAAAACCGGCGAGGCTTCCAGCTAGTAAAATTGTTCCAATCCACTGAGGAGTAACGCCCGGTATGGTCAGATAATAAGCTCCCAAAATCGCCACAAAAACCCGCTTGTTGGAAATCAATAATAGCGTGTATTTCCAAACGTTGGCCTGGAGATTTTTTTCCATCTACAAAATCACAGTTGCGCCCTCTTGGCGGACCTCCAAAACTCCGCCATCAATAGGAAATTCTTTCGTATCCTTTGCGGTACGCACTATCACCGTGCCCGGTTTCAGGGTCGTGACCAGCGGCATATGCTTGGACAAAATCGTCATCTCGCCATCGGCGCCGGGCGCTGTAAGAGAATCAGCTTCCCCGTCAAAATAAGTTTCGTCAACTTTTGCGATAATAACTCTCATTTTTTCTTTTTCATTGATGCGGCGATTTTTTTGAAACAATCAACGCAGATGTGAAATTTTTTCGTATTGCCTTTCTTGTCGGGAGGACTGAACATCAAAGCTCCGAATATATTAAGTTCTTTTCCGCACTTGTCGCACTTCGGTTTAATCGGCATTTTTATTCCGCTTTGACTTCGTCTATTCCGCCTTTCATATAAAAGGCGCTCTCCGGCTTGTCGTCGTGCCTGCCGTCGAGAATTTCGCGGAAAGCGCGTATGGTTTCCGGAAGAGAAACATACTTGCCTGGCCTGCCTGTGAAGACCTCGCCTACCGCGAACGGCTGTGAAAGGAAACGCTGGATTTTCCGAGCGCGGTAAACTGTCTGCTTGTCGTCGTCCGAGAGTTCCTCTATGCCGAGAATGGCGATGATATCCTGTAAATCTTTGTAGCGTTGGAGAACCTGTTTGGTGCGCATGGCCGTTTGGTAGTGCTCCTGGCCGACGATTTCCGGCTCGAGCGCGGTCGAGTTCGATTCAAGCGGGTCGATGGCCGGATAAATGCCGAGCGACGCCAATTGGCGCGAAAGAACGATTGTCGAATCAAGGTGTGTGAAAGTGGTCGCCGGCGCCGGGTCGGTCAGGTCGTCCGCCGGCACGTAAATCGCCTGGACGGAAGTAATCGAGCCCTTTTTGGTCGAAGTGATGCGTTCCTGGAGTTGGCCCATTTCTTCCGAAAGAGTCGGCTGATAACCGACCGCCGACGGCATGCGTCCGAGAAGCGAGGATACTTCCGAGCCGGCTTGCACGAAGCGGAAAATGTTGTCCATGAAAAAAAGCACGTCCTTGCCCATTTCGTCGCGGAAGTATTCCGCCATGGTCAGGCCGGAAAGCCCGACGCGGGCTCTCGCGCCCGGGACTTCGTTCATCTGCCCGAAAACCAAAGCTGTTTTCGAAAGCACGCCCGATTCCTCCATTTCGCGGTAAAGGTCGTTGCCTTCGCGCACGCGCTCGCCGACTCCGGCGAATACCGAATAGCCGCCGTGCTCGGTTGCGACGTTCCTGATGAGTTCCTGCATTAAAACGGTTTTGCCGACTCCGGCGCCGCCGAAGAGTCCGACTTTGCCTCCCTTGATGAACGGCGCCAAAAGGTCGATTGACTTGATACCCGTTTCGAAAACTTCCGCTTTGATGCGCTGGTCTTTGTACTGCGGGGCTTCGCGGTGAATCGGGAGCTTGGGAGCGCCTTCGGGTGACGGCTTGCCGTCGATAGTGTCTCCAATAACGTTGAAAAGCCTGCCGAGAGTTTTTTCGCCCACTGGCACGGAAACCGGCCCGCCAGTGTCGATAACTTCCGCTCCGCGCGACAGTCCGGCCGTATCCTGCAAAGCGATGGTGCGGACGCGTCCGAGGCCGACATGCTGGGCCACTTCGAGAATGATTTTTCTTTCCTTGCCCGCCGTAGCCGCCTCCTTCGCCGAAGTGGCTACGAAGGCCGAGTTGGCGGAGGCGGGTATCGATACTTCAAGCGCGTTTCTCAATGCCGGCAATTTTTTTCCCTCGAAATATACGTCGACGACCGGCCCTATTATTTGCGTTATTTTTCCTTTTTGCATTTTATTTATGAGTGCTATGCTACAGCATAGTACCTAAAATTATGTTTATTAATAATTGTTTTTCTATTTTCTATTTGCTCTTCGCCATTAGCCATTCGCTAATTTGCCATCGCTTCCATTCCGCTTATTATTTCGCTGACCTCGCGAGTGATGGTCGCCTGCCGCGCCTTGTTGAACCGCAGCGTCAAAGCGTGTTCCATCTCCCCCGCCTTGTCGGAAGCCGACTTCATCGCGACCATGCGGGCGCTGTGCTCCGAAGCCTGGGATTCCAGCAGCGCGTGGTAAACGAATATCCCGGCGAGGCGCTGAAGAACGGCGTCGAGCACTTCTTCCTCTGACGGCTCGATTGTGTAAACGCCCGGATACGCTCCGTTTTTGATTTCCGAAAATGTCCCGCGCGCCGGCAGAATGTCATGGACTACTTTTTCGAGTTCTTCGAGCGACAGCGGAAAAATCACCCTCAATATCGGAATCTGCTCGAAAGTAGAGCGGAAATTCTGATACGCGATTTTTACTTCGTCGATGGCCCCGTCCTGAAAACGGAAAGCGGCTTCGTTGACGATTTCCCTGATTAGTTCGGAAGAAATCCGTTCGGTGTTTGGATGGAAAATTTCCACTTTGAAGCCGCGCTTCGAAAAAAAGTCGTTGGCCTTCCGCCCGACGGCGATAATTGAAACCGAATCGGCTGAAAGGCCGCGCGCGGCGATGTCGCCGGACGCCGTCCGCAAAACCGCGGAGTTCAACGCCCCGGCAAGGCCCTTGTCGCTGGTGATGACAATATAGAGCGCACGATTAACTTTCCGCGCCCGCATTAAAGGATAATTCGCGGTTTTGAACGAACCGGAAACACGTGCCAGGATGGCCGCGGCGGCTCGGGCGTAAGCGCGGCCGGCAATGGCGCGCGACTGCGCCTTGCGCATTTTGGCGGCCGAAACCGCCTCCATGGCCCTGGTCACGGTCTGCGTTTTTTCGACGCTCCTGATTTTATTTTTTATTTGTTTGAGGCCTGCCATGATTTTACACGCCGAATAGCGAGGGGTGCGCTTCGGTGAATTTCACGAGTTCCATTTTGAGGTTTTCTTCGGTCTCCGGCGTTATGTCGCCCGAATGCCCGATGTTCCTGAATATTTCCGGAGCGTCCGAACCGATGAAAGCCAGAAGTTTCTCCTCGAATTCTGGAACTTTATCTATCGCGACTTTGGCCAGATAGCCGTTTACGGCGGCGTAAATGGAAACCGCCTGGCGTTCGAACGGCATCGGCTCGCCGTTTTTTTGTTTCAGGACAGCCATCAGGCGCTGTCCGGCGTCGATGCGCTTCTTGGTGTCCGCGTCGAGGTCCTGCGAAAACTGCATAAATGCTTCGAGTTCGCGGAATTGCGCGAGTTCGAGCTTGATGCGTCCCGAAACTTTTTTCATGGCTTTGGTCTGCGCCGCCGAACCAACGCGCGAAACGGATATGCCGGCGTTGATGGCCGGACGCATGCCTTTGTTAAAAAGGTCCGTTTCGAGAAAAATCTGTCCGTCGGTTATCGAAATTACGTTTGTCGGAATGTAACCGGAAACGTCGCCCTCCTGAGTTTCGATGATGGGCAAAGCCGTCAGCGAACCGCCGCCTTTTTCTTTTGAAAGCCTGGCGGCGCGCTCCAAAAGGCGGGAGTGGAGATAAAAAACGTCGCCCGGATAGGCTTCTCGTCCAGGAGGACGGCGGAGAAGAAGCGAAAGCTGGCGGTAAGCGACTGCGTGCTTTGAAAGATCGTCGTAAATCACCAGCGCATCCTTGCCCTGTTCCATGAAATATTCGCCGATCGCTGCGCCGGCAAAAGGGGCTAGATACTGGAGCGCCGCCGGAGCCGAAGCGCCGGCGTCGACGACAATGGAATATTCCAAACTCCCCTTTTCGCGGAGGGTCTGGACAAGCCGCGCCGTTTTCGATTCTTTTTGCCCGATGGCGACGTAAATACAAATCGGTCGCGATTCCTTCGGTTCATTTTTCTGGTTCAGTATCGTGTCGATGACGATGGTGGTCTTGCCGGTGTACCGGTCGCCGATTATGAGCTCGCGCTGTCCGCGTCCGATGGGTATCATCGAATCGATGGCTTTGATGCCGGTGTGGAGCGGCGTGTTCACGCCGAAGCGGTCCATGACGCCGTAGGCCTCGCGCTCTATCGGATTTCTCTTTTTGGCGGCGATGGGGCCGGCGCCGTCGAGCGGTTCGCCGAGCGGCGAAACAACGCGGCCCATCAAGGCTTCACCGACGTTAATGGAAAGAACTTCTCCTGTCGACGCGACCGGCATGCCTTCGGCCACGCGTCCGTCGTCGCCGAGAATTATGACCCGGACGCTTCCCTCTTCAAGATTTAAAATTACGCCGTAGACGTCGCCGCGCGATTCGACGGCTTCCTTAAGCGCTTTGCCGTGCGCCGTTTCGAAACGGACCATTTCCGACATGACCGCGTTTTCCAGCCCGTCGATTTCGGCGACTCCGTCGCTGACCCGCGTCACGATGCCGCCGCCTTCCTTTCTCGCCGTCGGCGCGAAGTTTTCTATCTCTTTTTTGAATTGTTCTATGAATTTTTGCATTTTCTTAATTTCATTGTCATCGTCATTGTAACCATCATAATTCGTTATTCGTCGCCGTCATTTTCCGGTAAAGTTCCAGAAGAGTTCTCGTTCGTTCGCTTTCCGGAGTTATTTTTTTGTGGAGTTCCGCGCGCTCCCGAGCCAGCGCCAGTTTCTTGTATTCGGAAAAAATCTGCGGCAGAAGTTTGATGTGTCCGTGATGTTCAAGCGCCTGGCGCAAATTTTTCAGATATGTCCTGCCCTCTTTTTCATTTTTTTCTGCCAAAGTATAAAGCGCTCTGGCGTATTGTGCGGCAATGGTCATTGTTTTATTTTTTACCCGCCTTGGGCGGAGATGTCATGGCTTGCTCCATCCCGAGAACGATGAGTTTGGCTACTTCTTCCTTGCTTTCGGCTATTGCCTGGACCTTCATTTCTTTGGCCCGGCTCTCGGCGTCTTTCAAAAGCGATTCGGCCGCGGCCTCTCCGGCGGCGACAAGTTCCTTTTCCTTGGCCATGCCGCCCTCGCGGCCATGAGTAAGAAGTTCGTCGGCTTCTTTGCCAGCCTGAGCCAGTATCTCGGCGCGCGAAGCCTCTATTTTTTTGAGCTTTCTTTCGGCGAGGTCGGCGTTCCGGACGCCCTCGGAAATCTTTTGACGGCGGTTTTCGAGCACGGCCATAATCGGGCCGTAAAGAAAATATCTCAAAGCTAACAGAAGAAGACCGAAATTGATGGCGTTGATTACGAGAAGACGCCAATCAATGCCGAATACAGTTAGAATCTTTTCCACAAGAAAATAATGTTAGGTGAATTTGAGGATGAAGCCGATAACCAGCGCGAATATCGCCAGGGCTTCCGTAAAAGCGATACCCACGAACATCATCGGCGTAATTTTTCCCGTTGCTTCCGGATTACGACCCATTGCTTCCAGGGCTTTCCCGACGATAATCCCGATACCGATGCCCGGGCCGATAACCCCAAGCCCGACGACAATTGCCATAGCTAATGTTTTTCCTACTTCAATATCCATAAATTTTTTATTTTTGATTACTCGACCTTATTGATTTCGATGTTTTGTCATTTAGTCATTTTTATTGTCATGGTCATCAGTTATTGGTTACCGGTGTCGTGCCGTGAGAAGTTTCATGCCCGTGCGGTTCCGCTATGGCGATTTTAATGAACACCAAAGTCAGAATCGCGAAAATACCTGCCTGCAAAACGCCGATAAACACTTCGAATGCCATGAGCGGCACGGGCAATGCCAATGGCACGAACGCGCCAATGACCATTAGAAGCACTTCTCCCGCAAAAATGGCTCCGAAGAGCCTGAAAGAAAACGACACGAGGCGGGCGAGATTGCCGATGAGTTCCAGAAGTCCGACCATGAAACCAATCACTCCTCCGCTGAAATTAACAAATTTCGAGCCGTATTTCAAGAAGCCGAGCATAAAAATTCCGGAAAATTCTATTACCAAAAAAGAAATTATGGCGAGCGCAAGCGTGGAATTGAGGTCGGCGTTGATTGGATGGAGAAGCGGGACGAATTCTTCGTTATGATGTATCCCAATCGTGCCGAAAATCGGCAAAAAGTTTAAAAGGTTTCCCGCCAAAATAAAAATGAAAATCGTGGCGATTAGCGGAAAATAACGCTTGGCAAGTTCGCGCGAACCGAGCATTTCTTCGATAAGGCCGAAAAGATACTCGACGAGCATTTCAAACAAATTCTGGAGCTTCCCCGGCACGAGCGCGATTTTCTTCCTGACGACGACGCCCAAAATAATAAGAAGTGCCATGACGAGCCAGGCCGTAATAATGGTATTGGTCACAGGCAGACCGAATATGCTTGTCAGCTTCTCCGCCGCCAGTGTTATGTGAAATTTGCCTTCCATTTGTGTTTATAATCACCAAATATCTTAATTACTTAACTTCCCACTCTAATCTCCCGCATAGATTCCTGCGCGGTAGGCAATTATAGCATGGAGCTTTCGGTTTTGGAAGATGGCAATTTTATATCTCTAACGGTTCTCGAAAACTTCCGCCTTAACTAGGCGGCGCTGAACGTTCGCGAGTTGATTCATCGGCAGAGGTTCCTAACGGGAGCCACTGCCGATTTTTTTAATATTCCGGCAAAAAATATTCTTATTGCTTCAGCCCAAGCCCTTTTTTCAGGAGATACCAGTTTATAATAATGAGAACCGCGGTAATCGCTAGTAAAACCAAAACCGAAGTGAAAACAGGCACGTCAGAAAAACCGAGGAAGCCGTGCCGGAATCCGTTGACGAGATAAAAAATCGGATTGGCGTAAGTCAACGTCTGCCAGAAGCCGGACAGCGCCGAGACGGAATAAAAAACTCCGCCCAAATAAACAAGCGGCGTCAGAACGAAAGTTGGGATGATGTTGATGCCGTCTATCGACTTTGCGTATATGCCGTTCACGAGCCCGGCCAGCGAAAAAATAAGCGCCGTCAGAATGAAAAAAAGGAAAACGAGCGCCGGCTGCACGACGGTAAGATGCGTGAAGAAAAGCGAAATAAGCAGCACGAGCAACCCGACCATGAATCCCCTGATTATTCCGCCCATGACATATCCGGCGATGAGAATCCAGGGCGGAGTCGGGGAAACAAGAATTTCGTCGATGCTCCGCGCGAAAAATTTTGATGTGAAAAAAGTGAAAGAAACATTGGAATATGAATTCATGACAACCGCGAGCATCACCAGCCCGGGCACCACGAAAGCGATGTAGGGAAAGCCGTTGATGGAACCGATGCGCGAACCGAGGAAAGAACCGAAAATCAGGAAATAAAGCACCGACGTGACGACCGACGGCAAAAACGTCTGCGCCCAGATGCGGAAAATGCGGACCACGTCCTTGCGGACGATTGTGTAAAAAGATGTCCAAAGTCCTTTGGCGTTCATGCCCCGTAGGAAATTAAATATTTTCTGTCATTCCTGATTCGACTTTTAAATAACCCTCTGTTTTCATTTTTGCTGTTTATGATTTCGGCTCGAAAATATTTTCTCGCTGTTTCCTGCGGGGCATGTTATTCATCGTTATTGCTGGTTAATTTAACAAACACTTCCTCTAAACGCCCGGTTTTGCTTCGTATGCTTTCGATTTTTAAATCGTGCCGGTGAAGCGCGAGAATGGCGTCGTTCAGTCCTCTGCCTTCACCGATTTCAGCTTCGATGGTGTTCTCGTCCACTTTTTTCGCTTTGTAGGAAGCAAGCGCGGCCAGCGCCGCCGGCGGAACCGGCTTTGTGAGGTCGATGAGAACCGTCTCCCCTTTGAGACGTCCGAGAATGTCTTTCATCGTGCCCGAGGCGATAATCTCCCCGCGGTTTATAATCGCCACGTTTTTGCAAAGCTGCTCCGCTTCTTCCAGATAATGCGTCGTAAGAAGAATGGTCACGCCGCGCGTCGTAACGGAACGGAGATAATCCCACATGCCGCGCCTCAATTCCACGTCCACCCCCGCGGTCGGCTCGTCAAGAATGAGAATCTTCGGCTCGTGCACGAGAGCCCGCGCTATCATGAGCCTTCGCTTCATTCCGCCCGACAGTTCCATTCCTTTTTGCTCCATTTTGTCGGCGATGCCGAGGTCTTCGAAAAGTTTCTTGGCGCGCGGTATGGCCAGGGAGCGCGGAATGCCGTAATAGCCGGCCTGGTTGACCACGATGTCGATGCATTTCTCGAATGGATTGAAATTTACTTCCTGCTGGACGACGCCGATTTGGACTTTCGCCTTCTCCGGCTCCTCGTCGATGTCATGGCCAAAAACCTTGACCGAGCCGGCGGTTTTATTGACGAGCCCCGTGGCGATGCCGATAATCGTTGTCTTGCCGGCGCCGTTCGGGCCGAGAAGGGCGAAAAAATCGCCTTCCTCTATTTCGAGTGAAACGCTTTTGAGCGCCTCCGTTCCGTTGGAATAAACTTTTTGTAGATTTTGTATCGATAATGCGTTTGCCATGATGATGGATTTGAATCCCGCGCATTATAAAATAAAAATAGCCCGGTATAAAGCCGGGCTATTTTTATTTTAAGGAGATTATCTCCCCTCTGCTTCGTTACTTTGCTCTTCGGCTTCATCTTGCTGTTTTTCAGCTTCCTTCTGTTTCCGTTCACCCTCTTCTTCTTTTTGTTCTTCAATTGCTTCTTCGGCATCTTCCTTGTCGTCCAGTTTTTGTTCTTCTTCATCAATATCGTTTTCAATCAACTCAAGGACATCTCCCGTCTGCTCGGCAAGGCGTTCTGCTTCTTCATAATTCCCAGCTTGAAATGCACTCTTGGCTTGGGTGAGCAGGCTGTCAAATCCTGCAAAAGTATTTGCGGGAAGCGTTATGCCCTCTTCTTGGGCTTCGTCGAGTGCGTCTTGTTTTTGTTTTTCAGCGTCTCGGATTGCTTCCTCGGCTTGGGCGCGAGCGTCCATTTCATTTTCCAGCTTCTCTTCCTCTTCGTCTAAATCGTCTTCAAACTCTTCTTCTTTAAGCTCCAAAAGTTCCAATTGAGCTTTTACTTGACCAAGCTCTTGGGCTAATACTTCCGCTTTGGCAGTATCGCCCGCACGATGAGCGGCTTTGAGCTGGGCTTTGAGTTCGTTTTCTTTTGCTTCCAATGCCCGTT
>JBBTVY010000017.1:0-21344 GCA_038063055.1 Patescibacteria group bacterium | reverse complement strand
TTCCTCGCCGCCGCAGGCGGCGAAATGCGTTCGGACTAATTCAAGAATACTGCACTAAGTAAGCAATATGTGCTAAAATAAGAAACATGAAAATTTTAATTATCTTGACTCATCTTGTATTCGGCGCTGTTCTTGTTTTTATTGGTTTTACATATGCCAATAGGACTCTTGACCTGGCTTTTAGGAGCGATTTTTCTCCGAAGAGTATGGAACGCGCGGATATTTTTTCATCACCCCAGGCATATATTAATAAATGTGTAGAGCTGGGCGGAAACACTTCCCAATGCGAAAAAGAATACGGGCAAATTGTAAAAGATATTGAAAACAACAATAAAGAAACGACCCAATACGAGAGAGATAATTTGGTTTCGAGGCTCGCACCAATTACTTTAATTTTTTTGATGGGGGTTATTTCTATTCTCGCAACAATTGGGTTTTGGAAAAATAAAAAATGGGGGGCTATTGGTTTGATTATTTCAACCACTGGAGTTTTGGTTCTTGTGCTAGTTTGGTCCATTGCGATTCTTGTTGGGTTCGGAGAAATACTCCTCCTTTTAATGCCATTAATGGCGATAGGTTGGTTAGTCCTTGAAACGCTTCATATCAAGCGGCATTGGTTGGAATTTAATTAATTCTGTAATGCAGGAGTATTTGAGCGAAGCGGTTGTTTTGGACAGATTGCCCAATGGAAATCTGGACGGGCGGGTTGTTTTTTTGACCAAGCGTTTTGGAAAATTAACCGGCAAAGCGAAAAGCGTAAGGAAAATAACATCGAAGCTATCGGGCCATCTCCAGCCGGGTAATCTGATTCAATTGCGGCTGGTGGAAAAAAACGGGCTGCAGGTGGTTGATGCGCTGAAAAAATCAAAACTTTCCTTTTCTCCTTCCGAGCTGCGTTTTTTGGGCGAAGTTCTTGCGGAAGCGGAACCCGAATTCAGGATTTGGGAAATGCTGGTCGCCGGCGCATTCTCATGGAGCGAAACCCTGAGAATACTCGGCTGGGACCCAAATTTCGCTTCGTGCGCGGGATGCCATGGAACCATTGACGCATTTCATCCGAGAACCCAGGAATTTTTCTGCAAAAACTGCGCTTCCAAACTGCCCGCGGACGAGGTACTATACATAAATATAAATTAGCATCCAGCGATTAAAAATCGGAATATATGTTTCCAGATATTTCTGCCAAAAAAGAAAAAAACAAATCCCCTTGGAAAGAGGATGAAAAGTTCAAAGATTTTGAGCCGGAAGAAGACAGGGGTTCTGCAATGAAAACTTTCGTAAAAGTCGCGGCTGTTTTCGTTTTGGCGGCTTCAATAGCCGGTTTTGGATATTACTATTTTTTCATGCGGTCTTCCGGCGCCAATGTCGGCGTTGAATTTTCCAAACCGGGCCAGATTTTTTCGGGCCAGCCTTTTCTCCTGACGGTTTCTTTTTCAAATTATTCGGACCAGGTCCTCAAAAACGCGGTTCTTTCGGTTTATCTCCCCGATAATGTTTCTTATTTGGGCCCCGGCAGTTCTCCGGACCAGAGGGTTATAGAAAAAAATGTCGGCGACATGGGACCCGGCAGCGTCAATCCGGATAATGTTTTCAGCCTGGTGGTCATCGGCGACAGTCAGTCGATAAAATACGTTAACGCCAAACTATCGTATCAGCTCGGCGGCTCAACCGCGGAATTTGAAAGTAAAAGCGGGATTGATTTGTCCGTCGGCCAGCAAGCGGTTGATTTGAGCTTCGAATTGCCTCAAAATGTTTTTAGCGGTTCTAATTTCAATTTAATCGTTAAATATCAGAACAACTCCGGGCAGGATTTCGGCAACAACGCAATTTTAAAAATAGATTATCCCTCGGGATTCAAGTTCGCAAAAAGCAGCGCCGAACTTTTTTCCGGCGACAATCAATGGGATTTAGGGAAGTTGTCCAAAAACTCCAACGGCATCCTGACGATAACCGGCAGCATTGTCGGCGCCGACCAGCTGTCATTCGGATTTCACGGAGCAATATCCACTTCCTTCAGCGGCAGGACTTTAACGATAGCGGAGCAAACGGCCAATATTTCAATTTCTTCTTCGCCGCTTTCCCTCTCTTTGTCGGTCAACGGCTCCGCCGATTACGTCGCCCGCGCCGGCGACAATCTGGTTTACAATCTTCACTACAAAAACAATTCAGTTGCGACTTTCGCCAACATCATAATAAAAGCGTCGATTGCCGGAGAGATGCTGGATTTTTCAACCTTGAGAACGGACGCCGCCTTCGATCCCATCAGAAACACTTTTACCTGGATGGTGGCCAACGCCCCGTCATTTGCCCAATTGTCGCCGGGCGAAGAGGGGACGGTCAGCATCGACATTAAACTTAAAAAAGATTTTCCCATACGGCGCATCAGCGATAAAAATTACATAGTCAAACTTCAATCGGAAATAAGTTCGCCGACGGTTCCCCAGGGAACTGACGCTTCAAAAACCGTTTCAACGGCGGCGCTTGAAAATAAAATAGCGGGCAAAGCGCAAATCCAGGCCAAAGCCCTGTGGCGCGACGCCACCTCGAACATTTTAAACAGCGGGCCGTATCCGCCGCGAGTCAATCAGCCGACCAAGTACACCATTCACTGGATAGTGACGAATTATTCCACCGACGTTTCGGGGGTCAAAGTTTCTGCTTTCCTGCAATCGGGCGCGCGCTGGACCGGCGTCGTTAAATCGAACACCGACAGCCAGCCGAGTTATAATTCATCGACGGGAGAGGTAACGTGGGATGTAGGCGATTTAATGGCCACCAAGGGCGTGATAAGCAAGCCGGCCGAAGGAATTTTCCAGGTGGAAGTGACTCCGGCGTTGAACCAGGTCGGCCAGTTCATAACTTTTTTGGGCAATACCGGAATTCAATGGCAGGATGATTTTGTCGGCGCGCAGTTCAGCGATTCATACCAGTCGCTGACCACGATGCTGATGGACGATACGACAATAAGCGCCTCGGCCGACAGGAGAGTTCAGCAATGAGCTGAAAACTTGAATAATAAATAATGCAATTTACGAAAATGGATAATAATAATCTAATGGAAAAAATAGTATCTCTCTGTAAACGCAGAGGTTTCATTTTTCCCGGTTCTGAAATTTATGGAGGCCTTTCAAACTCTTATGATTACGGGCCGCTCGGCGTCGAATTGAAAAACAACGTCAGGCAGCTGTGGTGGAGCAGGTTCGTCCATCGCCGCGACGATATGGTCGGCATAGACGCCGCCTTAATAATGAATCCGAAAGTATGGGAAGCGAGCGGGCATCTTTCAACTTTTTTCGACCCGCTTGTGGAATGCAAGAAGTGCCATGAGCGTTTCCGTGTGGACACTATCGACCTCGGTTCGCCATGCGAAAAATGCGGAGCCAAAGGGCAATTTACGCAACCGAAGCAGTTTAATCTGATGCTGAAAACTTTTTTGGGCCCCGCCGAGGAAAAGGCCAATGCCGTTTATCTCCGCCCGGAAATAGCGCAGGCGATGTTTGTTAACTTTAAAAACGTTCTCGATACAACGAGGAGAAAATTGCCGTTCGGCATCGCTTCACAAGGAAAAGCTTTTCGGAATGAAATAACTCCCGGCAATTTCATTTTCAGGACGCGCGAATTCGACCTGATGGAATTCGAATATTTCGTTGAAGAAAAAGAATGGGAAAAATGGTTCAAGTACTGGCAAAAAGAAATGATGGAATGGATAACGAAAGATTTGGGTATCAATCCGAAAAAAGTCCACGAAGTTGAAATTCCTGACGGCGAACGGGCGCATTATTCAAAAAGGACGATTGATTTCGAGTACGAGTATCCGTTCGGGCAGAAAGAATTGTATGGCTTGGCTTACCGCACCGATTTCGATTTGAAGAACCACGAAAAATTCTCGGGACAAAGTCTAAAGTACCGCGACCCGGAAACCGGCGAAGAATTCTATCCGCATGTAATCGAGCCGACGTTCGGACTCGACCGCTCGGTTTTGGCAACGCTTCTGGACGCATACACTGACGACGACGAAAGAGTAATTTTAAAACTCCCGCCTAAACTCGCTCCTTACAAAGCCGCGGTTTTTCCGCTTCTTGCCAATAAACCCGAACTTGTGAAGTTGGCAAAAAAAATTCACGACGATTTGAGAAAACATTTTAACGTCGCATGGGACGACCGCGGCAACATTGGCAAAAGATATTATTCGCAGGACGAAATCGGCACGCCGTTTTGCGTTACGGTCGACTTCGACAGTTTAGAAAAAAATGACGCTACCATCCGCGACAGAGATACAGCCAAGCAGGAACGCGTTAAAATAAAAGAACTCGCGGAATATATAAATGGCAAAATTTACGGTTAAAGGCGGCAAGCCGCTTGAAGGGGAAATACGTTTGAGCGGAGCCAAAAACGCGGCGACCAAGATGATGGTCGCTTCTCTTTTGACTAGCGAGCCGTGCGTCCTTGATAATTTTCCGGATATCGGGGATACCGAAATAACGGCGGAACTTTGCCGCGACATCGGCAGTAAAATTGAAATCGCGGGCCCGCGTCTGACCATCGAAACTCCGGAAATAAAAAACAACAAAGTTTCTCATTTGAGCAGAAGAAACAGAATTCCCATTTTAGCGCTGGGGCCCCTTCTGGCGCGGGTCGGCGAGGCGGAAGTCCCGATTCTCGGCGGGGACAAACTTGGACCGCGGCCCGTGGACCTTCATATAAAAGCGCTTGAAGCCATGGGAGCCGAAATAAAAATAAGTTCGGAAAGTTATCTGGCCACGGCCAAAAACGGTCTCCACGGCGCCGAAATCGAATTTTATTTTCCAAGCGTCGGCGCCACCGAAAACGCGATATTGGCCGCCGTTATGGCGAAAGGGAAAACCGTTCTCCGGAACGCCGCGCTCGAGCCGGAAGTCATAGATATGGTTAAAATGCTCCAAAAAATGGGCGCAATCATCGAGCTCGGAGCCAACCGCGATTTTTATATCGAAGGAGTTGCGCGCCTCTACGGCGTCAATCACAAAATTTTACCGGACAGAAACGAAGCGGTTTCATTCGCCTGTCTGGCCATAGCGACCAACGGAAAGATTTTGGTCCGCGAGGCGATTCAGGACCATTTGATTACTTTTTTGAATGTCGTGAGGCGGCTGGGCGCCGAATACAAAGTCGTTCCGGATGGCATATTGTTTTGGCGGCCATCCTCCGCTAAAGCTCCCGCCGACGCCAAAGCTCCGGCGGACAAGTCGGCGGGCAAGCCGAATTACCTGAAACCGCTCGATATCGAAACAGCCGTGCATCCCGGATTCATGACCGACTGGCAGCAGCCGCTTGCCGTAGTCCTGACGCAGGCGAACGGCGTTTCAAAAATCCATGAAACGATTTATGAGGACAGATTCGGCTACGTCAAAGACCTTAATTCGCTTGGAGCCAAAATAGAAATTTTCGAAGACAGGCCGCAAAATTCACCCCGTAAATTCAACGGCGCCGGGTCATACCATCTCGCTCAAATTACCGGACCGACAAAACTGAGGGGGAATAAAATGGAAGTAAGGGACCTGCGCTCCGGCATCGTTAACGTAATCGCCGCTCTTGTGGCTGAAGGCGAATCCGAAATAGACGGCATCGAAGAAATAGACAGGGGATACGAAAAAATCGACGAACGGCTCGGAAAGCTCGGCGCCCAAATCACAAGAAGCTAATCGCGAAAACAGGTTTATTCCGATTGACTCGGGGCTGTTTTTGCCTTTAAATACATCTGATGTTCACGAGAAAAATCGGAATCGACCTGGGCACAGCCAATACTGTGGTCTTCGTTCCCGGAAAGGGCTTTATCATAAACGAGCCGACCATTGTCGCGCTTCGGAGGCCGGACAATTCCGTTCTGGCCGTCGGCGTTGAAGCCAAAGAGATGATAGGCCGCACGCCGGAAGAAATAGTGGCTTACCGCCCGCTTAAAGACGGGGTTATCGCCGATTACTACATTACAAAAGCGCTTTTAACCTATTTCATTTCAAAAGCCATAGGCCGTTTCAACTTTTTCAAACCGGATGTGATAATCTCCGTGCCGGCTGGGGTAACCCAGACGGAACGCCGCGCCGTCATAAACGCCGCCAAAGAAGCCGGCGCCAGAAACGCTTTCATAGTCCGCGAACCGGTTTTGGCGGCTCTGGGCGCCGGAATACCGATTAATGCCAGGTCCGGCCATATGGTAATAAACATGGGCGGCGGAACTTCCGAAGTCGCGGTCATTGCGCTCGGCAATATTGTTTCCTGGACGAGTCTCCGCGTGGCCGGCAACAAATTCGACCAGGCAATCGCCGATTACGTCAAAAAGAAATATTCCATGGCTATCGGAGAACAGACGGCCGAACAGATAAAAATCGAAATAGGCTCCGCGTTGCCGGTTAAAGAAAAAATGGAATACCAGTTCCGCGGACGGAACCTGATAACCGGTTTGCCGAAAGACATGGTAATAAACAGCAACGAAATGTCCGAAGCGCTGAATCCATATCTGATGGAAATAGCCGGTTCCGTACAGAACGTTTTCAACGTCACTCCTCCGGAGTTGGTGGCGGACATAATGGAAAAAGGAATAATTCTTTCGGGCGGCAGCGCCCAGATTCATTACCTTCCCGAATTTTTCGAAAGATTTCTGGGCGTTTCCACTTATGTGGCCGAAGACCCGCTTTTCTGCGTGGCCAAGGGCACAGGACTGATTCTTGACCATTTGGACAAATACAAACAGACCTTACTGAATAAACGATGACGATGACAGTGACACACTTCTTTTTGTCATAGTCATTGTGATAGTTGTAAAACAATGCTAATCGGCCACGAAAAGCTGGTAAAAAACTTCAAAGAACTTGCGGAAAAAAAAGCTTTGGCTAATTGCTATCTTTTTTTCGGCCCGCCGCGGGTCGGCAAAAAGCTTTTTGCGGCAAGCCTCGCCAACTTTCTCGAGACAGGCGATTTCGAAAAACCGAAGCTACTTATCGATTTTCTTTTAATCGTGCCGGACGCAGAAGCGACTATCGGCATAGACCAGGCGCGCTATCTGAAAAGTTTTTTGTGGCAAAAACCGGCGGCAAGCGCGCGGCGCACGGCGATAATAAACGACTCCGAAGCCATGACCGCCGAAGCGCAAAACGCGATTTTGAAAATCAGCGAAGAGCCGCCGGAGTCGTCTCTTTTGATAATCGTCGCGAACGACCACGAAAAACTTTGGCCGACGCTTCAGTCGAGACTGCAAAAAATTTATTTTTCTCCGGTTCCGCGCAAGCTTGTGGAAAATTGGCTTAGGGATAGTATTGATTGCAAGGCGGACGAGGCCAAAAGAATCACAGAAGCTTCTTACGGCCAGCCGGGACTTGCTTTGCTTACGGCCTCGAACAAAGAATTTCAATCTCTACGCCAGTCCGCGGAAAAATTTTTGAAATCGGGATTTTGGGAACACCGCAACATCGTCAAAGCCATGCTCGAAGACGAAAAATTCAATTTATCCCGTTTTCTGGAAGCGCTTTTGATGGTTGTTTCGAAAGACGCCGCCGCGGGAAAAAATCCGGATTTATGGCACAAAATCTCCTCTTTGAGACGCGACAACGAATCATACAACGTGAATCCGCGCCTCCAGCTCGAAAGCCTATTGGCAGGCGATTAAATTTTAATGGAAAAACAACTCGATAAAAATCTTAGAGATTTGGAGAATTTGCTTAATGGCATGGTTATGTCTTTAAAAGAGGAATTGCAGGTCGTGCGTGGAACCCGCCCTTCCGTGGAGTTATTGGAAAACGTGAGCGTTAACTGTTACGGGCAGATTATGACGATAAAACAATTGGGTTCTTTAAGCCTTAGGCCGCCCAGAGAAATAGAAATACAGGCATGGGATAAAAACGCCATTCAGGCAATAATGAAAGGGATTGAAGAGGCAAAGATAGGGATGAGTGTTTCGAACAACGAAAATATCGTACGGGCATCGCTGCCGGTTCTCACCGACGAACGAAGAAAAGAACTTTCCAAACTCGCCGGGAAAATAACTGAAACATTGAAAATACGTTTGCGGAGCCAGCGTGACGAATTCATAAAAAAGATGAAAGCATACGAAGAAAAAAGTGAAATAACGGAAGACGAATTTTTTCAGGCTAAAGAAAAAGTGCAGAAATTGGTTGACGGCGCCAATAATAAAATCGAGTCGATATTAAGCGAAAAAATAAAAGAAATAGAAGAATGAAATGATTATCGGCCTGATAGTATTTTTTGGTTTGGTGATTCTGATTCTCGGACATGAAGCCGGACATTTTCTGACGGCCAAACTTTTCGGAATGAAAGTAGACGAATTCGGTTTCGGTTTTCCGCCGAGAATAAAAGCATGGCGATTTGGAACCAAAAAGGGCGAGACCCTTCGACAGGCTCAGGGCGAGACCCTTCGACAGGCTCAGGGCGAGACGGAATACAGCTTGAATTGGTTGCCCTTCGGCGGATTCGTGAAAATTTCCGGCGAGGAGGAACAGATTACCAATCCCGAGAAATTGCAATCTCTTTCTCCGGAAGAAAAAAAACATTATTTCCTTTTTCAGTCGGCTTGGAGACGCTTTATAGTCATAGCCAGCGGCGTTCTGGTTAATTTTGTTTTCGGCTGGCTGATAATTTCTTTCATATTCATGGTTGGAACGCCTCCGGTCCTTGTAATAAATGGAGTTCAACCCGGTTCGCCCGCCGAAAAATCAGGCATAGTCGCGGGGGACATAATAAAAAATTATTCCAACGCCGACGATTTCGTGGGATTCATAAATCAGCATCGCGGCCAGCAGGTAAACTTGGAAATTATACGCGGCAACGAAAATCTAAGCATAACGGCCGTTCCAAGAATTCCAATTTCTGAAAATGACGGCGCCCTCGGGGTCCAATTTTCGGAATCGGGAGTCAAACCCAGCGGATTTTTTCAGGCGTTGGCCAGTGGATTCAGGGAGTCCATTTTCATATGCCAGGCCACCGTTTCGGCAATATACGAACTTTTCAAAAATTTGTTTTTGCACGGCTCGCTTCTGGCGGGAGTGGTCGGTCCGGTAGGAATTTTTTCCGTGGCCGAAAAAACCGGAAGCATCGGCCTTATTTATCTGGCGCAACTTATGGGCATCATTTCACTGAATCTCGCCGTTTTGAATCTTATTCCTTTTCCGGCCCTTGACGGCGGACGCCTGTTGCTAATTGTGGTTGAAAAAATCAAGGGCTCGCCGGTTCCTTTAAAAGCGCAGTCGCTGGTTAACGGCGTCGGCTTCGCGGTTCTTCTGCTGCTGATGGTTGCGATAACCGTAAGGGACGTCGTTGACTTGTTTTAATATCCCGGACTCCAAGCTTAGAGTTTAAAAGTTTTTTAAATTTTTAACAGTTCCAAATGGCCAAGCTCCGAATTTCCGACTCAGAAACGTCTGAGCCAAAAATAATTTACAAGGACAAAAATTTTCTGGGAATTTACAAACCGGAAGGAATGTTGGTGCATTCCTCCGCCGCCGCCGACAGCCCGGACGGAAAAAATACTTTAGCCGGGTGGCTTATAAGAAAATTTCCTGAAACGGCTGGCGTGGGCGACGACCCAGTGACGCGTCCGGGAATCGTTCACCGCTTGGACAGAGAAACTTCGGGGATAATGATAGCGGCAAGAAACAGCGAATATTTCGAATACCTGAAAAATCTTTTTAAGACAAGGCAAATAAAAAAAACTTATTTGGCAGTCGTGTCGGGCAAGCCGAAAGAAGCGAAAGGGACAATCGACAAACCCATCGGCATAAAAAACGGTTCGGTCAAAAGAAGCGTACATTCGGAAAAGATGATGAAAAGCGCCGAGACCGATTACACGGTCAAAAAAACTTTTGTTTCGGAGGGCAAGGAATTTTCATTGGTTGAGGTTTATCCGAAAACCGGCAGGACGCATCAAATAAGAGTGCATCTCGCGGCCATAGGCCATCCCGTTGTAGGCGACAGGCTTTACGGCGGGAAAAAACAACCCGATTGGGCGGACAGGCTGATGCTTCACGCTTATTCCCTTGAATTCTCTTTGAACGACGGCAGTCGGATTAAACTCGAAACTGGTCCAGGAGAATCATTCATGTTTCATGGCGCGGGTAAATAAGTTATCCACAATGCTAAAAATTGATTATTTGCTAAAATTGCTATAATAGAATGAGCTTATTGGCTTCAACGGTCGAATTAAAAGTTAAAAGCAGGCAGCAGCGGTAAATGCAGGAAAAAGGATTTACATTGATAGAGCTTCTGGTCGTAATAGCGATTCTTACCGTGTTGTCCGTGGCCGTCATCTTGACGCTCAACCCGGCGCAGATGATTAAGCAGGCGAGGGATTCTCAAAGGGCTTCGGATATGTCGACCCTGAGAAGCGCAATCGCCCTTTATCTACAGGATGTCGCTTCGCCAAGCATAGGAGCCGCGAATACGTGTTACGGCTCGGCGCCGGCCACCCCGAACAGCGCCGGTTGCGGCGGCAGAATGTCCGCCAGCGATTCGACCGTTTCCACGACTACCGCGGCGTCGAGCTCCAACACGACGGGAGTCGGCTGGATACCGATAAACTTCGCCGCCATTAGTTCCGGTTCGCCATTAGGCTCGGAACCCGTTGACCCTATAAACAACGCCACCTACTTTTACAGCTATGCAACCAATGCTTCTTCCAGTTTCGAATTCGAGATTGACGCCCATATGGAAAGCACCAAGTACGCCGCAAGCGGAACCGCCGACATCGAGTCAACCGACGGAGGAACCAATCCGGCCGCGTACGAAGTCGGGACGAAATTGAGTTTGTAAACGTTAAACGGTCGACATAAATAAATTATAAATTTCATGCAGGAAAAAGGATTTACATTGATAGAGCTTCTGGTCGTAATAGCGATTCTTACCGTGTTGTCCGTGGCCGTCGTCTTGACGCTCAACCCGGCGCAGTTGTTGGCGCAAGCGAGGGATTCCACCAGAATTTCCGACGTATCGACGCTTAAAAGCGCAATATCGCTCTACCTCGCAGACGTTAGTTCGCCCAGCATAGGCGCCACCAACACCATCTACGCGATGGCTGTTACGGTGACTTCCACTCCCAACATAGACAGATCGTCTTCAACCCTTATTGTCAGCGCTGCATCTTCTTCCGCAGCCAGCACGACGGGAGGCGGATGGATACCGGTAAATTTCAACACTATCAGCTCGGGTTCGCCGTTGGGCGCCGAACCGATTGACCCGATAAACAACGTCACCTACTACTACAGTTACGTCACCAACGGTTCACCCAACTTTCAGTTTGAAATCAACGCCAACATGGAGAGCATCAAGTACGCGTCCAGTGGCGGCTCCGATGTCGAATCAACCGACGGAGGAACCGTACTTCGCATTTACGAAGCAGGCACCAACCTCGGATTGTAAGGGTTGATGTCTATCGCCGACGCATTCGGTGTCGTAGCCCTGGTTTTACTGACAGGAGCGCAGCTTTTCAGCAACAGCTTTTTGAAGAAATACGTAAAATTTTACTTTCTCTTCGGCGCGATAATAATGTTCTCCCTCGCCGCGCATTCGACGTTTCTTCAATACAAGCTTTGGAAAGCCAGCGCCCTGTCGGTTTTTTTATTGCCGCCATACAGAGATTGGTCTTATTTTATTTCTTACACAGGCCCGCGGTTTTTTTATCCGTTACTTATCGCTTTTTTTGCGGCCGTCGTTCTAAAATATGTTTCCGAATTTTTAAACCGCAGATTCGGCGAGCGTTTTTTTAAACCGGAAGAAAGCTGGTTTCTCGCTTTTGGAGTTTTTTTTACCGGATATCCGGGCTTGTTTTTATACATACCCCTTATACTTGTCGCTGGCATTCTTCTTTCGTTTTTTTATTTTCTTTTAAAGAAAGGCCGTGCGCCGCTTTTTTACCTGTGGCTGCCGGTTGCGATTTTTGCTATACTTTTGAAAAATCAGATACCATCGTCTATTTTGAACGGGTTTATATTATAATCCGAAACAATAAATTAAATTTCTAAATCAATAGGTTATGCGCCTGCCCATATCAATCGCACAACTCAAAAGCAAGCTGATTCAGGAAAATCTCGTTTCTCCCGAAAAATTCGACGCCATCGCGGTCGAAGCCGAACGCAAAAACGAAAATTTTTTGGATAAGCTTATTTCGGAAAAAGTTGTCGGACAAAGTTTTCTCAATCAGTTTATAGCCGACACGCTGGGGGTGGAGATGGTCGATTTGTCGGTGGTGGGCGTCGATGAGAAGGTCATCAAAATATTGCCCGAAGAAATCGCCCGCCAAAGAAGAGTGGCCGTTTTCAGGCGCGAACCGGACGGCGTTTTCGGCGTGGCCATGGCCGACCCGAGCGATCTAGAAACCATAGGATTTCTTAGCGAACGCCTGAACGGCAAAATCAAGCCGTATATGGTTACAGTGGATGATTTGGAAAGGGCTTTTTCCGTCTACGGGATGGAAATGACCCGGGACTTCAAAAAAACAATAGAGGAAAACGTGCAGGCGTCGCTCCGAAACGCGAGCCGAAGTCTCGAGGAGGCGTCTGTTCAGGTTCCGATTGTGGCCATAGTCGACAATCTTATAACTTACGCCGCGTCGCTTCGGGCTTCCGATATTCATCTCGAAATTTTGGAAGACAGCACGTTAATAAGATACCGCATAGACGGCATTCTTTATGAAATTATGAGAATTCCCAAAGAAGTGCACGCCGCCCTGGTTGCAAGGCTGAAAATATTGTCGGGTTTGAAAATCGACGAACACCACCAGTCTCAGGACGGCCGTTTCCGTTACCCGATTTCCAATCAGCTTATAGACGTCCGTGTTTCGGTGATGCCCACCTTTTACGGAGAAAAGCTGGAAATGCGTCTTTTTGAATCCACGCAAAAACCCCTTTCTTTCGAAGAACTCGGGATGCTCGAGTACACATCCACGGTCGTAGCCGAAAATCTCAAAAAGGCTTACGGGATGATTATTTCCTGCGGCCCGACCGGTTCCGGAAAGACCACGACTCTCTACGCGATAATGAACATTCTGAACAAACCTACCGTCAACATAACCTCCGTCGAAGACCCAATCGAATACAACATAAAATACGTCAACCAAACGCAGATAAATCCGGCCGCCGGCATAACTTTCGCCAACGGCTTGCGGTCGCTGCTTAGGCAGGACCCCAATATAATAATGGTCGGTGAAATAAGAGACAGCGAAACCGCGGGAATTTCCGTCCAAGCCGCCCTTACCGGCCACCTCATCGTTTCTTCCCTTCACACCAACGACGCCCCGACCGCCATACCGCGGCTTTTCGACCTTGAAGTTCCTCCGTTTCTCATAGCCGCGACCGTAAATTTGATAATAGCCCAGCGTCTTGTGAGAAAAATCTGCCAGCAATGCATATATTCGTATGAAACGCCGCCCGAAATTAAGGACCTAATAATGCAACAGCTGAAAGATTTGAATATAACGGACAACTCATCCGTTCCCAAGATTATCTACAAAGGCAAAGGATGCAATTCCTGCAATATGCTCGGATACAGGGGCAGGATGGGCATTTTTGAAGCGCTCGAAATGAATGATAAAATTAAAAGGTTGGTGATACAGCCGCAGTTCAATCTGGAATCGATCCGAAAAGAAATACAAAACGGCGGTTTCAAAACGATGTTTGAAGACGGCTTGTACAAGGTCCAGCTCGGCAAAACGACAATAGAAGAAGTTCTTCGCGTCATCAGGGAATAAATCCCGACTTACAAATCGCAAATTTATTTAAAACCGTTAATCGATCATTGAAAATTAATAATTAACATCAAACAGCATGCTCTATAGATATTCGGCGGCGGACAAAAACGGGAAAGTAATCGAAGCCGAAATGGAAGCCGACAGCCTCAATCAAGTTCTTTATTTCCTTTCGCAAAAAGAACTTAAGCCGGTTTCTGTGGAGCCGCTCAAAGCGACAAAGGGCGGCCTTTTCGGGTTGTTCGACAAAATAACATTGACCGACAAGCTTTTTCTCACCAAGTATATGTCGCTTATGCTTAAGGTCGGCACGGACCTTCTTTCGGCAATCAACATTTTAATATCGGACTTCAATAAGCCTTCAATGAGAAATTTTCTGATTGAAGTCAGGGAAAATATCAGCGCCGGCCGGCCTTTTTATGAGGTCTTCGCAAAATATCCAAGGACTTTTTCCCTGGTTTTCGTGAATCTCATCAAAGCCTCCGAAACTTCCGGCAATCTCCAGCAAACTTTTGACGACTTGAGCGTCTCGCTCCAGCGCGAAGCGGAACTGAAAAGCAAAATAAGGTCTGCGTTCATTTATCCCATTATTCTCTCGGTTATGTCGATTTTAATCGTTGTATTTCTCGTCACTTTCGCCCTTCCCAAAATAGCAGACGCTTTTTCCCAGGCAGGAATCACCCCGCCGATATTTTCAAGAATAGTTTTCGGAATAGGCCTTTTCATAGGCCACAATATAATCCTTTTAAGCATTATAGCTTTGACGATTATTCTTTCCGCCACCTACTTTTTCTGGAAAAATCTGGCAGGCAGACGCATGGCCAGCAGAATACTTGAAAATCTTCCGATTATAAAAAAAATATACCGCGATATGGCCATAGAAAGTTTCGCTTCCACTTTCGGTTCTCTGATGAAGGCGGGTTTGCCGATAGTCCAGGCGATCAACATCACTTCCGAGGTCGTCGGTTCGGAAAAGTTTAAAATCAGCCTGAAAAGGATTGGAGAAGAAGGCCTGGCAAGGGGTCTGACCATAGGTGAAGCTTTCAGGCGCGAACCGGTTTTCCCGAACGTAGTCAGCAGTCTCATCTCCATTTCGGAGAAAGCGGGGCATCTCGAAGAAATTCTCAAAACTTTGTCGGATTTTTACAAAACAAGCATCGAGGAAGGAATAAGCACGCTGGTTTCACTGCTTGAGCCGGCGCTTCTCCTGATTATGGGATTTTTGGTGGCCAGCATAGCTCTGTCGATTATCGTGCCGATTTATCAATTGACCACCCAATTCTAATTCGGAAGGCAATAAGGTGAAATTTAAAAATCATAAATGATGGTTTTCCTTCTAAAAAACAGCGCCACCGGCAAGAAAGGCATGACGGTCATCGAGCTTGTTATGGTTATCGGCATAATCGGCGTTGTATCCCTGTTAACCACCACCTCGCTCGTGGGGAAAAGGGGACAGACGGACTTGACGAATACGGCCCAGCAAATTACTTCTTTGCTCCGCGAAGCGAGAGCCCGTTCCGTTTCCCAAACTTCCAGCACCAGCTGGGGCGTTCATTTCGAAAATTCAACCACGACGCCATTTTACGCGCTTTTTTATTCGTCAAATTACGGCAGTTCGACCGTAATCGGACACTATAAGCTTCCGCAAACAGTAGCTTACGATTCATCGAGCATATCGCCTGGTTCTTCCACCAACATAACTTTCAGCCAGATAAGCGGCAACGCTTCAGCTTCTACTTCCGTAAGAATTTATCTCGTTAAGAGCGGAGTTTTCGACTCCTTTACCATTGGCGTAGCTTCTTCCGGGGCGGTGAGTTATTTGTCTTTGGCTCCGGCTATAGCCAACATTTATGTGTCCAACATAACTCCGAGCGCCGCCAAAGTCGTTTGGGACACGGACCAGAACGCCGATTCAAAAGTCAATTACGGCCTTACTTCAAGTTATGGCCTTTCTTCCTCGGATTCATCGCAGGTAAGAAGTCATACCATAAATCTTACTTCTCTTTCGTCGAGTACCACCTACCACTATCAGGTCCAATCGGTTAATTCGGGCGGCACATCCACTTCGAGTAACGCCACGTTTACGACAACCGCCGTTGTCCAAACTGACTTTGTCGCTCCGACCCCAAATCCGATGACCTGGGCATCCGCCCCCGCCGCCGTTTCGAGTTCTTCGGTTTCTATGACTGCGACTACGGCTACCGATGCCAGTTCTTCTCCGACAAATTATTTCTTCACCTACGCTTCCTGCGCGCAGGATGTCGGCACAGGCGGCGCTTCTTCCGCGTGGCAGTCATCGTCTTCATACGCGAATTCCGGATTGCAGGTGAACAAGTGTTATGGGTATACCGTAAAAGCAAGAGATTCGGCGGAGCCGACTCCTAACGAAACCAGTCCGTCGGCAACTCCCAACGTCTACACGCTGGCTAATGTTCCCGGAGCGCCGACTCTTTCGGGAATTGCGAGTTCAAGCATGACTTTGACCAATGACCCAAACAACAACCCTACCTCCAGTCCCTCCACTTCATTCGCGGTTATTGCTTCAACAACCGATTCCGCATGGAACGGTTTCTGGGTCAATTCCGCCGGAACAGGAACAAGCACATCGGAGGTCTGGATGAGTAATTCGCAATTAACCAGTTTCGTCATAAGCGGTTTGAAGCCGTCCACTACATACTACTTCAAAGTCGAGGCCCAAAACGTGGATGGCGTGAAAACGGCTTTGGGCCCGGCTTCGTCGGGAACCACTACTCAAACAGACACTACGGCTCCCACTCCGAATCCGGAAACATGGGCCTCGGCTCCGTCTGCCGCCTCAACATCCTCCATTTCCATGACGGCTACGACAGCCACTGACGCCCTTTCTCCTCCAGTCAATTATCTTTTCACCTACGCTTCCTGTTCGCAGGACAACGGAACCGGAGGCGCCTCATCGAGCTGGCAGTCATCGTCTTCATACGCGAATTCCGGATTGCAGGTCAACAAGTGCTATGGGTATACGGTGAAGGCGGAAGATTCGGCTACTCCCGCAGTAAATATAGGCAGTCCCTCGACCCCAACCTCGACCGTATATACCATCGCAAACGTTCCGGGAACAGCTACGCTTTCAAATGTCGCCAGTTCTTCTCTCACATTCACCAACGCCCCCAACGGCAACCCAACTTCCAGCCCATCCACTTCTTTCGCGCTATTCGTTTCTTCGACGACAGATTCAAGATGGAACGGCTTCTGGGTCAACTCCGCGGGAAACGGCACCAGCACGGTTGAGGTCTGGATGTCGAACACCCAGCTGACGAATTTTGTGATAAGCGACCTGTCCAATTCAACAACTTACTACTTCAAAGTCGAGGCCCAAAACGTGGATGGCGTGAAAACGGCTTTGGGCCCGGCTTCGTCGGGAACCACTACTCAAACAGACACTACGGCTCCCACTCCGAATCCGGAAACATGGGCCTCGGCTCCGTCTGCCGCCTCAACATCCTCCATTTCCATGACGGCTACGACAGCCACTGACGCCCTTTCTCCTCCAGTCAATTATCTTTTCACCTACGCTTCCTGTTCGCAGGACAACGGAACCGGAGGCGCCTCATCGAGCTGGCAGTCATCGTCTTCATACGCGAATTCCGGATTGCAGGTCAACAAGTGCTATGGGTATACGGTGAAGGCGGAAGATTCGGCTACTCCCGCAGTAAATATAGGCAGTCCCTCGACCCCAACCTCGACCGTATATACCATCGCAAACGTTCCGGGAACAGCTACGCTTTCAAATGTCGCCAGTTCTTCTCTCACATTCACCAACGCCCCCAACGGCAACCCAACTTCCAGCCCATCCACTTCTTTCGCGCTATTCGTTTCTTCGACGACAGATTCAAGATGGAACGGCTTCTGGGTCAACTCCGCGGGAAGCGGCACCAGCACGGTTGAGGTCTGGATGTCGAACACCCAGCTGACGAATTTCGTTGTCAGCAATTTAGCCACTTCCACAACTTACTACTTCAAAGTCGAGGCCCAAAACGTGGATGGAATAAAAACATCTTTAAGTTCCGCGAGCCCCAAGACAACGGGACCTTTCGCGGACACGATTCTCGCCTGGGAAAATCCAGCAAGCATCCCGAGCGGCTGGACATGTCTTGATTGTTCGGCTGGCAGTGATTTTTACGGCGCTTTCCCGAGAGCGAGTTCCACTTACGGCAACGCCACTTCCGGCGCCGATACCGTCAGCCATGCCGCAACATTCGTAAGCGCCGCAAACGGCGCGTCCGCGGGTCAGAACTGGCCGGCAGGCAGCTCTTTTCCGGTAAGCACCCACACTCACACCTGGGGCAACTTTACGACCGCCACCGGCGATATTCGTCCTCCATATAAGAACCTCGTCTTTATAAAAGCCAATAATCCAAGCCAAATTCCAAATGGCGCCATAGGCATTTTTGACACTTCTTCAAGCTCTATGCCTGCCAATTGGACTTACTATTCCGCGCTTGAAGGCAATTATCTCCGCGGCGGAGAAAACACGACATCGACAGGAGGTTCAGCTACGCACCAGCACACAATATCTTCAACGGTCACATCCGGAGCCGCCAGCGCCAGCACTCTTGCTGCCGGAACAACCAATCCGAATACAGCTCACGCCGCGAACGTCCACACGCACACTCTTGCCGCCGGAGGGGTCGCAGCCACAGCCACATCAAGCGACCCGCTCTACATAAGCGTCGTTTTCGGCCAGCTGACAACAACATCTTCTCCGCCGGCGAATTTGATAGCTATGTTTAACAACGCGGGTTCTTTGCCTCCGGGCTGGAGCTCTGTTTCAACTTCCGGTAGCGCGTATAGCGACCGGCTACTTAAGGGAGCTCAAACTTTCGGCGCCACCGGCGGACGTCTGACTCACAATCATGGCAATACAGCAATAACAAGCACCGCCGACACCGGAGGTTCAAACAACAGACTTGGAGCCGGCTCAGCAGGCGCTGCCAGCGCTCACACGCACAGCGTCACTTACTCGAACGACACCCAAAACTCCATGCCCGTGAACCGGTATGTTATTTTAGGAAAATATTCTGGTGCCGGCGCAATGCTGACGCCGGAAAAGCAATTCGCGGCCATCCCGCCCGAAAATAGAAAAAATACTCTTTTGGCCGCGCTGCCGGCATTGGGCTTGGTTTTAGGCGCTTATTCTGAAAATCAAAATTTCCTCTGGGGAGTAATTCTTATAATTGGCGTCGCTTCGGTCGTTATTTTATACCGGAAACGAAAAAAGAAGGGAATTGTGATACAATAAAACGACTGAAGCAATGAACATGAAAACTTCTTTATTAATTGTAATAGTTGCCGCGATCATTGTGATCGGGGCGGCAATCTACTTTTTTCCTGGGTTAAATCCTTTGAACTGGGGGAATTCGGTTAGCCCTTCTGGTCAAACGGCAACAGACGCGGGAACCAAGACAACTTCGAACGGCTCAAAAACAGGAGGGACAACCGGAACGCCGCAGGGAAATGTCACATACGGTATTGTCAGGGGAACAGCCAGTACAAATTCTTCCGCAGTCAAATTCTCTTCGATAATCGTTATATTGTCTGATTCTAAAACCGGCGCGGAGAAATATAAGAGTAATTTGTCGGCGGACGGCTCTTACAGTTTTAACGTTAATCCGGGGGAATACAAGATGAACATATCCGGCGCTTCAAGCATCAAATTGCCGACGATTTTTTATGTCGGCGCCGGCGACACATTCAGTTTGAATTTTTCGGTGAAGTGACTCGCTTTTTATGTTCACCTGAAAATTTAATTTCTGAAAATGGCGGACGCACGGCCACGTTCTAAATCGGCGGCCGCTTGAATCATCAATTAACGCTGAACCGTTCAAGATGTCCAAAAAATTTTTAAATCGTTTAGGATTGTCTTTGGTGGAAATGCTGATTGCCTTATCGGTGGGTTCCATTTTGATAATAGGAGCCACCAGCATCATAGTGCCTTCGATACGCGGCAACGCGCAGGCGAACAAGATCCAGGTGTCTTCCGCGCTCGGGAAGGAGCTTCTGGACGGCGTCAGCGTTTTTGGAGAAGCCGGCTGGCATAACGTTTCCTATCTGGCTACAACTTCGGCGAACAAATATTTTATTGTTTCCGCTTCATCCCCGTTTTCCGCGGCGACCGGCACCGAAGGCATAGTCACGGACGGCATGACTTCCGGACTGGTTGGCTACTGGAAACTGGACGAATCCGCGGGAACTATAACTTCCGATTTTTCGGGAAACAGAAATTCGGGAACTTTAACCAACAGCCCGACTTTTTCTTCTTCCTGCAAAGTTTCCGGATGCCGCAGTTTCAACGGTTCAAGCGCTTATGTGACGGTTCCCGTCAGCTCGACCATAAACTTCGGGAATAGCGACTTGTCCCTGTCTCTTTGGTTCAACACTCCGGCGACGAGCGCCAATCAGGGATTCATAAGAAAAGGGAGCGCGCCTTTTAATTTAAACGGCACGGGATGGGAGATTCGTTCCCGGAACGCCAACCCGTTGGAATTTTGCTTGTCGAACGGCAGCGGAACCTGTTCCGCGCTTAATTTGGGCTCCGTGCCGCAAAATTCCTGGACTCATGTGGTTGTCACCCATAAGCGTTCAACTGGTCTGACTTCAGGATACATTGATGGCTCCTTGGTGGCCACGACGACACTGACAACCGGGAGCTACACCGACAGCTACGCTCTTGAAATAGGAAAGGGGAACGACGGATATTATTCGGGGACGATCGACGACGTCAGAATCTACAACAGAATTTTGTCCGCGACCGAAGCGCAAACTATTTACGCCGGCGCCATATACACGAGATATTTCTATATAGACAACGTCGGCCGCGACGGAAGCGGCGCAATCCTTTCCAGCGGCGGCACGAACGACCCTTCAACCAAGAAAGTAACCGTCGTTTATGGATGGGCGAGCGGTCCCACGAGTTCTTTTTCGACTTATCTGACAAGATACGTCAATCGGGTTTTTGACCAGACGGATTGGTCTGGCGGGCCGGGGCAGGATACTCCGATAACGAATATTAATAATAAATTTTCTACATCAACCAGCATAAATTATTCAACGACTACTGGTTCGATAATCATGCAGTTGCAATAAAAAATGTTCAAAGGCAATTTTTTCAAAAACTTATTCGGAATCGCGGTTTTTCTGTTTGTTTTCTGCGCTAACATTGTTTTTTTGGTCAATATCGTAGAAGCGGCCACGAACATCAGCGCGTCAACCACTTCGCATTGGGCCTGGAGCGACATTATAGGTTGGATGGATTTTTACAACACGAACACCATAACGGTCAGATCGCAGAATTTAACAGGATATGCCAGCTCTTCCGCGGGAGATGTTTCGCTGGATTGCCATACGACAAGAAGCGGCGATATATGTATCACGAGTAATTACCAAGTGACCAACGACGGAAGCGGCAATCTTTCGAACTGGGGCTGGAACGACACCTACGGCTGGATAAGTTTCGATTGCGCCCAAAACCCCGGCGGCTGCAATCAGTCCAATTATCGGGTTTATATAGACGCCGGCGGAAATTTCCGGAATTACGCCTGGAACGATACTATTGGCTGGATTAGTTTTAATTGCAATACCACCT
>JBBTVY010000016.1:0-23242 GCA_038063055.1 Patescibacteria group bacterium | reverse complement strand
ACGTTCTCGAGTCCTGTACTCACTGCCCGTCAAGCCAAGGGAGCCGGGAAGAGGTGAACTCCGACCTCGGTCGGAGCAGTCTCAGCTCGGTGACATGGGCTAAGTCGTAACAAGGCACGTGTAGCGGAAGCTGTGCGTGGAACAATTAAACTTTATAGATTAAATTTTCCATTCGGAAAATTAAATCTTGTCGCTTGAGTCATGTATCACGAGTCGCAATATTCGACCCATGATACTTGATTCTTGTCATCTATTGGGACAACTAAAAAGCTCTTTTAGAAGCATGTTTCCGCCATAGGCGGACTACATCTTCTTAAACCGAGCACATAAAGTATTATGTGTTCGGTGTTCGACAATTTCAGAAAAATTTCTTCGCCCTTCGATGAATTCAGATTCGCTATTTGCCTTATTGGCTGCTTTTTTGTATAATCAGCCCAATATGAATCCGGCAAAAATCTTTATAGCGGAAGACGAACGTTTTCTTTCTACTATATTGGCCAACAGATTGAAAAAGGAGGGTTTTGCCGTAAGTCAGGCATTCGACGGCCAAGAGGCCGTTGACTTGCTTAAATCCGAGAGGCCGGACCTGATAATTATAGATTTGATTTTGCCGAAAAAATCGGGCTTCGAGGTTCTGGAAAGCGTTTCGAAAAATCCGGACCTTAATCACGTTCCAATAGTTGTATTGACAAATTTGGGGCAGGAGAGCGACATAGAAAAAGCCAAATCACTGGGAGCTTCGGAGTATTACATTAAAGTCAGAATATCTATAGACGATTTCATGAACGCCATCAAAAGCATGCTCAGCCGTTTTCAGGGAAGCGAAGCTTTGCAGGTTCAGCAATAAAAATAAAATGATTGACGAAAAAACGCTTAAAAAAATAATACCGGGGGCGAAAATAAAGGTTTACGACAATTCAACTCCTTTCGAAGGGCTTGTTTTGGCGCGCAAGCACGGCAAAGAAGCGGGGGCCACCATTACGGTCCGTTCCGTTTTGGCGGGGGTCGGCGTGGAGAAAATATTCCCGGTTAATTCACCATTGATTTCCAAGGTGGAAATTTTAAGTTCTCCAAAGAAAATCCACCGCTCGAAACTTTATTTTGTAAGAAAAATGTCGGCGGCGAATATCAGGAAAAAATTAGGGGTTTCCTTGTAATCCAGATAATGCGCTATTTTTAAAACCGCCGAGTGGCGGTTTTTTTGTTGTCATTCGTATCTCAGCGCTTCGGTCGGACTAAGCCTCGATGCGTGATAAGCCGGATAAATTCCGAAGATAAGTCCCACCGCGGCCGCGACACCGATGCCAAGAAGGGCGGCGCTTACAGGAAATGAGAAAAGCCAGGCCAGATTCAGGAAATACGTCAGCAAGAAAGAAGCCCCGAAAGATATCGCCGTTCCCGTGGCGATTCCGATAAGACCGCCAAGCGCCGTTAAAATCATTGCCTCGACCAGGAATTGCGAAAGTATGTTTTTATTGGTGGCGCCCAGCGCCTTCCGCAATCCTATTTCTTTCGTGCGTTCGGTCACCGAAACAAGCATTATGTTCATTATTCCTATTCCGCCGACAATCAGCGATATGGCGGCCACGGCCGCGAGAAACAAAGTTATGACATTTGTTATATTGCCGACCGTTTCGAGCGCCTGCGCCTGGGTCTGTATGAAAAAATCGTCTTTCGCCGGGTCGGAAATGTTGTGCGCATTCCGGAGCGTTGCCGCTATGTCATAGGCGGTTTGAGGCACGGTCGCTTCATCGTCAGCTTGGATGACGAGCCGGTTGAAATATTTTATTCCGAAGATGTACTGTTGTGCCGTAGTATAGGGCATGATTGCTATTTCGTCGAAATTCAGGAAAGACAACTGCCCCTTTTGAGGGAGAACTCCGACAACCTTGAAATTTCGTCCTTTTATTTTTATTTTTTCACCAATTGCGTTTTCGTCCCCGAATAGTTCTTTTTTTACTTTTGAGCCGATGATTACCACTTGCGAATAGCTTTTAACATCGTCATCGGTGAATATTTGTCCTTGTTCAGGATAAATGTTGTAAATGTCGGAGAAAAAAGGCGTGACACCGAGGATTGTCGGGCGATATGTATCGTTCCCGTAAGCGGTTACTTCGGCGCCGAAAACAATTGGCATTATCTGAGAGAGGTGGGGGACATTTTCCGTCCTTTGGAGAAGCTGCAAGTCGCGTTCTTTAAGCGAATCAGTGAAGGTGGATAGAACATCTGTTGGCCCGCTCGGCTGACGGCCGGGGATTACGGCAATTGTTTTCGAGCCGATGCTTTGGATTTGGGCAAGAATCAGATTTTGCGCTCCTCGCCCGAGCGACATGACTATCATTATGGCGGCAACACCTATAACTATGCCGAGTATGGTAAGAAGAGAACGCGATTTATGCGTTTGAAGGCCGGCGAAGGCGGTTTCCAATGTATGTTTCAAAATCATCCCGATAGGAAAATATTTTTTGCTATTTTTGATTCGACTTTGAAATTAATCATTATTTTATCTCCGTTTGTTATCGATATTTTCAAAAGAATTTCCCACGGGACACATAAATTTATTTCGAAAATTCTTCGCTCGCGTGGCGGCGCTCGACCGGCTTGTCGCTTTCTATTTTTCCGTCAAGAACGCGTATTATCCTCTGGGCGTGTTCGGCCGTATATGTTTCGTGGGTTACAAGAATCACCGTGTGTTTGTCTTCAATATTCAGCTTTTGCAGAATCGACATTATTGTCTGTCCGGATTTCGAATCCAGATTTCCAGTCGGTTCATCGGCGAAAATAACCTGCGGGTCGTTGACCAACGCCCTGGCGATGGCGACGCGCTGTTTCTCTCCGCCGGATAATTTCAGGGATTCATGATTCATCCTGCGGCTTAAACCGACCGACTCAATGGCGCGTTTCGCTTTCTGTTCCCAGAGTGATTCTTTTATTTCGGAATAAAGAAGAGGAAGCTTGACGTTGTCTAGAACGGTCAGCCTCGGCAGAAGATTGAAGGTTTGGAAGATGAAACCCATCTTTTTGTTCCGGATATGCGCCAGTTCTTCGTCGTTATAACTTTCTATGGGACGGCCCTCAAACTCGTAAACACCTTCCGTTTGCCGGTCGAGAAAACCCATTATGTGAAGAAGGGTTGATTTTCCGCATCCCGAAGGTCCCATTATGGCGACGAATTCTCCACTCTGAACGGTAAAAGAAACTCCCTGCAGAGCGGGAGTCGGAACCCCGTCGTCTTCATAAATTTTTATGAGATTTTTGGCTTCGATAAGCGGCGATGAGTTCATTTTACGGGTCTCGGTATGACGACTTCTTCTCCTTCGGACAAGCCTTCAAGAATTTCGACATAGCCGTCTACGCCCCGCAAACCGGTTTTTATGTTTCTTTCTTCAATGGAAGAAACATTCCCGGAAAATTCTTTGTATATCAAAACCGATTCTTTGTCAGCCGTTTTTTGCACGGCTCGTTGCGGGATACCTAAAACTTTTTCATGGCTTGCCGACACGACATCGATGTTTGCGGTCATTCCCGGCTTTATCCTCGAATCGGGTTTGGAAAAATACAATTTGGTCAGATATGTCGCGACTCCTTCGACTACGGTTTCGCCCGGGTCGATGGACGTCACAACCGCATCAAAAACGACATCGTTTCCGTAGGCGTCGAGGGTGACCCTGGCGTTGTCTCCGACTTTCACTCTGGATATGTCGACTTCGGGGATATACGAATCTATTTCATATCTCCCGGCAGAAATAACGGAAATGACTATGGAATTTGCCGGAGCGATTTCTCCGATTTTGGCGTCCTGTTTCGTGACTGTTCCCGAGATCGGGGAACGGAGAACCGTTTTCGATATCTGGGCGTTTATGTTGTCCACGCCGGCCTGATAACTTTTTATTTCGGCTTCTTTGGAAGCTATGGCCGCTTTTTGCGAAGAGATGTTTTGAATGAGCGTCGTCATGTTTGACGTGGCGGAATCTATTTCGCCCCGCGCGTCATTGATGCTTGTTTTATGGCTGTTGAGCGTGGAAGCCGGCAAGGAAAGAGCGTTTATCGTCGTATTCATCAGAAGATTGAGGAAGCTATAGGCGGAGTTCAAGTTTGTTTTGGAATCAGCCAGGGCTTTTTCCAAAGCATCCGAGGAAGAAATATCAATGGTATTTATTTCCGACAACCATTCATTAAGCATGTCCCTTATAAGGAGCCTTTTATTTTCGGAATTTGTTTTTTCCTGTGAATTTGTCGAATCAAAAGTTAATTTAGGATTGTTGCTTTCGTCGTCGGAGAAGAGGGAATCTATTTTGATGCGAATGGCGTCGTTGGCGCCGGTGTAAGCGCTGTTTACGGTATTGACCGCGTTGCCGTAATAATTATTGAGGCTGAGTTTGGCCGCGGCGAGGGCGGCTTCCTGCGAAACCAAATCTGCTTTGGCTTTGTTGAGCAGGGTATTCAGTTCGTATGCGTCGAGAGAAGCGAGAACTTGTCCGGCCGCGACTTCATCGCCGACTTTGGCGTTAATAGACGCTATCCTGCCGCTTATTTCGAAAGCGAGGTCGACGCTTTGCGACGGTTTGACGTTTCCGGTCGCCGAAACCTCCTGGGTTATGGTCCGGCGCTCCGCCTTGACGATTTCAAGAGTTGGCGCTCCGTCTCTACCGAAATAAAGATATGAGGCGATTATCAAAACAACGACGGCAACGGCCCAGTAGATTTTATTTGAAAGGACTTGTTTATAGTTCATATTAATTCTGCTCCGTTTCACATTATATCTCATCTTGCGTTATTTTTGAAATGACCGCTATAATGAACTTGTCTTTAATAATGCCCAGGTGGCGAAATTGGTACACGCACTACCTTGAGGTGGTAGCGCTCGCAAGAGCTTGCAGGTTCGAGTCCTGTCCTGGGCACATAGCTTTTCTTAATGAATCCGCCAATAGAGACAATTTTAAAAGACAAGACGGTTTTGGTGGGAGTGTTGAAGAACAAAAACGACCTCCGTATTTTGTTTCATGATCATTGGTATCGCGTCCCGGCCGTTTTTATGCCGAAGCGGCGGTTTGAATACCTTGCTTTTTATCAGCCGTCGATTTTCGGCAGGAATGGCAAACGCATCATGTATTATGCCCGCGTCGCAAAAAAAGAAAAAATAAAAAGAATCGTTCTTTTGCCGAAGGAAACGAATCATCCTCGCGCTCACGATGATTATATTAAAATCGCGCTCCGGCAAATTAAAAAACTTCCTCGCCCGATAAAAAACATAATACCGCGCAGAGTTTCTTTTGGGTTTACCACTTTAAGAAAGTTGCTTTCGGCAAAAGATATTTTGGAGCTCTACGGCGTTCCCCACACGGAGCAAATCATGGAAAAGCGCCTTAAGCGGCTTGGCATCAAAGTGGGCACAGAACATTCTGTTTCAAAAGAAGGCAGGCGGTATCGCATTGATATCGCAGTGTTCTGCCGAGACGGACTAATCGCCATTGAATGCGACAACCGTAAGGCCCATTCAGGCAAGGCGCAAGCCGCCAAAGACAAAGCAAAAGACGCGTTTCTCAAGCGTCATGGCTGGCGCGTCATTCGGCTTACGGAGAAAAATATCATGGAGCGGCTTGATTATTGCGCGCGAAGAATTGAAAAAGCGGTTCAAAATTTGGGCGGGCAGGACTTTGTTTTTTGAATGGCCACAATAATGGCGGTTTTTTTGGTATAATGTTTCGGTAAGCGAATTGCCAAAATAACTATGACTTCAAGAATACAAGAAATGCTGGCGGGCAAGAATGATGTTATTGATTACGCGGCGGTAATCAAAAAATATCCTTGGCTGGCGCAAAAAAATCAAAATTGCATATTAAGCCCCGACAGCGACGGCCTATTGTGCGGTCTTTTTGTTTCCCAGTATCTTAATTGGAAAGTAAAGGGTTTTTATGACGGAAAATTTCTTATTTTAGAAAAAGGTATTTTGCCCCGCGATTGTATTTTTCTTGATATGGAGATTTTCCGAAATGGAGTAAAAAGCGTAGGACAACACATGGTTTTGTTTAATAAAGATCAAATTCCTAATAATTGGAATAATTTTGACGATTGTTTATCTGCTAATAATATAAGGGGATATGATGGTAAGCATAATTTTCCCCAGAAGTATCCACTTGCCACAATACATCTTCTCTTGGGCGTCATCGGTTCTGTTCAAAAAATTGGAATTCCTAAAGACGCAATTTGTCCGCTTCTTTACACTGACGGGACGTTTAAAAATCTTTTTAATTATCCCGACAATTGTTTAAGTTGGTTAAAGTTTCTTCATGCAGATAATGATAAAAGTCCATTACATAAAATATTTTTTAACGACCACTACTCCATTTCTAGCTTGATGCTCGCGCTAAAAGAACTGTTCGGCGAGCTTCGTTTGATTGCAGGAGGAAGCCGTGGCGGAGATAAAATAAAATTTTCAAACGGGAAAGGGCAGCTTATAAATTTTGACACTAAGAAACAATCTCTTAAAAGAGAAACAGTCGATCAGGCTGAAGAATTTCTAAAGTTTCTTTCTGGAAAGACCGGCTGGAAATATAACCCCAAAGTTTGGTCGTGGAATAATTTGTCTCATTTTAAATTCGAAAAAGGAAGTATTAAACCAAGCCAAGGGCGTTACAATGATTTAATATCTAAAAATCCTGTCTCTCTTGCTATGACAAGCACGCTGGGTATCGAATACACGCTAGATCCGCAGAATATTTTTTAGAAAAGCTTTTTTTGGTTTTTCGAGGTACATTCCACTTCCATTCTTTTTTTGGCAATAGAGCAATATTCCGATGCTATATCAATGCCGATATAGTGTCGTCCGAGATTTTTTGCGGCAACAGTTGTAGTGCCACTGCCGACAAATGGGTCAAGTACTACTCCATTTTTTGGCGAGAAACATTGAATAAAATCATATGGTAGTTTGTTAGGAAATGTTGCTGGATGTTCGTGTTTTAATCGGCTTCCGTCTCCGGCAGTCATATATTCCCAAATAGTGCCACGGCACTTCATTGGGTTAATTTTAATTGAATGAGTCGCTATCCGAATACCATTTGTAAGACGAGTGCCGCCACCAGTCATTGTCTTGCCACCATGTTTTGATGGAATTTTTAAATGTTCTTTATTGAAGTATTGTGGTCGTTCGCCTTTTAAGAATATCGGCATATATTCATGGTCTACGCGAAAACGTTTATTCCACCATGCTCCCTCAGCGCCGTATTTTCTATAAATCACCGTTTCAAAAAGTTTGAAGCCGAAACTATCACACCAATCAATAATTGTTTTGAAAGATGTTAGTGACTTCCCGAAGTTTTTTGTTTGGTCCTGGATTACCATAGCCACAACCCCGCCGTCCTTAAGAACGCGATATATTTCTTTGCCAGCCGCGTGTAGATTAAGAGAAAATCCCTTGTAGTCGCGGACGGCATCGTATGGCGGAGACGTGACTACGATATCTACTGAATTGGAAGGAAATTGTTTCATTATTTCAATTGCGTCTCCACAAATGATTTTATTTAACGGCAACTCCTTATATTTTTCAATTTCTTTGTATTCAGGTAGCTGGATTGTGGCAGCCCCTTCTTCTCGAATGACATCGAGTACTATTCCCTGTATTGAAATATCACGACCGTTTCGTAAGATGATCGGTTCCATGTTCTTATTAGCGGGCTGTAAACGAATATAGCCTTTTTCACGATAGTATTTTTTGAGTGTTGCTTCGTGATTATCAATAAGTGCCACAACTTTTTGTCCATTCTCCGCTGTTTCTTGTTGTCTTACTAAAACGATGTCGCCGTCATTTATATTCTCATCAATCATACTGTTGCCGACTACGCGGAGAGCATAAACTTCCGATGATTGAGGAAGTTTACTTTTTGGAACTGCTATCATTTCTTTTACTTGTATTGCTTCAATTGGCTGTCCGGCGGCAATAGTTCCCAAAAGCGGAATTTTTACCATAGATTCACGCCCTATCACATCAATAGAGCGGGACTTGTTTTCTTCTTTTGTTAAATATCCTAGATCGCGGAGTTTGGAAACATGAAAATGAGCCGTTGAGACAGACGCAAGTTTGAGTTTCTTGCGTATTTCATCAAGCGAGGGGGCATATCCTTTTCGCCCCCGATAATCAGTTATGAAATCGAGGACTTGTTTTTGCCTTTTTGTTACCATAGTGATATTATAGAAAATAAATCGAAAGTGTGAAAGAGCTAGTTATCCCCAGCACCAAAATGAAAGTAGGTCGAAATGAGCCATGCCAATGCGGAAGTGGTAAAAAATATAAAAAGTGTCACAGCTCAAATTTGTAATCGCCGCCAAAAATTCCGTCCGGCCAAGCGAGAGTGCGGCGGAGGGAAGGGTGGCGAGTGGTAGCGAATGGCGGCAAGGATAAATACCTATTCCTGCACAGAGTAATTTTCGTTGAGTATTTTCCTTGTTTTTCCCCCGACATACCCCGTCGGTTCAATGCCGTATTTTTTCTGGAACTCTTTTACCGCGGCCAATGTGCATTTTTTGAAACTTCCGGTAATCGGACAGTCGTTTTTAGTAAAGCCCGGCGGGGGATAGTCGCCTTCCCGCATAAGCGCGGCTTGAAGTGAAAGCACATCCGCGCTTCCTACAAGCCCTCCTCCCATGTCGCTGTTCCATTGATGGGGCAATAGGGTTGTTTCATAAACTTTTGCCGTACTCGTTGCGCCGCCTGTGGTGAGCGGCTTGTCCTGAGTTTTGTCGAAGGAAGTCGAACCATCAAAAAAATCTTTTATTCCTAAATACGTTTGAAACGCAAGCTCTTTAAGCGTCGCTTTCCGCGTTTCGGGGTAGAGAAATTGGGGCTCATATATATAGTCATACTCAATGAGCATGCCCGCTGGGTTAAGCGAGTTGTTCGAGCCGATGGCGATAAGCTCCTGTTCTTCCACGATACCCGCCGATTCTTGCGGCATATCGCTCGGCGCGAAATACGAATTGAGCCGGTTAAAAATGTGTTGCGCGACTGCAGCGCTGGCTTTTGAGTTGGAAAATTGCTTTTCGGGAACATAAATCGCGAATCCCGAATATTTTCCGGGCCGGTTTACTGGGTGGCCGGGATGGTCGTTAAAGTGTATATGGACTACAAGGTCTGCGTTATTTTCGTTTGCCCATTTGTTGATTCCATAGAGTTTTATGACGCCTTCTTCCGAAGCGTTGTTGTGCGAAACGCCGTTGTATATGGAAATCAAGCCGACGTCGACGCTGGATTTCATGTAAGCGCGATATGTGTCAGCAAAATTCTGTATTGATAGACGTTCTTTTTCGAAATAAGAAGCGATTTCCGGAGCGTATCCCGCTTTCGTTCGGGTGGTAATCGCCTCAAATTCTTTTTCTGTTTTTAAAAACCCCGCGAGATATCCGGCAAGCTCAACTGTAAGGTCGGTTTCTTTTACATTCTTGAATTGCGCGCCAACCGAAACGCTGTCGTGTCCGGGCACGATGAGTATCCGTATTTTTCTACCGCCGATTTTCGCCGAAAGATAGTCCGTTTTGAGCTGGTTTTCATTTGTGCTGGCAATGAAAAATATTCCGGCAAGGTTATTTTTTAGAGCTATGAAGTTGTCCGTTACGGTCGGAACGGGCGAGTTGCCCAAAAAAGAAAATAAAACAAGGGAAAACAAAACAAAAGACAAAAGCCAGAAAAACTTCATTTTGATTCATTTGATTATAGCCTAAAAAACCTGATAGGTAAAAGCGATTTGCGTGCATTTATGGTAGGAATAAAGCAATGGCTTTCATGCAAATAGTGTATAATTAACCTAAATGCCCCGTAGGAAATATCGAGAAAATAATAAATATTTTCGAGATAGGGTATAATGTATCAACTATGAAAACAGCATTATTCATTTCAAGGCCGAAATTAACTTTTACGGAAAATATTTAATTTCCTACGGGGAATGGAAAAATTCCAAATATACTTTTTTACAGTTCTGTTTCTCGGGGTTCTGTTTTTGAGCTTTCAGATTTTTTCGCCGTTTTTGGTTCCTTTATCGATTGCCGCGACGCTGGCTTTTCTCTTTCATCCGTTCAATGAGCGCCTGGCGAAAATTTTCGGAGGACGCCGCGGCCCCGCGTCTTTCATTACTCTTGTTCTGGCTGTTTTGGTTATTATCATTCCGTTCGTTTTTATCGGCACGACTATTTTCAGGGAAGCCGTTGATTTTTCGGCTCAACTCAACAACGGGGGCGCGGAAAGAATTTCCGCTTCTTTTTCGTCGATAAGCGCCCAAATTTCTTATTATTTCCCCGGCTATTCTTTTAATCTGGCCGAATACGTGCATTCCGGCTTCAGCTGGCTCTCGCAGAATATCGGCATTATTTTTACGGGAATCGCCAAAGTGACAATCGGCTTTCTGCTCAATCTTTTTATTTGCCTCATAGCTTTTTATTATTTTCTCAAAGACGGACAAAAACTCGTGCGCGCGATTGTTGCCCTGAGTCCGTTGCCCGACAAAAACGATTACGAAATACTGGCGAAACTGGAGGGGGCTGTAAGTTCCGTCGTGAGAGGTTCGCTGATTGTTGCCGTGATCCAGGGAATTCTGGCTTGGCTTGGGTTCACTATTTTCGGAGTTCCCAGCCCGGCGCTTTTCGGAAGCTTTACCGCCGTGGCTGCGCTGATTCCCGCAGTGGGAACCGCGGCAGTCGTTCTTCCGGCGATTATTTATCTTTTCGCCATCGGTTCGACTGTCCAGGGCGTTGGACTTCTCATTTGGGGGATGACGGCAATCGGCCTCGTGGACAATATCTTAGGGCCGACGTTGCTGAAGAGGGGAATTAAGGTACATCCCTTTTTGATTCTTATTTCGGTAATAGGCGGACTGGGATTTTTCGGTCCAATTGGCTTTCTGCTCGGACCCATCGTTTTAAGTTTACTTTTCGCGATGATAGAAATATACCGGCTTTTGATGAGTTCAGAGAATAAAAGCTTCGGTTAAACCGTCACGTAATTTTCCGCGGATATCGCCGCGAAACGGAGCGAAACTACCATAACGCCGGTTCTTTTGTTATTCTGGTTTTACCCAAATGGACTATTTTAACCGCAGGTTTTTGGCGATTTGCGCGGCGCTTGCCTCGGCAATTTTTATTTTGCTGTTTTTTTTGTATTTCGGTTCCGGAGCGGAGAAGCCAAAATATAATTTCGAGCCCGAGGGGCGGCGAATAACGCAACCGCAAACCAAGCAATTCGAGCCGAATCTCCTTTCGTGGACACTCGCAACTTCTTCGGCGGAATGGCAGCCGCGCGATTCGGCGGTCAGTTTTGTTTTTCAGGATAAAATTTGGACAATGGGAGGGCTGAACGGCAACGAAGAAATCGAGCCAAACCACACTGTTCTATATTGGGAAGCGCCGCATTTCAACGACATATGGACGACCGAAAACGGTTCAACTTGGCAAATTGCCAAAGAGAAAGCGGATTGGCCGCCGAGAAGGTCAATGTCAGTTGTTTATTTCAATGGCAAATTATGGATGTTCGGCGGCTGGAGTCCCATAACCGGTTATGAAAGCGATATTTGGCAATCCGATGACGGAATCAATTGGATTAAGGCGGTTTCGAAAGCGGCATGGCCGGCGAGGGAAGGACAAACCGCGGAAATTTTTCAAGGGAAAATTTGGATGATGGGAGGCGTAAATTACGATGAACATGAAACAAAAAACGATGTTTGGTATTCCGATAACGGGATAGATTGGCGCGAGGCGACGACGACAATCCCATGGAGTTCGCGCTGGGACCATGCAACGGCGGTATTTAAAGAAAAAATTTTTCTTATTGGCGGCATGAATCTTTCTGGACAGACCTTCAAGGATGTCTGGTCGTCATCGGACGGCTTGAACTGGGAGCTTGTAAGCGCGGAACCGTCGTGGCTGAAAAGGCAAGGGCACTCTCTTGTTGTGTTTCACGACAAGATGTGGATTATCGGCAGGCTGAACGACGCGGAAACAGGCGGAGCAAACGATATTTGGTATTCAGACGACGGAACAAATTGGCAGAAGACGGAAACCGACCCGCCGTGGATCGGGCGGGAAGACCATTCCGTTTTGGTCTTTAAAGGCAAAATTTTTGTTTTCGGCGGTATGGACTCAGATTGGAAATGGCGAAACGATGTTTGGGTTTCGTCGGAACAAAATGGGCTTGTTCAAGTTGCGCCCACAAATCAAAGCAGTGCGATTGTAAACAAAAAAAATGTAAGTGAATTGGCTCTTTCTGCCAATTCTTTTGTTTCCGTTTTCGCCACCGATAACGGCAGGGAACAGGTATTGTTCCAAAAAAATAAAGACAAACAGCTTCCGCTCGCGAGCATTACAAAACTTATGACGGCTTTGGTTGCTTCCGGGATATACAAGCAGGATGATATTATTTCCGTTTCTGAAAAATCTTTAGGCGTTAAAGGCGTTTCGGGAATATACAAAGCAGGCGACCGGCTTTTGTTTTCCGACGCCCTGCGCGCTTTGTTGATCGCTTCGCACAACGAAATCGCCGATGCCATGGCGGAACAGGCCGGCAAGGAAACATTTCTTGATTCAATGAATGAGAGAGCTTCCATGATTGGTCTTTCAGGTACTCAATTCGTAAATGTCGTCGGGCTTGACCCGGAAGCCGGAAGCGATTCAATAAACCATTCAACAGCTTTCGACGTATACAAACTGGCCGGATACATACAAAAAAATTATCCGAGCATCATTTCCATAACCTCGCGGAAACAATTCGATCTTTCGGACGCAAACGGCAATTTTATGGCGACTATTTCCAGCACCGATAAACTTCTCGGGCAGGCAGAGATACCATTCCGAATATTGGGCGGCAAAACGGGCGAAACGCCCCGCGCCAAACAAAATCTTGTTGTTATCACCGAATCTCCGTGCGAGGGAAAATTATTCAGCGTAGTGCTTGATTCCCAGGACAGTTTTGGCGATATGCAAAAACTGCTTGAGTATGATAGAGACGCCTATGAATGGAAATGTTGATTTTCCGGGTAAACGCGAAAATTTATCTTTATGTCGGCAATCTTCGCAAACGTTCCCGATAACTTTTACGTTTTTGCTCCGAATGGGAGTGGCTTGTCCTGCGTGTAAGCCAGTCCCTGCGAAATGGCGATTTCCGCTTTCTGCAGTTCGTGCCCTATATCAAGCAAATGGTCTGGGCGATTAATAAGTTCCAAATTGGCGATTTTTAAACTGACTTCGCGGGCTGTTTTTCCGCTGACGACCAGCAAGTCATCTCCGCTCGGAGTTTTGAAATATGCGCTGATGATATTGTCTTTGACGCTGATGACGAAAAGTCCGCGCGGGTCGGCGCTGACGGCCGGGTCGAAAAACATGCTTGGCTCGCGTTCCCATATGGCGCAGCGGGCGAGTTTCTTGGCGTCTTCCCAGTCGGATTCGTAAATGTGCGCCGATTGAGAGGTTATTTGGAGATACCCCATTTCAAAACCGGCTTCTTTGGCGATTTTGGCCTGAAGCGCTCGCAGGCCGAAAGCGTTGGGAATTGCCGCCTTGAAAATATCATGGCTGCGGACAGTTACCAAGAGATGCAGTTTCCCGTTGTTTTGCAAAACCTGTATTTGCGTGATACACGGCGGTTCTTTTGAATCTTTGTCTATCGAAGGAACCATTGTCGTCGCCGCGGCGCGCCTGGTGTCCGGCGAAGATTTCAATTCTTTTAAAATAACTTCTTCGAGCTGGTCTATTGTTGTTCCGTTGTTCGGATAACGCATCAGGCGGTTGCCGTATGTATAGCTGACTCCTTCAGGGGCTTCAGGCGAAAGAAAAACAGAACGATAATGCTCAATGGCGTCCTTATTGAGTCCGATCGTTCTCATTAAGCTTTCCGGCCAATCAACATTCATGTTTGGATTATCCGGGTCTTCCGTTTCAACCACCCACGTTACGCCGATTAGCTCGCGTTGTTTTGTTCCATATTGAGTGCCCTTTACCGTGCCATAGCGCATTATGCGGTCGACGACACGGGTCCAAGCATCAATTACCGTTTTGCCGCGGACGAGAAATCCGACTTTTTCGGACGGGAAAACATCAATAACCTCGGGCACGGCGTCTGCGAAACGTACCGGTTCCATGTAAGGAGAGGAGTTTTCTTCGGAAAATTGTTTTATGACGGCGTTCAAGTCGGAATCCGGAACTTCTTTTAAAACAACATTTTCACGAATTGAATTAACCACCTTATGGTCAATTTCCTTTTCAATCTTGAAATCCGTTCCCGGAATTTCGCGATTGTCATTAACACCGTTTTCCCAGATTTTCATAAGCACTTCCTTGCCGGAAACCCCGAAAGGACTGCACGAAAGCGCTCCATTAACCCAGAGATACAGGTTGCGTATCTGGGGGTTTAGGGCGAGATTCCTAAGTATAATGTTGACCCCCTGCCGGCTATACAAGGTTCCGATAATCGCCGAACGTTTAATAAGTTCCGGATATTCTTTAAGCGCGCGCTCGGGTTCGTTCCAGACGGTGCAAAAACCGATATTTTTGCCTTCGCCCAAAATGATTTTATATTTGTCTGGCTGATAGAGCTGTTCGTGGGATATCATTGAAAATATTATAACCGAGACCCGTTCGGTTTGGAAATTTGTTATGCCTGAAAAAAATCTCCCGCTTAGGCGAGAGATTTTTTTATTGCTTCTTCGGCGTGGCTCTTGTCAAGAAAATCTTTTACTTTCACCCATTTATTCGGTTCAAGTTGTTTATATGTTTCGAAAAAGTGTTTGATTTTCGATTTGAGGTGTTCTCCGAGATCGTCCACTTCTTTTATGTCGGAAAGTTCCGGGTCGATTTTTGCCGTCGGCACCGCGATTATTTTATGGTCTATTCCCGACTCGTCTTCCATTTCAAGCATTCCAATGGGACGCGCGGGCGTCATTGTTCCCGGAAAAAGAGGGGCGGAAGTTATCAGAAGAATATCCATTGGGTCGCCGTCTTCGGCGTGAGTGTTCGGAATGAATCCGTAATTAAACGGATAACTCATTGATGTATAGAGAAAGCGGTCGACGGCGATTACTCCTGAATCCTTGTCGAGTTCGTATTTAACGGACGAGCCCTGCTGGATTTCTATGAAAACGTTTATTTCCTGCGGCGGATTTTTGCCCGCCGATATTTTGTTTATGTCCATATTTTCTATTGGATTGTTTCGACAATGTAAATGATAGCATAAAAATAAAAAATAAACATATTCGTTTTTTATTGACAAAGGGAGTAATTTTATGGCAATGTTTTTATCAGCCCAAGCCGGTTATTGGCTTGGATTGATAAACCAAAATTGGATAAAGGAACGCTAATGCTGAAAAAACTTTTGTTCTCAGCACAAGGGGCATTGAACGCGATGCGGCCTACCGGCCTGGACTGCGGGAACCTAGAAAACTTCATGCGGGTCTTGGCCTGCGTGAAGTCTCCTCCGCGAGTGCTCATGGACACGTCCATGGAGAAGGTCAAGGGCTCCGTCTGGAAGTGCACGATAACGGCAGAATTTTCGCTCGAAACAGGGAGGCTCGTGCGCCTGACGACGACCCAGGACAAGATAAACGCCAAGGGTGTGTCCGCGGACAAGGAAGTCAATTTCGTGAACGAACGGGTGCTGTCGGGGGAACTCGACAAGATCATGAGGTCTTTGACCTCGGAAATTCCGTCCGCCACGGCGATGGTCCGCGACCTCGAGGGCAATGTCTGGACACTCGACCATTTCCGGCAGAAGTTCGCCGAGAACCGCGTATAGCGCCGCCTGATCGACAAACCGCGCCAAAACAAAAAAGAGGAGGAATCCGCAAGATTACCTCCTTTTTCATTTTTAAAATTTTTATAACTTAATAATCTGTTGATATCCTGGGATAATAATTTTATTTTATATAAATAAATCAATGGTTTTTCGGCACAGGAAAATTTTTTTAATCTGTTTTGACTCATCTAATAGATGCTTTAATATGAATACCAAGTGGGGAATTGTGGATAGATTTGGGGATAAGTAAGGGTTTCTGGGGATAATTCACAATTTAATCTTTGAGAACCGGCATAATTTTCTGCTGAAAATTTGCCTGCATCTCAGCCGCCTGCGCGACTTCCGATAGCTTCTCAAAGATTAAACCGCTCATTATGTCGAAGTTTTAATAAAACAATGCTATTAGGAGAATACAAACATAACTTGGATTCAAAAGGTCGGTTGGCGATCCCGTCTAAGTTCAGGGAAAAGTTGTTGCCGGGAGCCATCATCACCAGGGGACTTGATAACTGCCTTTTCGTTTTTGCCAACAAAGAGTGGGAATCGCTGGCACAGAAACTTATGGCGCTTCCGCTTAGTCAGTCCAACTCGCGCGCTTTCGTAAGGTTGATGCTTGCCGGGGCGAGCGATGTTTTGCCCGACGGACAGGGAAGAATTCTCATACCCGATTATCTACGCAATTACGCCGGCCTAAAAAAAGAGGCTGTTGTCGCCGGACTTTATAACCGGATGGAAATTTGGGACAAGGACAATTGGGAACGCTATAAACAGAAAACGGAAAGCGCCTCGGAAGAAATAGCCGAGAAGTTGGGAGAACTCGGTATTTGACAATGACAATGATGATAACGATGACAAATATTATTAAGTCATGGTTATTGTAATTTTGTCATAGTTCCAATGCACATTCCGGTCCTTCTCGGTGAAGTAATCGAGCTTCTGAAACCGGAGCCTGGCAATTTTTTCATAGACGGCACGATTGACGGCGGAGGACATGCCAGGGAAATTCTGAAAATAATCGGCCACGGAGGAAAACTTTTAGGAATTGATTGGGATGAATCGATGATTGAAAATTTAAAACGGAGCGAGGACTTGAAGGAAGCCATAGAGAAAAAAAATTTGATATTGGCTTGCGGAAATTATGCGGATTCACCGGCAATCATTAAAGAAAAAAATTTGCCGAAAGCCGACGGATTGATTCTAGATTTGGGATTTTCCTCGGAACAACTCGAATCATCCGGACGCGGGTTCAGTTTTAAAAAGGACGAACCGCTTCTGATGACCTACGATAATTCCGCCGCTCCGGTCAGAGAAATTCTGAAAAAATTGGACGAATGGACTTTGGCCGACATAATTTTTGAATTAGGCGGAGAACGTTTTTCAAGAAAAATAGCTGAGGCGATAAAAAGACGCGGAGAAGAAAAACCCATAGAAACGACCGGAGAACTGAATGAAACGATAAAAAACGCCCTGCCGAAAAATTACGAACGAGGGCGTATCGAACCGGCGACAAGGACTTTTCAGGCGTTGAGGATTTACGCGAACAAAGAACTTGAAAATATCGAGAATATAATCAGAAAACTTCCGGAGATACTTAAACCGGCGGGTCGCGCAGTCATTATCAGTTTTCATTCGCTTGAAGACAGGATAGTTAAAAAAATATTCAGGCGGATGGCGGAGCAGGGCGAACTGGAAATTTTGACTCCGAAACCGATAAGGCCGACCAGGGAGGAAGCTTTAAAAAATCCTCGAAGCCGCTCGGCTATGCTCCGGGCCGCCAAAGTAATTTAAATAAAAAGCGACAAATCACCAAAAACAACAAAAATGACCTTTTTCCAACCCGAACAAAAAAGCCTTATAAATTATGTCATTGGAGCCCTTGTGGGCGTTTCGCTCCTTGCTTCTGTTTTGGTTATTTCGTCTTACAACCGTTCCGTAAACCTGGAACACGAGATTTTAGCGGCGGAACTCGACATAAGAAAGCTGCAAACCGAAAAATCTCAACTTCAGGACAAAATTTTCGCCCTTTTGGACGAAGTCAACCTCCAAAAATTTTCGAACAACAGAAACCTTATTGAGGAAAAAAATCCGCAATATCTGAAAATAAGCGGCCAGCTGGACGGGAACCTGGCTGCTTCTCAAACCAGATAAAATTTTTATTTAAATTTGTTTTATCATAAAAAATGTTATTTTGTATACGTTGAATATTCGGCGCAAACCCAAAAAAATAATTAAAAGATGAACAGACGTTTTCTGGTTTTGGTGGTTTTGATAGCCGTTGGCTATTCTTTTTTATTTTTCCGGCTGTATCAAGTTCAGATAAACAAAGGAAATTATTATCTTGCGAGAGCAGAGTCGCAATATACAGCTTCGGGAATGGTCGCCGCCAAAAGAGGAACCATTTATTTTTCGGATAAAAACGGAAACAAACTCGCGGTGGCCATAGAAAAAGATTTTCCGATGATTTACGCCGTGCCAAAGCTCGTCGAAGACGCCAAGGAAACTTACAACAGGATTATTGAAATAATTTCCGATTTGCCTTCGGGATTGGAAAAAAAGTTTTCCGACAAAACGAGCAACTATGTTCTTTTGGAAAGAAAAGCCGACCAGTCCGTTGTTGATAAAGTCCGCGAGGAACAGATAAGAGGCATTTTCGTCGATTTAGAGCCGGAAAGGTTTTATCCCTTCGGTCAGCTTGCTTCGCAAGTTTTGGGATTTGTCGGCCCGAACAACAGCGATAACGGCGAAAGCGGAAAATACGGATTGGAAAAGTTTTATGAAGAATCCTTGAACGGCATTCCCGGGCGGACCGAAAGCGGCAAGCTCATCCAGCCGAGAAACGGAGAAGATTTGACTCTCACGATAGACCAGAACATACAAACGGAGTCCGAGAAGATTTTGGCAAATCTTGTTAAAAACAACAAAGCCAAAAGCGGGGCTTTTATAATAGAAGAACCTTCGACTGGAAAAATTCTGGCGATGGGCGGTTATCCCAATTTCGACCCCAATAATTATTCGGAGGCGAACATAGGGGATTTTCTTAACCCGGCCGTGCAGAAAATTTACGAGCCCGGATCGGTGGTAAAAGTCATAACAATGGCAGCCGGAATAGATTCGGGAAAAATAACCCCAGAAACCACTTATAACGACAAAGGAATGGTTGTAGTCAGCGGAAAAAAAATCGAAAATCACGATTTTAAAACGCACGGACCATACGGCATCATTACAATGACTAAGGTGATAGAAAATTCCTTAAACGTGGGCGCGGTTTTCGCCGAGAGTAAAATAGGCAATGATATTTTCAGAAACTATCTCGTCAAATTCGGCCTTAAAGACAAAACGGGAATTGATTTGCCGGGCGAGCTGGCCGGCAGTTTGAAGCCCCTTTTTGCCAGTTACGTTCCGCAAGTTAATTTCGCGACTGCCTCGTTCGGCCAGGGAATAGCCATGACGCCGCTCGAGCTTATCACAGCCGTAGCTTCAATAGCCAACGGCGGGCAGATGATGCGTCCTTACGTCAACGCGGCTTTGGAGCCAAAATCTCTTGGTAATGTTATCAGTTCATCCACGGCCAATCTTGTCACGCAAATGATGATTTCCGCGGTGGACAAAGCCGGCGTTGCCAAACTATCCGGCTATTCAATAGCCGGTAAAACCGGAACCGCTTATGTCCCGGATTTCAAGAATAAAACATACACGGACAATGTCATTAACACATATGTTGGATTCGGTCCGGCAAGCAGTCCGCGTTTCATAATTCTCATAAAATTAGACGAGTCGGAAGGCGCCCCTGTGGCGGCATTGACGGTTGTGCCGGCTTTCAGGGATTTATCCCAGTTTATTCTCAACTATTATAATATTCCGCCGGACAGATTATGATTTGAATGATGAATTATGAATAAAGAATAATGGAAAATAATTTTTAATTTACAATTATCAATTTACAATTAATTTTCATTGATTCAATTATCGAAACATTTGTAAATTCAATGAAAATTGGAAATTAGAAATTGAAAATTTGATAACATTAATGAATTAATAAAATTATGAAAGATATATTAATCACAATTTTAACTTGGACGATTAAAAAACTGGCGCAATATATGATTCTTCGATACAGGCCGGGGATAATCGGCGTTACCGGAAGTGTCGGCAAAACATCGGCGAAACTCGCCATTGCGGCGGTGCTCGGTCCCAGCCGACGCACCAGATTTTCGAGAGGGAACTTTAACAGCGAACTAGGCCTGCCATTGGCGATTATCGGCGATTTTTCCGACGATGAAATGAAAGTCGTAAGTCATGACACACCTGTCGGAGAAAAGAGAATCAGGAAAGCTTTTTTTTGGCTGAAAGTCATGACTGTGGGAATTTTAAATTTGATTGTAAAAAAGCGCGGTTATCCTGAAATTCTGGTTTTGGAATACGGCGCCGATAGGCCGGGCGATTTGAGAAAACTTCTTGAAATAACCCGTCCCAATATAAGCGTTATTACCGCGGTGGGCGACATACCCGCTCATGTCGAATTTTTCAGCGGTGCCAAAGAAGTGGCCCGCGAGAAATCAAGATTGATAGAACATCTGCCGTCGGCCGGCTTTGCGATTTTGAATTATGACGACGACACGGTTATGGAACTCAAAGACAGAACGCGGGCGCATGTCGTCACTTTCGGTTTCAAAAGGGGAGCGGAATTGCGGCTGACAAATTTCGAAAATAATATTGAAGACAAGAAGCCCGTCGGCGTTTCCTTTAAAATGGAATATGGAGGCAGTTCTATTCCAGTGAGAATAGACGGCGCTTTCGGAAAAACTCAGGCGTATGCGGCCGGAGCCGCCGCAACCGTCGGTTTGATTTTTGGTCTGAACCTCATTAAAATTTCCGAGTCGCTAAAGTGTTACCGGCCGGCTCCGTCAAGAATGGAGCTTTTCCCGGGCGTGAAGGGAACAACCGTTATGGATAGCTCTTATAACGCAAGCCCGTTGTCCACGAACGCCGCGCTCGACACCCTCGGCGATTTGCCGGGCAGGCGCAAAGTAGCGGTGCTCGGCGATATGTTGGAACTGGGAGAATATTCCATGGAAGCGCACGAAAGAGTCGGCAAAACAGCGGCGCAGGTAGTCGATGTTCTTGTGACGGTTGGCGAAGCGGCGAAACTTATTGCCGAAGCTGCCAGAAAAAATGGTTTGTCGAAAAGAAACATACAGAGTTTTTACAGCGCCGATGAAGCCGTCGATGCGGTCGAAAAAGTTATTAAAAAGGGCGACCTTATCCTTGTAAAAGGGTCGCATTCCATGGAACTTAAAAAAATCGTGGAATCGATAAAAGCCGTATAATTTACAATTTCTAAACACCAATTTACAATGAATTTTCAATGAACCAATTTGCAAACTCGTTTTGAAAATTGAGATATGGCCTCATCGTCTAATGGCCCAGGACACAACGTTCTCAACGTTGGAACAGGGGTTCGATTCCCCTTGAGGCTACAAAATTTTTTTAATCAAACTTGTTTATGACATTCTCAATTATTGGATATTGATTAATTTTCGGATATTAGTTTAGGATACTGATAAGCCAATGAAACATATAGTTGTTATAGGGGGAGGAACGGGAACTTTTACCGTGCTTAGCGCCCTTAAAAAATATCCGGTGCATCTTAGCGCAATAGTAAGCATGGCGGACGACGGCGGCTCCACCGGTATACTGCGCGACGAACTGGGGGTCCTGCCGCCCGGCGATATACGCCAGTGCTTGGTCGCGCTTTCCAAGTCGGGTCAGTATATGCGAAAACTTATGAACTATCGCTTTTCGGACGGCGGATTAAAGGGCCACTCATTTGGAAATCTTTTTCTTTCGGCGCTTGAAAAAACCACCGGCAGTTTCGACAAAGCAGTCGAGAGGGCTTCGGAGGTATTGCGGTTGGAGGGACAGGTTATTCCCGCCACCCTCGACAAAGTGCGGCTCGTGGCTTATCTCAAAAATGGAAAGGCGATACGCGGCCAAAGCAAAATTCACAATTCCAACCTTCGCGACCTAAGTAAAATGATCCTCGAACCGCGAGCGCGCGCCAACCCAAAAGCTGTCGCCGCCATACGCGAAGCCAATCTCGTTGTGATTGCTCCCGGAGATGTTTACTCAAGTCTTGTCCCAAACCTTTTGGTTTCGGGCATCGCGCGAGCCATTGCACGAACGAAGGCAAAAAAAGTATATGTATGCAATCTTATGACTAAAGAAGGCCACACCGATGGCTATGCAGTCGCTGATTTTGTATCTCTGATCGAGAGCCATGTTAAAAGTAAACTTGACTATGTGATTGTGAATAAAGAAAAGCCGTCGCCGCGAATACTCAAACGTTATGCCCACGAAGGAGAGCATATGGTAAAAAACGGGCGCTTCAGGATAAGAAAATACATTTTAGGAAATCTCATCAACAAGAAGTTCCCAAGGCCGCAAAAAGGGGATTTTGTAAAACGCACTTTGATTCGACATGATCCGGATAAACTCGGGCAGATTATTGTCGGAATTCTTCGAAAAATCGGCGAGTGAGCTTCTCTTGACTCTCCAACGAAAAAATGCTTTGATAGAAGTAATTTCATCAACCGATGGAATACTTATCTTAACTAAGGAGGCACTTTGACAAATAATAGCGTGCAGTCTGTGGTACGGCGCGCAGAAGAGAAGGACCTGCCTGCTCTCACGGAAATCAACCTGGCATGCTTCAGCGGCAACCAGGGGGGGCCCGATAGCGCAAGGCAGTGGATGGAGTGTCGCCTGAATTCCTTCCCGCTCTATCAAGTGTTCGTCTTGGAGGTGGATGGCGAAGTCGTGGGCTACATCGGCTGGGAAATCCACGGCGGGTTTCAGCGTCCGCTTCCGGTTGTGGAACTGGAACAAATCGGCCTCATGCCGAGCTTCCAAGACAAGGGGCTTGGCGGAATCCTTCAAAACGACAGCATGGCGGCCGTTGCAGAGTGGGTCAGGGACAACAACAAGCGCATCGAATCCCAGATCAACTTCATCGTTTGGGTGTATTCCGGCAATCTCCGCGCCATCGCCTCGTACATGAAGATTTTCAGCGACGGCGTAGTCGGAATGCGTACCCAGTATGGCGGACGTTCGGAAGTGATGCTTCGGCATCAGCTGTCGCACGTTGTCGATGTGCCGAGAGAAGAACGCTGATACTAATGCGCAGACGCGCGCAACCAACAAACGCGAGTACCCCCGGGTACTCGCGGCTTTTTTATGGTAAAATTAGAAAGTATAAAAAAGAAAGAACCGAATTTGTCAGCGCCTAAGAACTTAATTTAAGATCTTTTTAGTATGATACCCTCTTTGCTTTAATTTAATGTGTGGAATTGTCGGATACATAGGAAAAGAAGAAGCCCTTCCGGTTTTAATGGAAGGGATAAAAAATCTCGAATACCGGGGATACGATTCCGCGGGCATCGCGATTATCGGCAGTAACGGCGAAGTCAAAAGCGAAAAAGC
>JBBTVY010000015.1:0-21051 GCA_038063055.1 Patescibacteria group bacterium | reverse complement strand
CGATCTGGCAAACTTCGGACGGCGCGGAAACCGTAGTCATCGGTTCGCTCGCGGAGTTAAAACAACGGACGAAAAAATCCGGCAACCGTTATTTTGTGATGCGGCATGGCGAGGCGGAGAGCAACGTATTGAGTGTGATTAGTTCTGATTCTCGTGATCAATACAAATTGACTAAACGTGGTCAGAATCAGGTACTGGCCGCGGCGACTGATCTAAAACGGGAACACCTTTCGAGAATCTATTGTTCATCTTTCTTGAGGACGCGTGAGACGGCAGAAATTATCGCTGACGAACTTGGTCTGTTAAGAGATAAAATTATTTTCGACGACAGTCTGCAGGAATTTAATTTTGGCGAACTAAACAGCAAGCCATTTTCTGAATTTTGGATATTCAAAAGCAAGAATCAAAAGAAAAACGAAAACCGAACCGGCCAAACCGAGAAAAGCTCCCCTTGTTTTTGAAAGAAGAAAAAACACCATAAAGAGGATTCCAAGCGCTCCGTAGGAAACGTTCTTCGGCATACTTTTATTTTTTTCGGAAAACCACAGCCATAAGAGATAAAAAATGGAAAATATCAGATAAGGAGCGACGTAGGCCGGATTGCCAAGAGAACCCTGGAAACGCTCTGTATTAAAAAGTCTTTCCAAAAAAGTCGGTGCCGTTAATTTTGAAGCGTTTGAATACGGCCCTACCAGCCCGAAAGGATTTGAAAAACTGCCGTCGGGATTAGGCAAGAAAACCGCGGCTCCGATTCCGTAAAATATCATAGCGGCCGCGGCGGCCAAGGAAACCCAAAAAAGCCTTTCCCAGTCTTTTTTTTCTTTAAAAAGAAACACCAGAAGGAAAAAGAAAGCGTAATAATGGAGCATCTGGAAACCCCCTTCGCCGCGCTCGTAGTTTGACCAGAATGCCGCGTTAGGGTCGTAGGCAAAAAAAGTCGCCAGCATAAAAGCCCCCGCGAAGGCAGAAACCGCGGCAAAAAGCGGTTTTCTGAACATATCCTTGCACCGCGTCAGAACTTCACCGCGGGCCGCCCCAAATCCCCACCATAAAACAAAAAAAATCAGGGCTATCTGCACGGAACTCCTGAAAAAATAATCCTTTCCCCCTATGAAAGGGAAAAAGGTTGTGACCATCACTATCAGAACGCTGAATACCGAAACGTAAAGCGAAAATTTGGAATATTTTAGAAGCATGGTAATCTAATGCGAAATTGCGAATACAATTATGCGAATCTTGCGAAATATTTTCGTATTATTCGCATAGTTAATTTGTTGTTTCGCGTTATGTTTATTTGGCGTATTCGACCGCCCTTATTTCTCGGATAACATTGACTTTAATCTCGCCGGGATATTTTAACTCCGATTGGATGCGATTTGCAATCTGACGAGCCAGTTCGAGAGCCCCGAAGTCGTCTATTTTTTCCGGCACGACAAAGACCCGCAATTCACGTCCGGCCGAAATAGCATAGGCGTTTTTGACTCCAGAAAATTCTCCGGCGATTTTTTCCAAATCGGACAATCTCTTTATGTAATTCTCGAGAGTCCCGCGCCTGGCCCCCGGCCTTGCCGCGGAAAGTATATCAACCGCGGTGATGATGAATGCTTCCGGAATCGCGTAGGGATATTCTTCGTGATGGGATTGCATTGCCTCGATAACGCGCTCGTCTATTCCGTATTTTTTGAGAAGCTTCATGCCGAGGTCGACGTGCGTTCCTTCAACCTCGTGGTCAATGGCTTTCCCTATGTCATGAAGAAGCGCTCCTTTTTTCGCAATCTGGACGTTCAATCCCAGGTCGGCGGCTATCATTCCGGCCAAATGCGCCATTTCTATCGAATGAATAAGCACGTTCTGCCCGAAACTGGTTCGGAAATTAAGCCGTCCCAAAAGCTGCAGAATTTCCTTCGGCAGGTCGTAAATCCCTATTTCCGCGGCCGCCTCTTCTCCGATTTCGATTACTCTTTTTTGGAGTTCTTCTTTTGCTTCCTCGACTTTCTCTTCTATTTTCGCGGGCTGTATCCTCCCGTCTTTCACAAGCTTGGCCAACGCCAGTCGGGCCACTTCGCGGCGAAAAGGGTCGAATGACGATATGACGACGCTGTCGGGAGTTTCGTCGATTACAAATTCGACGCCCGTGGCGCGTTCCAAAGCGCGGATATTTCTTCCCTCGCGGCCGATTATTTTGCCCTTGAACTCCTCGTCAGTCAGGGGAAAAACGGTCGTGGTTAGCTCTGAAATGTGCGAACGAGCGTAGCGCTGCAAGGCCGTAGTCATTATCTCAACCCCCTTTTTCTCGATTTCTTCGTGCCTTTCCCGGTCTATTTTCTGGAGCGCTTCGGCAAGTTCTCCGCGGCTACGCTCTTTTATCTCGCGGAAGAGCGACTCTTTGGCTTCTTCTCTCGTAATGCCGCCGATTTTTTCAAATTCTCCCTGGACCTTGTTTTTGAGTTCGCTGATTTCATTTTCGCGTTCTTTAAGCGATTCTTCTTTTTTCTTTAAATTGCCTTCTTCCTCGCCAAGCGAATAAATTTTTTTGTCGAGCGATTCCTCGCGCTGAAGTAGACGTTTTTCTATGTCGCGTATTTCCGATTGCCGCTTTTTTTCTTCTTCTTTTGCCTCGACCAAAACCGCCGCCGCTTTTTCTTCGGCGCCTAAAATTATTTTGCGTACCTGCGACTCTGCTTCTTCAAGCGCCTGCTTGCTCTTTTTTTCAATGGAGCCCGCCTGCTTCGAGGCGAGAAATTGCCTGCCCCAATAACCTATTAATAAACCTAAAACCAACCCGCCTGCCAAAAGCGTAAACGAGGTAATCATTATTTTTTGTCCCTAAATTCTTCATCATTTTGTTTTTTAGGAGCCGGTACGCGCCAAGCTTCTAATATAAGATAGAATTTTTTAGGAATGCGTAAATGTTTTGTGACTCTTTAATGTGATAATTTTAATAAATTTGATGCCGATGAGTCAAGTGTAAAATAACGGCACAACCGCATCAAACGTTTTATTTGGTTTTCAAATGACTTACAATAGAAATCAATGAAAAAAACGGTTATTTTGGTGGTATTGGACGGCTGGGGAATCGGCAGAAATGACGATTCCAACCCCATTTACATGGCCAAGCCCGAAAATTTCCGATGGCTTGAAGAAAACTTCCCGATGGGCAGTCTGCAGGCTTCCGGAATAGCGGTTGGTCTGCCATGGGGAGAAACGGGCAACAGCGAAGTAGGCCATCTTACCATCGGGGCCGGCAGGGTGATTTACCAGTATTATCCGAGAATTGAACTTTCGATACGCGACGGAAGTTTTTTTCAAAATCAGTCCTTAAAAAGCGCGTTCGACCACGCCAGAAAAAATAATTCCGGAGTCAATTTTGTCGGCCTTCTGACGAAAGCGAACGTCCATGCTTCCCTGGAACACATAAAGGCCCTTCTTAAAATGGCCGAGCAGGAAAAAGTGGAAAACATAAAACTCCACTTGTTCGCCGACGGCAAAGACAGCCGGCCGCATACTCTCGAAAAATTTCTCCAGGAAATTCCCAGGGAAAAATTAGCGACCCTGACCGGCAGATACTTCGGAATGGACAGGGGTCAAAACTGGGAAGCGACTCAGCGCGCCTATGACTGCATGACCGGAACCCGGGGCGAAATTCCGGACGATTTGAATAAAACCATAAAAGACAATTATTCCCGAAATTCCAGCGAAGAATTTCTTACGCCGCTCAGGATAGCCCCAGACAAATCCGTCAACGAAAACGACTCCGTAATATTCTTCAACTTCCGCGAAGATTCGATACGCCAGCTCGCGGAATCTTTCATAGCGGAAAACTTCGACAAATTTCCCGTCAAAAGCTTCAAGAATCTTTTCGCAGTCACGATGACCAATTACGAACGCAAATTCAAGGTACCCGTGGCTTTCCCTCCCGACTCCATCGAAAACCCGCTTGGAAAAATTATTTCCGAGGCCGGCATGACTCAATTGCGGCTGGCGGAAACCTACAAATACGCGCACGTGACATATTTTTTCAACGGCTATCGCGAATCGGCGTTTAAAAACGAATATCGCGTTCTAATACCTTCGCTTTCGACGCCGCATATAGACGAACACCCGGAGATGATGGCTTCGTCGTTGACAGACCGCGTTATAGAGGCCGCAGCGAACCGCTCTTTCGATTTCATTCTCGTGAATTACGCCAACGCGGACACTATAGGGCACACGGGCAATTTCGAGGCGGGCCTGAAAGCGGCTCAGGCAATAGACAATGAAATAGGGAAAATACTGAAAACTTGCATCAACGACGATATCGCCATCATCGTCACTTCCGACCACGGAAATCTGGAGGAGATGATCGATCCTAAAACAGGGGAATTTGAAACTCAGCATGACCCTAATCCGGTTCCTTTTTATCTTGTGGCGCCTGAATTCAAAAACAGAAAATTCATGAATTGGGGAAGTTTGTCTTCCCAGGTGACTGGCGTATTGTCAGACGTGGCGCCGACCATTCTCGAAATAATGAATATCCCGAAACCTCCGGAAATGAACGGCGACAGCCTTATTTCAAGCATCATTTAAAAACGGTTCGGATTGAACGGGATTTGCGCAAGGAAGCGCCTGCGCGATATAACATTTCCATGGACAGTTGGCTGAAAATAAAAGAAAAGATAAAAAAATCTCCGAAAACGCCGGGTATTTATGTTTTTTATGATAAACGCAAGCCGCTTTACATAGGAAAGGCCTCCATTCTGAAAAAAAGGCTACAGTCGTATCTAAAAACCGGTTATTTTAAAAACGACCTGCTTCATGAAAACGCAACCGATTTGAAATTCATTCCCCTGCGCTCCGAAATAGAGGCATTAATAGAAGAATCCCGGCTCATAAAAGAACTGAATCCCTCTTACAACGTTTTATGGCGGGACGACAAAAGTTATTTTTACGCGGTAATTACAAATGATAAATTCCCGAAGATTTTCGTAGTCCATAAAAACCAAGCTGTCCATAGTTCACGGTTCAATGTTCAGGGTTCGTCTTTCGTCGGCCCGTTTACCGAGGGCCGAGCTCTTCGGCTTGTATTAAAAATGCTCCGCCGTTATTTCCCCTACTGCACTTGCCCGAAACCCCATTTCCGTATTTGTCTCAACGCTCAAATAGACAATTGCTTAGGATTTTGTTGCAAAAAAGACAAGCGGGCAACGCCGGAACAAATAAAACAATATCAAAAAAATGTCCGCATCATTAAAAAATTCCTTCTTGGTAAAAATCGCGGGGGGTTTTCCGAAAACCTGAAGCCCGAGCAAAAATCGGCGTTGGAAAAGGTGCTTGCTCACCGCGAGTTTCTCGAAAGCTTTAACATTCAAAAAAATCTGCCGCTTGCAGAAAAAACAAAAACTTACTTAATCGAGGGTTATGACATTTCGCATTTGGCCGGAAGAGAAACTGTCGCCGGCATGACGGCGTGGAGTTTTTACGCCGGAGGCGGAAACGGGGAACTTTCCGCAAGAAAAGATTTCTGGAGAAAATTCATAATCAGAACCGCAAAACCCGGCGACGACCCGGCCGCCATGTCTGAAACCATATCAAGGCGGCTAAATCATCCGAAATGGCGGTATCCTGATTTAATGGTAATCGACGGCGGCAAAGGACAATTATCCGCGGCGAAATCGGCAATGGAAAAATCAAAATTGAAGCCCGGCAAAAAAATAAAGATTATTTCTTTCGCAAAGCCGGAACGCCTCATCTATGGACTCGGTAAAACCGGGGTAAAAATAGAAAACGCTGCGGAAAAACTTCAAAAAATAATACCGACGGTTGTTTCCGAAACGCACTATTTCGCAGTCAGGTTTCACAGATATCGCAGAAAGAAAATTTTTCTGGATTCCGTAAATTTGTGATAAAATAAACAAAGTGAAACTTGTGGCAAAACTGATAGTCGGGGTTTTCGCGAATGCCGCTGCCCTGTTGGCCGCGGGCTATGTCGTGCGGGGCTTCAACCTGAAGGTAAACTTGGAAACCATGGTTTTGCTGGCCGTAATTCTGACCGCCCTAAACATGTTGCTTAAACCGGTTTTGAAGCTTATCCTTGGACCCATAATCGTTCTTACTTTCGGCCTGGGATTGATCGTGGTAAATATGATAGTTCTCTATGTTCTTGACATGCTTTCCGAAGGCCTTACCATTGAAAGCGTCTCTGCTCTCATTTATTCATCAATTATCGTCGGGCTGGTAAATACAGTTTTCCATATGGCAACGAAAAAATGAAAACCTTAATAGCCGTCGCTCAAGTCGTCGTTTCGGTGGCAATAGTAATATTGATTCTGCTCCAAGAACGTTCCACCGGGCTGTCCGGAATTTTTGGCGGCAGCGACGGAGGGGCTTTTTATCAGACAAGACGCGGAATGGAAAAAATTATTTTTTCCGCCACTGTCGCTTTAGCCATAATCTTTCTGGGACTGGCTGTCGCCCAATTGCTCATTTAAACTCCCGGATTCCTGGAACAAAGGAATTGTGAACATAATTTTAAAAAAAATTTTTTCGGCTTTTTCGCGCGCCGAACGCGCCGTTTTTTTAACCGCGCTTGTTCTGGCTCTTTGCAGTTCGGTAAGTCTTGGCGTTATTTTAATAAACCAAAAAACCGTTGTCGTGCCGACCAGTGGCGGGGTTTATGTGGATGGAATTATCGGTCAACCCATTCACGTAAACCCGGTTACTGCGTCAAACGAAGCGGATAAAAGTCTCGTCAGAATTCTCTTCAGCAACTTGTTGGACTTATCCGATAAAATCGTCTCGCCGGAAAATAATCAGGACTGGAATATACGCCTAAAGGAAAACATACGGTGGTCTGACGGGGAGAAACTTACCAGCGACGACGTAATTTTCACGATTCAAAAAATACAGGATCCGGACTCCGGCTCTCCACTTTATTCAGGTTGGCAGGGGGTTTCCGTTAAAAGGGTGAGTGAGCTTGAACTTCAAATTACCCTGGGCAGCCCGTACGTTTTCTTTCCTCAAAACTTAAAAAACCTTTACATTATTCCCAAGCGTCTGTTTGCGGAAGCGCCTGTGGCGAATTGGCGCCTTTCACGATATAACCTTCAGCCGGTGGGCAGCGGGCCGTATGTTTTCGATTCCTATGAAGTGCGCGACGACGGATATATCACCACGTACCGCCTAAAAACAAACAAATTTTATTTAGCCAGCCAGCCGCTTATAACTGAATTCGATTTTAAATTCTTTCCTAATGCCGCCGAACTCATAGATTCCTTCAATTCCGGCCAGATTGACGGATTCGCCGCGGACTCCGGCTACATAGATGGAATAAAAAGACCTTACGAAACGCACAATTTTTCTCTGCCGAGTTATTACGCGGTATTTTTCAATCAGGGGCAAAATCTTGCCCTGCAGGACAAAAAAGTGCGCCAAGCCCTCAGTTTATCGGTTAACCGCGAAAATTTGGTGAACGAAATTCTGAAAGACGCAGGAGAAGTCCGGTTTGGCCCGTTTTCGCCCTCACTGTTGCGTCAACAGGAAAGCCAGACAGAAAATTCGCCAATGGAAACAGCCAGACAGATTCTGGATAACGGCGGATGGCTCGTTGGTTCGTCGACAATAAGGCAAAAAACCATAAAAGGGGCGAAAGTCAATTTGGAGTTTAATCTTTCCGTTCCTCAAGTGCCGTTTTTGCAAAAAACCGCCGAAAAACTCCGGGCCTATTGGGAAACTATAGGAGTAAAAACGAATATAGTCGTTCTTTCTCCCGAAGAAATATCCGGCGACACTGTTAAAAACAGGAATTATCAGGCAATACTTTTCGGCAATATGCCGAACCCACCCGCTGATTTATTCGCCTTTTGGCATTCATCTCAAAGATTCTATCCGGGCCTTAATCTGTCTCTATACAACAGCAAGCAGGCGGACAATCTTATAACCGATATAAACAAAAATGACGATGATTCCGAACGCGATTCAGAAATCCAGGAGCTTCAAGGTTTGATTGTTGGCGACTATCCTGCGGTTTTCCTTTATTCTCCATACTATGCCTACCTTTCAAGAAAAGACCTGCAGGGAGTCCAGGCGGGTCTTATCAATGAACCCGCGCAAAGATTTGCAGACGTTAACGAATGGTATCTAAAAACTGCCAGGTCTTTTAAATGAACCATAACCAAAACCAAATGGACGATTTCCAAAAAAACATAATCGAATTCAACAAGCAGCTGACCGAAAAAAACCTGCGGACTTCCAATCTTCACAAACTTTCAGGTATTCGCCCCGACGGTCTGATAATAATAGGAATGGGCGGTTCCGGGCTGGCCGGGGAAGTCCTGAGGGCCGTTAAAAAAGAAATTGGTTTAAATTTGCCCGTAACAAATTGGAAAGATTACGGCTTGCCGGAACACAGCTTCAAAAAACCGCTCTATATTTTCGCTTCTTTCTCGGGTAACACCGAAGAAACCTTGTCGGGATTAAAAAATATTTTTGGTGGCGGGAAAAAATCGCTGGTAGCCGCCGTTTCCAGCGGCGGCGAATTGGGCAAATTGGCCGATAATAAACATATTCCTTTTGTGTCTTTCTCGCCGGGCAGCTTGACTCCAAGACAGTCTGTTGGTACAATGTTTTACGGATTAACGAAAATTCTCAAAGCTGCTGGACTAAAGCCAAGAATAAAGAATTATTCCGGAAAAATAAAACCGGAAAAATTCCGCAGGGAAGGACAAAAAATAGCCGCTCTCCTTAAAGACAGAATGGTGTTGGTTTACACGGACGAAAACCACAGGCACCTTGGTTATATTTGGAAAATAAAATTAAACGAAACCGCTAAAAATCCGGCTTTTAATAACGTCTTGCCGGAAATGAATCATAACGAAATAGTGGGCTTTGAAAACAAAAAAATAAAAACGGCGGCAATCTTTCTTAAAAGCGCCTCTCGTCCCAGAATCGAAAAAAGGTTTAAATTAACGGAAAAATTATTGAAAGAAAAAGGCGTTCGCGTAATCAGTTTGAATTTATCCGGCAAAAACGAACTTGAAAAAACATGGCGGACAATACCGCTGGCGGACTGGGCAACGTATTATTTGGCAAAATTAAACGGCCAGAGCCCAGTTGAAACTAAATCGATAGATAAACTCAAAGAACTGATGGGCTAACGGTTATTCCCGCGATTATTAAGATAGTTAGGGCGAGTGGCGGAATTGGCATACGCGTACGCTTCAGGAGCGTATGGAGAAATCCTTGAGGGTTCAAATCCCTCCTCGCCCACAAAATTAAAAATCAAACAAAAGAATGACAAAAGAAAAGAGAATAATAAACAAAACCTTTAAACCGGCCGGGGCTTCTCGGCATTTCAAAAAACAATTCGCCAAGCAACCGATTCATACGGTTCATCCGTCCGAAAAAGAAGCGGTTCGCTTCGCGGCGCTCGGCGGCATGGAAGAAATCGGCCGCAATTGCTCGTTCTTCGAATACAAAAATGAAATCGTAATTATCGACGTTGGCATACAGTTCCCGGAAGAGGAAACCCCCGGCATTGACTACATAATTCCAAACGCCAGCTATCTCGAAACCAAGAAGAAAAACATAAGAGGCATCATTCTTACCCATGGCCATTACGACCATATCGCCGCTATCCATTATCTTATCGAAAAGTTCGGCAATCCGCTCATTTACACTTCGCAATTCACCAAGGCAATAGTTGAAAAACGGCACGAGGAATTCACCAACGCCCCGAAACTTAATTTTGTAACGGTAACCGAAGGCGGTAAAGCGAAAATTTCCGAAAACTTTGAGGCTGAATTTTTTGAAGTAGGACATACCATCCCGGAATCGCTCGGTTTCATTTTGAAAACGCCCGTGGGCGATATGGCTAGCTTTGGCGATTTCCGTCTGGAAACCAGCCGGGACGGCAAACCGCAGGACCTAGAGATATTCGAAAAGCTCGGGAAAATGAACATTCACAGTGCTTTTATAGACGCCACCAACGCGGAATTCCCGGGCTTCACGCTTTCCGAGAGGGTTGTTGAGGAAGAAATAGAAGCTCTCATAAAGAACGCGAAAGGACGGGTAATCATCGCCGCCTTCGCTTCGCTGGTTGACCGGCTTCTGGAAATCATAAAAATTGCGGAAAAGTTAGGGCGGAAAGTGGCGCTGAACGGCCGCTCCATGGTTTCAAACCTAAACATTGCCAAAAATCTCGGCTATCTCAAGGAAAAAAGCCAAAATGTCATTCCGCTTGAAGAAATAAACAAACATAAGGACGAAAAAATAGTCGTCTTAACAACCGGTTCGCAAGGCGAACCGAATGCCGGATTGATGCGCATGGTGAACCGCGAACACAGAATAGTGCGGTTCAAGCCGACTGATACCATCATTTTTTCTTCTTCCGTCATTCCGGGGAATGAACGTAGCATCCAGGCCCTGCAAGACAACATCGCGCGTCAGGTTGATGAGGTTTACAATTCCAAGCTTCTGGACATCCATTCGAGCGGCCATGCCAAAGGCGAAGACATCAAGCTGGTTTTAAAACTCGTAAAACCCATGTTCGTCGTACCGATCCACAGCTACTTTTACAAGCGGAAAGCGGTCATCAAGCTGGCTAAAGAAGCCGGCATCGAGAAAGACCGCGTTATCATGCTCGATAACGGCCAGGTTGCGGCGCTTACCAAAGACAAATTCGCGATAACGGCCGAAACCGTGCCGGCTACCTATGTAATGGTCGACGGACTCGGCGTCGGCGATGTCGAAGAAGTCGTTTTGAGGGATCGCGTCAGTCTTTCAAAAGAAGGAATGATAGTTGTCATTCTCACTGTCCAGCGGCACAACGGGCGGCTGGTAAAAAGCCCTGACATTATTTCGCGCGGTTTCATTTATCTGAAAGAAAACAAGGAGATTCTCGAAGAAATGAGAAAGCGGCTGCGCGGCCTCGTCGGGCGTATTCCGAGCTATCAGCAGGTAGAAGCCGATTACCTGAAAACTCTTATTCGCGACCAGATAGGCCAGTTCGTATACAACAAGACCCGCCGCCGTCCGATGGTTATACCTGTTATAATAGAAATATAAATGAAACCCGTTCTTGTTTCGGGAATTCAGCCCACGGGCCGGTTGCATATCGGCAATTACCTCGGTGCCCTCAAAAACTTCGTCGAACTTCAGAATTCCGGCAAATATCAGTGCTATTTTTTTATAGCCGACCTGCACGCGCTTACCGAAAACCCGGAAGCCAAAAACCTGCATGAAAATATAAAAAATCTCGCCGCCGATTTCATCGCAGTTGGCTTGAATCCTAAAAAGTCCGTGATTTTCCAACAATCTAAAATACCGGCGCATAGTGAACTTTGGTGGATTCTAAGCATAATTACACCGCCGGGGGAACTGGAACGTATGACTCAATTCAAAGATAAATCCAGAAAACAAATAGAAAATATAAATGCTGGTCTTTTATATTATCCTGTTCTAATGGCTTCTGATATTTTACTCTACGATGCTGAAGGCGTACCAACAGGAGATGACCAAGACCAACATCTCGAATTAGCCAGAACCCTCGCACGAAAATTTAACACACGCTTTGGAAAAACATTCAAAGAACCGAAAAATATCCATACTGCCGCACCAAGAATCATGGATTTGCGAGTTCCTGGCAAAAAAATGTCGAAATCAGACCCAATGGGGTGTCTATTTATCGATGATTCTCCTGAAGAAATTAGAAGTAAAATAATGAGCGCTACCACAGATTCACATGCTGGTGTTCAGTATGACAAATTTAGTAGCCCGGGCATGAGCAACCTTCTTGAAATTTATTCAGCGCTTAGCGGTAAAAAAATAGATGATATAGTAAGCATCTTTAGCGGCAAAGGTTACGCTGAGTTCAAAAAATCTCTCGCTGAAACAATATCGGATTACTTCGCCGATTTCCGCAAAAAGAAAAAAACATTACTTTCCAAGCCGTCCGGCATAAAATCAATTCTTGCCGCCGGCTCGCGGAAAGCAAACTTAAAAGCATCCAAAAAAATCACCGAGGTTAAAAAGAAAGTAGGGCTTATTTAGTACTGAGCTTGCCTGCCCTGAACTTGTTGAAGGGCCGAAGTGTTGACAAATTAAGTAAAATCTGTATCATTATGCGCATAAACCGGCTGACTGTTAGCCGATTTTAAGTTTCTAGCCGCACGTTTCCAACTTAATACAACCGCAACTTGAAAGGAGAATGTTGTGAAAACGGCTATTGCAACAACCACGTTTTCGAAAGAAATGGATGTTCGGGCACGATTTGCGCTCGCGACCGTAAATAAGGCAGCAGCGCTTGGCCTGTCTGTCATCGTTGTCGATGGCGGGTCATGCGAGGAACTGCGCAACGGACTCGTTGAACGCGGCGCAATCCTCTACAGCGAAAAAGAACGCGGAATGGGTCCGAGTCGGCGGCAGGCGATGCAAGCAGCATGGAACATCGTTAGTCCTCTCGGTTCTGTCCTTTGGATGGAGCCTGAGAAGTGGCCGCTGATTTCCCAGGTTTTTCTAATCGAAACCGCGATGAAGGAAACCGGCGCCGACATCGTCGTGCCGATGCGGAAGTCGATGACGTCCTATCCGCCTATCCAAGAAGCCGCCGAACGTCTCGGCAATATGTACTTCGCCAAGGCGACAGGCCATGAACTGGACGTTTGGATCGGCCCGCGACTCATCGGCCCAAATGCAATGGAATTTTTCCTAAACTACAAGGGTGAGTACGGGGACAAGTGGGATAGCATTTTTATCCCAATCGTCCGCGCCATTGCTTACGGCATGAAAGTCGTCGGCGTGGAGGTGAACTACGTTCACCCGCCAGAGCAGACGGCCGCCGAAGAAGCCGACCCAGGCATGGATCTCAAGCGGCTTGTCCAGCTCGACAACCTCGTGCCGGCCATCTATACCGAGGCGAGGAAGTTGGGTCTCCCCAAGTAACCCGTCGAATGATGGCAATTCATCGCCGTCGGACGGCAAGATTCGACAGGGCGACGCGCGCGCAAGCGCCGTTCGCCCTTTTTTTTATCAAAAATAGGATGCTGCTGTTGACAACAGCAGCAGGCACTATGACGCGTCATAGTGCCTTCGATATGTTTTCAAAATAACTATTAATATGGATGATTACGCAAGCGGACGGTTAGCGAACCTTTTTTATGCCAAGCCAGACCGATACGCCGTCAATCTTTGTTTCCGTTTCCGCGCCGAACTTGTCCGATTTTTTGTAAGAAATATTTTTCGCTCCGACTTCCAATTTTAGAAATTTTTCGTTCCTTGAAACAACCGATTTTATTTCCTGCGGTAATTCGACCATAAGCTCTATGTTTTCTCCCGGTCTCAATCCTGCTTTCTGGCGAAGTTCCTGAATCGTCCTTACAAATTCCCTTATTGTTCCCTCTTCGCGGAGTTCAGAAGTTATTTCCAAATCGAATTCGACGTCGCTTTTCGCTTTCGGTTCGAAGATTATTTTTTTGACGTTCACTTCGTCCTTCAAAAGCTCTTCAATCTCCTTATTTTTGAATTTAGCGGATTTTATTTTGAGCGATGCCAACGGCTGTCTTACCTTGATTCCCGCTTCCGCTCTTTTTGCCAACGCCAAACTTCCCAAACGCCTCACCTCGTTCATTTCTTCCATGAGTTTTTTATCCCCCGCGGCGGATTTTTTATAATACGGCCATTCCGTTAAATGTATCGACGCGCTTTCTCCGCCAAGTTCCTTATGAATTATCTCACCGAAAAACGGAGTGAACGGCGCGACAAGTTTGGCAAGTTCGGTAAGCGCGTATCCGAGCGTGCTCGAAGCCGCCAGATAATCTTTTCCGTTGCCTGCGCCCTGTCCCGAGCCACGCCGAGGGGCTTTTTTGAAAACAACGGAGAATCTCCGGCGTGAGCGTCTTATGTACCAACGCGATAAATCATCAAGGAAACTTTCTATCGCCAATGCCGCTTCCCTTACCTGATACTTTTCCAAACTAACTGTGGCCGCCGCGATTGTTTCGTTCAATCTTGCCAAAATCCATTTGTCCAAAACATTGCTGCTTGTAACTTTTTTTCCGCCACCAGCCGTTTGTTTGGCATATGTCTTATAAAACACAACCGAATTCCAGAAAATCAGATGGAATTTGCGGTATGCTTTGGCGATTTCATTTTCATCGAAATTTTTCGGTTCTCCGGGCGGCGTAGCCGTGTAAAAATACCAACGCACCGAGTCTACCCCGTATTTTTTGATGACTTCCCAAGGGTCAACGATATTGCCTTTTGACTTCGACATCTTTTGCCCGAATTTGTCATTGATAAGCCCGAGTGAAATTACATTTTTATAAGGCGCTTCGTAGCCAAGGGCTGTCGCCACGGAAAGCAGAGTGTAAAACCAGCCGCGCGTCTGGTCCATCGCTTCGCAGATATAATCGGCCGGATAATCTGTAGGTGATTTTTTATTTTTTATTTTTGATTTTTGATTTTGAGCGAAAGGCCAATGGCCTTGCGCGAAGGGCATGGCGCCGGAATCGAACCAGACGTCGGCGACTTCTTTTATTCTATTCATTTCTTTATTGCATTTCGAACAGCGAAGGTATATTTCGTCGACGTAAGGCCGGTGCAAATCAAGATTTCCCGCGCCGTCCAAAGGCAATGTTCTGGTGTCTATTTGATACAATTTCGCGTTTTCAGGGTATGGAGTCTTAAGTATTTCTTCATTGGAAAGACCTTCCAATGCCCCCTTAAGAAGCCATAAAGGGTGGCCGTGGCCGACAATTAAGATTCTTTTATTATTAAACTTCTCATTTATTTCAGAAAATGTTTTTGCCATTCGCCGCTTGGCGTCATTACAGCTTTCGCCATTAGGCGGAGGAGTATCGAATTTTTGAAGTTCATTTTTAAAATAAGCATTGTGCTGACTTTCTGGTTTCCACAAAAATATCCCCGGATTTATATCAACTAGTTCTTTGTTATAAATTATTTTCGTCCGCGTTATCGATTGGATTATCTTCGCGGTTTCCCGGGTTCTGACGAGTGGCGATGAAACAATCAAATCAATCTTCTTTTTTGCGATAATTTGTGCAATTTTTATGACGTCTTCTTTGCCTTTCGCCGTTAAATGCGAAGTATGTTTTTTGACGTCTCTTGAAGGAGCGCATACTTTCTTTGCGTTGTTTTCGGCTTGGCCGTGCCTCAAAAAGAAAAATTCGTTTCTCCTGACCGCTTTTTCTTTGAGTTCTTCCAAGCTACCGATTACTTCATAGGCGTCTCGCTCCGCGAGATCTGGCGAAGCCAGACATTTGCCGCATTCCCATACCGGCATTGGCGCCCCCCAGTAGCGCTCGCGTGAAAGGTTCCAGTCCTTGGCCTCTCTCAGCCATTCGCCGAACCTGCCGTCTTTTACGTGCGCCGGCACCCAGTTTATCGTTTTGTTGGACTTGAGCAGATTGTTTCTGAGCTTGCCCATGGCGATAAACCATGACGTTCTCGCGTAATAAATCACTCTTGAACCGCAACGCCAACAGAAAGGATATTCGTGGGTGTAATTTTCCGTTTTTAAAAGGTAATTTTTCTTTTTGAGATAATCGAAAATTTTTTCTTCCGTTTCTTTCGATTTCACCGCCATTCCATCAAACCCTTTTACTTCTTTCGTAAACTTTCCTTCTTCATCGACAGTATGATGCTGCGGCAATTTTTCTTTTTTTCCGAGTTCGTAGTCGTCCTCTCCGTACATAACCGCCGTATGGACAACCCCGGTTCCGTCTTCGGTTGTAACGAAATCGGCGCCGTAAATTTTGTGCGATTTTTCGTTTTGCAGTTTCGGTATGTCGAAGAGTGGCTCGTATTGTAAGCCGATTAAATTTTTACCTGTTACAACTTCGGGTAAATATGCCTTAAAACCACCCCTATCAATAAACTCTGCCTGGTATTCTGACACGCTCGCTGGCTTTTTATGAATTTCTTCGGCGATAATCCATGATTCTTTGCGCCCGTCTATTTCGCGGACTGTTATTACATATTTAATATTCTTGCCAACCGCCAGCGCCACGTTGCCGGGCAAAGTCCAGGGAGTTGTTGTCCAAGAAAGAACGTAAGTCTTGTCGTCAGTAGTAAAAGAAATTGCTTTACCCTGAGCTTGCCGAAGGGCGATTTTTTGCCCTGGCTTCAGTTTGAACTTAACGTAAACCGACGTATCTTCGACTTCCTTGTACCCCTGCGCCAGTTCGTGCGAAGAAAGCGCGGTTCCGCATCTGGGACACCACGGAACGACTTTATGCGCTTTTTTGAGCAAACCACGCTTCCATATCCGAGCCAGCACCCACCAGAGCGTTTCTATGTAATCGCTTGAGCAAGTGATGTAAGCGTTTTTGAGGTCGAGCCAGTATCCTATCCTCTCGGTCAGATTTTCCCATTCGTTTTTGTAAATCCAGACCGCTTTTCTCGCCTCTTCGTTGAAGCGCTCGATTCCGAATTTTTCTATGTCTTTTTTCGATTTGAGTCCAAGCGCTTTTTCGGCGGCTATCTCTACCGGCAATCCATGCGTGTCCCAGCCCGCTTTACGGGGAACGTAAAATCCGCGCATGGATTTGTAGCGGAGAATTATATCTTTGTAAATTCTCGCTAGAACGTGATGTATTCCAGGTTTTCCGTTTGCGTACGGCGGCCCTTCGTAAAAAACAAAAGGTTTTTTACCCTGAGCTTGTCGAAGGGCCAAGCTTTTTTCGAAAATCTTGTTCCTTTTCCAGAATTCGAGGATTTTTTCCTCTTCCTGCGGAAGATTCAGCGATTTATCATCTGACATTTCCTATTTATAGTATCAGCTTTCCTTCAAATTAAAAAAGTTTTCGACCGTTCTCAAAAATCCGGCTGCAGTTTCGAAATTTTTCAACTCTTCCGGTTTTACCCATTTATACTCCTGCGCTTCCCAGTCAAGAACCACTCTGTCCGTTGCGGCATCCACAAGCACCGGGTGCGTAACCCACGTTTTTCCGATAGCTGGGTCGTCGAAATCAAACACTTCGCCGAGTTTAATGGAAATTATTTCTTCTTCCCTCAGCCCGATTTCTTCCCCAAGCTCTTCTTTGACTTTTTCTTCAAGGCTTTTTTCGTCGTCGAGAAATCCTCCGATTCCGTTCCATAAGCCGGGATAAAATCTCAAATCGGAGCTTCTTTTGACAATCAGAATTTTGTCTCCGTGCCTTACGATGCAATTCACAACTGGCGCCCAACGCGCGTTGGTATAATCTGTCTGTCCTGGTTTTGGTTTGAATTTTTCCGGCATCGGATTCAGGACTCGTCCAAAATTATTCTCTTGTTGAATTTCCCCCTTTCTTCCGCCTTTTTGTTTTTCACGCTTTCGATTTCCTCTTTGCTGAATCCCTTGTAAGCGAGTATTGCCTCGATAACTTCCAAAACATCCGCAAGCTCCTCCGCGCTCTCCTCTTTGTTAAATTCGCTTGTTTCTTCAAAAAGTTTTTCCTTCAACTTTTCCCAATACTCCGCGTCGTTTGCAACGTGCGTTATCGGCGCTCCGCCTTTATTTTTTATGTATTCCGGAATTTTATCCCGAACAAGTTTGTTGTATTTCATCTGCCACTAAATTTTTTCCGGCGCTTTTATTCCAAGAAGTCCGAGCCCGCTTTTCATGATTGAAGCGGCTGAATCTATCAGAACCAGCCGTGCGTTCCGCCTAGGCGCGTTTTCGTCTTTAAGAATAGGCGTTGATTCGTAATATTTGTTTGCGAGGTTGGCGAGCTCATAAAGATATTTGGCGATGTTGTTTGTCATAAGAATCTCGGCGCTCCGGCGCACGACCTCGGGAAACTCGGCCAATTTTCTTATAATTGACATCTCGATATCGTCGCCAAGAAATTCCAAGTATGCTTTTTTGGTAATTCTGGCTTTCCGTAAAATACTTTTCAGCCGGGCGCGCGTGTATTGAAGATACGGCGCGCTGTCTCCCGAAAAATCGAGCATTTTGTTCCAATCGAAAGATATGTCGGAAAGACGGTTTTCTTTGAGGTCGTTGTATTTGACTGCGCCTATCCCTACGGCTTCGGCAATCGCCTCTTTTTCTTTGGCACTCAACTTGGGATTTTTTTCTCTGACGATTTTCCTCGCCAAATCAACGCTTTTTCGGAGCAATTCTTCGAGCTGGACGGTGTCGCCGCTCCGAGTGGACAGTTTTTTGCCCTTCTCGCCCAAAACCAATCCGAATTTAACATGGGCGAGTTTCGCCTTTTTAAGGCGTACTATCTCCGCCGCCGCGAAAAGCTGTTCAAAATGCAAGGTTTGTTCGTTTGAGACAACATAAATTATTTCAAATGGTTTGTATTTTTTCAGCCGGTATTCCAAACTGGCAATGTCGCGCGTTAAATACAAACTTGATTCGTCGGATTTTTGTATTAACGCCGGAGGCAATCCATATTTTTCAAGCGGAATTATCAACGCTCCCTCGCTTTCTTGTGCTATTTTTCTGGCGTATATGCGCTCAATAAGGGATTTCAAAACCGGCTCGAAAAAAGATTCGCCGAGTGTTATGTCGAATTTTACGCCGAGCAATCCGTAAATCTTTTTAAACTCCTTAATCGATTCGACTCTGAACCAGTACCATAGTTTTTTATTTCCGGCGTCGCCGCTTTCGAGTTTCATAAATTCTCCTCTGCCTTCATTGGCAAAAACCGGATTTTCCGATTCTTCTTTATGAAATCTCACGTAAAGTGAAAGTAGTTCCTTGATCGGCGACTTTTCAATTTCAGCTTTATTGCCCCAGCGTTTATAGGCGGCAATCAATTTTCCGAACTGCGTTCCCCAGTCGCCGACGTAATTCCAGCGCACTACTTTATATCCGAGGAATTCATAGATGTTCGCCAAAGAGTCGCCGATAATGGTGCTTCTTAGATGGCCGACGTGCATCGGCTTGGCCACGTTCGGCGAGGAATATTCTATGATGATTTTTTTACCTCTGCCCGCGTCGCTGCGGCCGTATTTTTCTTTTTGCCTCGATATTAAAAACAGTTCCTGACGAAGAACATTTTTGGAAATGTGAAAATTTATGAAACCCGGCGCGGCGATTTCTATCCTTTCGAAAAAATCTTTCGGGGCGCATTTTTCTATTTTGGAAACCAATTCGCCCGCCAATTTGAGCGGATTTTCTCGCCCGACAGGGCGAGGCTCGCCCAGCTTGTGCGGGGCGGCTTTTTTTACTTTCGCGAGCTTGAGCGCGGCATTGGTGGAATAATGTCCGAATTTTTCGCTTTCCGGAGTGGATATTTCGACTCCCTTGCCGATGGCCCTTCTTAAAATTGATTCCAGTTTTTTCCTCATAAATTACCGTATTGATTCTAAAGATACTTGAAAAAACGGCTTCTGACAACGTAATGTTCGTGCCCCGTAGGAAATAGCGAAAAAATATAAAAATATTTTTGAGCCGACAATTTAATAATATTACTCATAAAAATAGCGTTATTCATAATTTAAAGATTAGAATTAGTATCCGCAAAAAATATTTCATTTCCTATGGGGTATGGGTTAAAATGAAAATAATTCCATGAAAAACATAGCTGAAAACAGACGCGCGCGCTTTGATTACGACATTGTTGAAACCCTGGAAGCGGGCGTGGAACTAAATGGGCAGGAGGTTAAAAGCGCCAAAAACGGGCGGCTTAATCTGGCGTCGAGCTACGCCGTGCCGAAAGGCGGCGAGTTTTTGCTTGTCAATGCTTCGATTCCGCCGTACCAGCCGAAAAACGTCCCAGACGATTACCGGGCGGACCGTTCGCGGCGCCTTTTGCTTCACAAAAGCGAAATAAAATCTTTGTACGGCAAACTCCGGCAAAAATCTTTTTCACTCGTGCCCCTCCGGGCTTACGTAAAAAAGGGATTCATCAAGCTCGAGCTCGGTCTTGGCCGCAGCCGCAAAAAATCAGACAAACGCGAAGTAATCAAAAAACGCGACGCCCGCCGCGAAATGAAGGAATTCATATAAAAAATCTATTATTGTCGGGACTACCGGCCAAAACTGCCCGGGCTTATGTTATAATCAATGATAATCGCAAAGGTCGGGCAAAATTATCCAAAAAAACAAATGAACGGAGACGGAACAACGAAATGCGGCTGCGTGCATCACAAAGTTATACCGTTGCTGGTAATCCTGTTCGGCTTGGACTTTCTCGCCTATAACCTCGGCTGGGTGAGCGGCGATTTTCTGAATGTTTCCTGGCCGATAATCGTCCTCGCGGGCGGTCTTATGAAAATCAGCAAAGGAATGTGCAAGTGCTGCTAAAATAAAGAACTGGAATTGAAATCCCTCTGCCTTCGAGCGGAGGGATTTTTTTATTCCCAGATTAAAGAGTTTTTAAAAAGCAAGGGGAAGTGAAATGAATCGGAGTAAAAGACATTTTGTCCTTTCCGCCGCCGCTGTGCATTACTTTTGCTGAAATAAGCTTTAAAAGTTTTAAAATAATAGTCAGTAGCATTACCACGGTAATATTCCAGGGCTGAATTCAGTAAAAGTGAGGAGGTTTTTATGCAAACAGATAGCTTTACCGCCGCAAAAAACTGGCTTCAAGGCGAGATTGTCTTCTTGACAGAAAGTGGGCGCGAAGAAGCTCTCAACAGCTTCGACAAGCAAGTCAAGGACCAGCCTTCGCGTAAACCGCAAGATATCGCCGAGGAGATGGTGAATGAAAGCGTCTACGCGCGTCTCGCCGACTAATCCCCCGCCCTCACCCAGCCCTGCGGCTTCCGCCGCAGGGCTTTTTGTTCGGAATTAATTATTGCTCAATATACCCCGTTGACTGAAGTCCTTTTATTATCGCATCGCTTGCAACCGAACCCGAAGTGGTTTTGTTGTCTCCGACGTAAAAAGTAGTCAGGCCGATGACGTATCCTTTCCAGAAAAGCGGAGAGCCAGACCTCCCGCGACTTATTTCAAGATTTGTGTAAATGACCAACGGGATATTCTCGTAATATTTGTCTCCACCCGCGACTCCGTCAATATTTCCTACGCTTCCCGTCATCGTCAGCGTCTGGAAAGATTCGTTCAGCCCCACCGTAACATCTCCGGGAAATCCGTAGGTAACAACCTGCTGTCCTTTG
>JBBTVY010000014.1:0-7671 GCA_038063055.1 Patescibacteria group bacterium | reverse complement strand
CATAATATGTAGTATTTTGTCCCGAGTTTTATCGAGGGATAGATTATTTTGCTTATCATGTCTGGCTTTAATTATATCCCTGTGAGATTTTTTAATGAGTGGCTATGGCGGGCAAGCCCGCCCCCGCCATTATTTCAAGGATTATTTTGCTTATCGCACTCATGGATTTTGTGAACAAAACGGGCGATCTGCCCGCAGTATGGTATAATACAAAAAAATGAGCGAAACATCACTAATCTTAATAGTGGACGACGAAGCCTATTTCCGGGAGATATTTTCGACCAAGCTCGGAGCCGAAGGTTTCAGGGTAGAGACCGCCGAAAGCGGCGAAGAGGGAATAAAAAAAGCCAAAGAGTCAAAACCAGACCTTATTTTAATGGACGTTAAAATGCCGGTAATGGACGGCGTCGCGGCCGTAATGAAGATGAAGGAAGACCCGGAAACGAAAAACATGAAAGTGGTTTTTCTGACAAGCTTCGGCAGTTTGGAAGAAGAAATGCAGAATCTTAACGTTCGTCTTTCGAAAGAAATCGGCGCCGCGGGATTCGTAAAAAAGACGGACGATTTGGACGCGCTCGTTTTAAAAATAAAATCTTTCGTTCAGCAAACTTAAATGGGAAAAAAACCGCTAATTCTCATTGTTGACGACGAAGACAGCTTTATAGAAATCATGACGAGAAAACTGCAGGCGGAAGGTTTCGATACCGCGACGGCTCATGACGAATCGGAAGCGTTGAAACAGGCGGAGACCTTGTCTCCGGACCTTATTTTAATGGACATTTACATGCCGCCGGGACCCACCGGAACCGACGCCGCGCTTTCCCTGAAACAAAACCCGACAACAAGAAATATAAAAGTCGCGTTTTTGTCCAGCTTGAATAATCCATGGCCGTCGGTTGACGTTGACAGGGAAAAAATGAGCCGCGAGATAGGAATGGAAGATTTTTTAATGAAAGAAGACGACCTAGGCGTGACCGTTGCTAAAATAAGAAAAATTTTGGGAAATAAAGACACGTCCCGAAAACACAATTAAAAAAATGCACAAGAGACCGGCCGAGGGCGTTCCCGCGAAGCTGTCCTCGAAGGATATAATCGGCCTTATAAAAACAAAAAGCGGCGTTTTTTGGTCGGACATTGGGAAAAAGAAAGCCCTGGCTTTGTTCCGCCAGGCGGCAAGAAGAGTCCCGGCTTACGGAGATTTTTTGAAGAAAAACAAAATTTCTCCGGAAAAGATAAAAAATTTTTCGGATTTCCAGCTTGTTCCTCCGGTAAACAAGAATAATTATTTAAGACAATATTCGCTTAATGAACTCTGCTGGGACGGCACGCTCGAGAATCCTTTCGTGTTAACGGCGACTTCCGGCTCGACCGGCGAGCCGTTTTATTTTTTACGTGGCGAACGGCTGGACTGGGAATCGTCGGTATTGCACGAATTGTTTTTACTGAATTCCAGAAGGCGGAAAGGGCCGGTTCTCGTTATAGTCGCGTTTGGCATGGGTGTTTGGATAGGCGGACTCATCACCTATAAAGCTTTCGAAATAGCCAGCCGCGGCAAAAATTATCCTGTTTCCATAATCACTCCGGGGATAAACAAAATAGAGATAATGAACGCCCTCAAGAAATTATCCCCGAAATTCGCTGAAACAATAATCGCCGGGTATCCGCCCTTTCTAAAAGACGTCGTCGACAGCGCGGCGGACGAGGGGATAAACCTTAAAAAACTCAATATCCGTCTGCTTTTCGCCGCCGAGCCATTCACGGAAAACTTCCGCGATCATATCGTCAAAAAAGCCGGAATAAAAAATCCGGCACTCGACACCTTGAACGTCTACGGGACGGCAGAAATCGGGACGATGGCTTACGAAACGCCGACGAGCATAATGATGCGGCGCCTCGCGGTTAAAGACAAAGAACTTTTCCGAGATGTTTTTTCGAACATAGAAAAAACTCCGACTTTTGCCCAGTACAATCCGTTTTTTGTAAATTTCGAGGCTCCGGAAGGAGAAATCCTGCTGACAGGAGACAATTCAATGCCGCTTATCCGATATGCCGTCGGCGACAGGGGAGGAGTTTATGGGTTTGATGAAATTTCTCCTATTCTTAAAGCAAATGGATATGACATCGAAAAAGAAGCGCGCAAAAATTCCCTCAAAGAAATTTATAAACTGCCATTTGTCTACGTTTACGAGAGGATTGATTATTCGACAACGCTATACGGGCTTCAGATATACCCGGAGGCTATTCGAGAGGCTCTTTTAAAGAAAAGTCTTAATGGATTTTTTACCGGCAAATTCACCATGATAACCAAATTCGACAAGCACAAGGACCAATTTTTGGAAATAAATCTGGAGCTGAAAAAATCCAAAAAAGCGGGAGAAAACGTCAAAAAGAAAACGCTTAAAGAAATAATCGCCATGCTTCGGGAGAAAAATTCCGAATTCAGGGAACTTCACAGCCATCTTGGCAAACGCGCTATCCCCAAGCTTGTTTTTTGGGAATACGAACATCCTCTCTTTTTCAAACAGGGAGTAAAACAGAAATGGGTCAGGAAAAATTATAAAAAATGACCAAGCCGGAAAAATTCGAGCCAGAAAAAGAAAATTTGGAGAGTTTTAAATCGCGTTTTGTTATTGATGAAGTAATTGACAGTTATGCCGGCCAGCTGGAAGAGCTTTTCCTGATAAGAAATCCCAAATACCGGTTCGATAAAAACTACAAGGAAGAATTCGAAAAATTTCTGAAGGAGCATTTGGCCGGAAAAGAAATGAAAGACGCCGGAAGTTGGTTTTATTTTCCGTGGAATAAGTTTTTGGTCCATTATCTTTCCGACGAGATGCACCAGGAATTGCGGACAGCGCGGAACAGAAATCTTATAACCAAAGCTGAACAGGAAAAATTTTACAACTTCATAATCGGCGTTGCCGGACTCAGCGTCGGAAGTCACGCGGCTCTGACCATCGCCATGATGGGTGGAGGAAAAACGATGAAACTGGCCGACCCAGACGAAATTTCCGGTTCCAACTTGAACAGGATAAGGTATGACTTTACGGAAGTAGGGAAGGGCAAATGCGAGCTTGCTTGGCGGAAAATATTGCAAATGAACCCTTACGCGGAAATAATCGATTATCCGGGAGGAATAACCGAACAAAACATCATCGAATTTTTAGCGGGGCCTCCAAAACTCGAAGTTTTGGTGGAAGAATGCGACAACCTCGAAATGAAAATAAGATTGCGCGTTGAGGCAAAAAGACTCGGGATACCGGTTGTAATGGCAACGGATAACGGGGACAACGTCATTATAGACATCGAAAGATACGACCTTGACCCAAATCTGAAAATTTTCAACGGCATAGTAGGCGACCTGACTGTCAAAGAATTCAAAAATTTTCCACCCCAGGAATTGTCGAAGCTCGCTTCAAAAATAGCGGGGCCGGAAATGACTGCGCCGCGGATGCTTGATTCGCTTCTTGAAGTGGGCAAGACACTTTATTCATGGCCGCAGCTGGGCGATGCCGCAACTCTCGCCGGAGTTTCACTTTCATACGTTGTAAAAAGACTGGCGCTCGGAGAAAAGATAAAATCCGGAAAATTGGAAGTCAATCTTGACTCAGTATTCGACCCAGATTATTTTTCGGAAAGCGCGAAAAACGAACGCGACGAAAAAAGGCGCGACTTCAAGGACAAATTAGGACTTTGAAAAATGGACGAGGACATCAAAAAAATATTATGGGCAGGAGTTCAGGCGCCTTCGGGAGACAATTCACAGCCGTGGAAATTCAAAGTCGAAGGTAATGAAGTTTCGATTTTCAATCTTCCGGAAAAAGACAATCCGATTTTCAACTTCAGAGGACGCGGCACATTGGTTGCTCACGGTGCCTTAATAGAAAACATGGTTATAGCGGCTTCTTCGCTCGGCTACCGTTCAAGAATAGACATTTTTCCGGACAGCCGCGATACGAGACTTACAGCGAAGGTTGTTTTCGAAAAAGACGCGCCAAAACAGGAACCGCTTTACGCAGCGATTTGGGAAAGAGCGACAAACAGGAAAGTTTATAAAAACGAGCCGCTTACAGCTGAACAAAAAAATAGGATAACAGGAACCGCCAAGGGAGAAGGCAAGTTGATTCTTATAGAAGACGAAGAATCAAAAAAAAGAGTGGGGCGGGCGGTCGCCACAAACGAAATAGTAATGCTCGAGAACAAGCCGCTTCATGATTACTTCTTCGGCGACATAAGGTGGACAGACAAAGAAGAACTCGAAGAAAAATCGGGCCTTTATCTTAAAACAATGGAACTCGCCCCTCCTCAAATAGCGGTTTTCAAAGCCCTAAGCTCATGGCCTGTCGCAAAAATTTTGAATTCATTCGGGATGGCAAAGTTCATAGCCAAGGAAAATTCGAAATCATATTCTTCGGGAGCGGCGATGGGCGTTATTACGGTTCCGGACCGCGATGAGGCATTCATAGGAGTAGGGCGGCTTATGCAACGAATCTGGCTTGAGGCAACCGCGATGGGTTTAAGCATGCACCTTATTACGGGTGTGATATATTTGATACAGAGAGTTATTGTCGGCGAAGACAAAGATTTTTCGGCGAAACACGTTTCTATCCTTAAAAAGGCTTACGGCGATATAAAAGATTCTTTCGGAGTGAAAGATGAAACAATAGCGATGCTTTTCAGGATAGGGGACGGCGGGAAGCCGAGCGGCCGGTCTTCGCGGCTTGAACCCGTTATTTTAAGCTAAAACGCAAATGGATTTTACAAGAAACTTGGATCTTTTGTCGGTGGGTATCGCCGTTGCCGCTACCGGAATACTGGGATTCATTGTTTTTTTCAATAACAGAAAAAGCGTTACTTCGCGCACCTTCCTTTACTTTTCCCTTGTCACTATTTTTTGGGGAGTAATAAATTATCTTCAATACAAAATAAGCCCAGTAGATCTTTCATTCTGGGCCATAAAGTTAACCATTTTTCTTGGCGTATGGCATTCTTTTTTGCTTTTCCGCCTGATGTACGTTTTCCCGGAAGAAAAAGTTTCTTTTCCCAATTGGTATAGAGCCGGAGCTTTGCCTGTTGTAATATTGACATCCGTTTTGACGCTTACGCCTTTGGTTTTTTCAAAAGTCGCCGAAGTCGACCCTGATGGCAGAATAATAAAGATAGAAAATGGGCCGGGGATAGCGCTTTTTGGAATAGTAGTTCTCGTATCCGTCATATCAGGAATAATTATCCTTTTAAGAAAAACTATTAAAGCGGAGGGAATTTTGCGGAGACAATTCCGATGGGTTTTTGTCGGAGTTCTTTCCACTTTTATTTTGCTGATGATGTTCAATTTCATACTCCCGGCCTTTTTCGACAGTCCGCAATTCATTCCCTTGGGTGCAGTTTTCCTTTTCCCATTTATAGTTTTCACGGCATACGCAATTTTGAGATACCACTTGCTTAACGTTAAGGTAATCGCGACGGAAATTTTGACTTTTGTTTTGGCGGTTGTGACTCTTTTTGAAATTATTTTGGCAGACAGCGTTTCCGTCATCGTTTTCAGGTCGTTTGTTTTCATTCTCGTTTTGATATTCGGAATACTGCTTATACGCGGCGTTCGGATTGAAGTCCAGCAGCGCGAAGAACTGCAGGTGCTCAACGACCGTCTCGCAAAAGCCAACACCCAGCTCGAGGATTTAAGCCATTTCAAAACCCAGCTTTTGTCTCTTGCTTCCCATCAGATAAAGTCGCCGCTTGCGGCGATAAAGGGATTTGTTTCTATATTATCCGACGGGCTTTACGGTCCGGTTGACGTGAAAATAAAAGAGGTTCTTGGCAAGATAAAAAACTCCGCCGACGGGCTTATCGACCTGATAAACAACCTCCTTGACTTGAGGAAAGTTGAAGAAGGCAAAATGGATTATAGTTTCGCGAAAACCGATATTTGCGCCTTAGTGAAAGAGGTCGTATCGACTATTCAGCCGCTCGCTGACGAAAAAAAACTTTCTCTTACATATTCCGGCCCGGACAATGAGGTATTCCTAAACGCCGACGGGCAGAAATTGAAACAGGTTATTCAAAACCTGGTGGACAACGCCATAAAATACACTCCTAGCGGATTTGTAAAAGTGGAATTATCGCAGCAAAAGAAAACGATAAATTTCTCCGTAAGCGATTCCGGGCTCGGAGTTTCAAAAGAACTTCTCCCGCTTATTTTTGAGGAGTTCGTGCGTGACGAACGCGTAAAAACAAAAATTCTCGGGACCGGCCTCGGCCTTTACATAGCGAGAAAAATAGTCGAAGCGCACGGCGGAAAAATCTGGGCTGAATCGGAAGGTGAAAGAAAAGGTTCCAAATTCTTGGTTACTTTGCCAGCCGAGTAACGGATAAGAATTTTAGCGACCCGCTTCACTCGTCCAGCGCTGGAATAATGCGAAATTAGCGAATTAATTATGCGAATTATGCGAAAAAATTTCGCGGTATTCGCATAGAGTTTCGCATCGTTAGCATTATGTAAATACCGAGCGGTAGCGAGGTATGAGAATTATTTTCTGCCTTTCGTTTTCTTCGCTTTCTTCGGAGCGGCAGATGCAGCCGTCTGGCGTTTCTTGAACTTTTCCACGCGTCCCGCCGTGTCTATAAGTTTTTCTTCGCCGGTATAAAAGGGATGGCAATTGCCGCATATTTCAACCTGGATTTCTTGTCTTGTGGCGCCGAGGGTGTAGGTTTTGCCGCAGGCGCAACGAACTTTTGCTTCGGGGTAATATGTCGGGTGAATATCTTTTTTCATGGCTTGCTAATTATACACATAAAATAATATTTGGCAACTCTTGCGAGCTTGACCCAGCACCTTTTTGTATAAAAGGTGCTGGGTTGATCCCCCACATAAGAATTTATGTGGGGGATTGACAACAGCCGCGACTCGATTAGAATAGACGGGTCATGAACACGACTGATTTTTCACAATTGAAGAAGGAAAGCCCGCTTTCGCTCACCCCGTGAGCTTAGGCGAGGCGATTTAAGATAAAGAGAGTTTTTTAGTTGTCCCAATGAAGTTTTTGTCTGAAAATTCAAGCCACAAGGCATAGAATTTTCAGCAACAAAAACGAAATCCCGCCAAAGCGTAAGCGGCGGCGGGATATCCAAATTCATTTTGGTTAAGTTTTGGAATTCAAATTACAAACTTAACGCAAATCACCCCGCTTTCGTCCCGCTTCGCGGGACTACTTCGGGGTGTAAGAAGCGGCGAAAAATTTCCATCGCCTTATGGCTTGGAAATTTTAGCCGACTTCTAACAGAGGATTTGATCCTGGTCCAGGATGAACGCTGGCGGCGTGGATAAGGCATGCAAGTCGAGCGGAACTAAATTTGAAGAAGTTGAGATTATATCAAAGCGACGGATTGTTTAGTTTAGCGGCGAACGAGTTAGTAACACCCTGGCACGTACCCCGAAGTCGGGAATAGCTCATCGAAAGGTGAAGTAATACCCGATGGTATCGCAAGATTAAAGTCGCAAGACGCTTCGGGAGCGGCCTAGGTCTGATCAGCTAGTTGGTAGGGTAACGGCCTACCAAGGCTACGACCAGTAGGGGAGGTGAGAGCCTGACCCCCAACGACGGAACTGAGATACGGTCCGTACTCCTACGGGAGGCAGCAGTCGAGAATATTCGACAATGGGCGAAAGCCTGA
>JBBTVY010000013.1:0-29519 GCA_038063055.1 Patescibacteria group bacterium | reverse complement strand
GAGCACGGAAAGAACCGGCACAGGAAAGAAGATAATAATTCCACATTCTGCGGAAGCGCTCCGAATATCTTTTTTTCAATTCATCCCAGCTTTTTTCAAAATTATGATGCCACGCCATAAGCGTTTTATCGTAATCGGCGCCGAAATTGTGCCAGTCTTCAATAATAAATATATCACCAACCGCTTTCCCAATATGTTCTACGTTTGGGATTACGCCGTTCGGAAAAATATATTTTTCTACCCACGGATCAGAATCCGCAATAGGATAATTGCTTCCAATCGTGTGCAATAAAAACATCCCGTCTTCTTTCAGATGCCGTTCTGCAATTTTCATAAAGGTCCGATAATTTTTCTGCCCGACGTGCTCGAACATGCCGATTGACACAATGCGGTCGAACATTCCTTCAATTTTTCTGTAATCCAAAAATTTTATATCAACGGGCAGGCCCTTAGTTAATTCTCTGCCCAAAGCCACCTGTTCTTTGGAAATAGTCACGCCAGTTACCTCAACGCCATATTTTTCAGCTGCGAATTTAGCAAAACTTCCCCATCCGCAACCGATATCAAGCACTTTTTGGCCGGCCTTAAGCTTGAGTTTCCGGCAAATCAAATCAAGTTTGTTTTCCTGGGCTTCATCAAGATTTTTCGCTTCGCCGGCCGGCGAATTCCAGTAACCGCAACTGTAAACCATTCGCTTATCAAGCATGGCTTTATAAAGGTCGTTGCCGATATCGTAATGCCGCTCTCCAACCTCAAGAGAACGTCTTAGTGTTTGTCTATTAAAAATATTTGCAAGCAACCGGAGAAAATCATGACCGATAGCCTTGTTTTCACGATGCAGGCGCGCTCGAAGTATCCTGTAAAAAAACTCATCAAGCTTTTGGCAATCCCACCAGCCGTCCATATAGGCCTCTCCAAGCCCAATTGAACCGCGAGTAATGATGCGTCGATACAATCGCTCGTTATGAACCTGAATATCCCATTCTCTCGCACCGTCAATCAAAATATCAACTTCTGCAAACGTCTTTTTTATTTTTTCTTTAAATAAAGGCATATAACTTCAGGACTTGGTATTTTAATAATAAAAAATTGACTACATAACGCAAATTTATATTTGCCCGACAAATAAAGAATTTTGGTTAACAAATTCTTAGCGTACCGACGAAATCCATTTCGCCATTTCTTTGCCGAGTTCTTTTTCCCTGTTTTTGAAGCCGTGATTGGCGCCTTTTATTATTTTGCCCGAAAAATATTTGGGATTTATCTCTTTACGGAATCTTTCCATAATCTGCGGAACGGGACGGTCAGCGTGCTGTTCTTTGCTTCCCATTAGAACCAAAACCGGCAGACGGACTTTTTTCGCCCAGCGGAATTTTCTTTTTGAATCGTAGTACGGGAAAGTGTCTTCGTTCATTCTCTCTTTAGCAATACTCAAAAAACGCGCCGCGCTCCAGAATTTACCGCCGGTCATTCTTAATGGAAGAATCTCATCGCCCTTGCCGCGCTTAACCATTTTTCCGGCAACTTCAAGAGTATTTTTATATTTTCTGCCAAGCTCTTTTTTCATTGCGGGAATATCGCTCATTGGCCCAAGAAGCCCTATTCCCGCCAGTCCGGCCGCCTGCCCTGCCTGTCCCGAGCTATGTCGAGGGAAGCGTGTCGAAGGGTGTTTTTTCAAAATGTAATAAGCCGATTTATTGGCGCCTGTGCTATGTCCGAAAAGAAAAATCTTTTTGTATCCCCTTTTACGGCAGAAACGGAGCATCGCCTCGATATCCAAAACCGAATGCTCGAATTTTTCAAAGCTTGTGCCGAAATATTTATAAATATGTTTCTTTGCCCCCTGTGGTGAGCTTGTCGAACCATTTTTACTTTCAACATTTAACGAATTGATATTGCCCAAACCGCGATGGTCAAAAATTGCGAATGAAATTCCTTTTCGCCCGAGTTCTCCGGCAACGGCGTGAATGCGTTTCGGATGATTAGAAAACTTCCCCGTCAGCCCGCTCAACCAAAGTGCGATTGCCCGCCCTGCTTGTCCCGAGCTACGTCGAGGGAAGCCTGCCGAATCAAAAAGTAATCCCTCAAACCGGAGTCCGTCTTTTGTTTTTATCTGATTAAGTTCACAAAGCATGTTTGAATTTAGTATTTGATGGTTGCGATTATCCCATTTCAGTTAATTACTAACATTATATCAATAACGAATAATTAACTACGACATTCCAACATTCTCAAGAATGTTGGAATGTTATTTTTGTTTTTGAGAACCAGCTGGAGTGGGTTTATGAATTTATTCTGTGCTTTTTCACCGAAAGTTTTTGCCTTTCGGTTTCAGCTTGGCGGACACGGGGTTCGTCCATTCCAAAGTGGTGGGCAATTTCATGCCAAACGGTGTCTCTCGCAATCTCTTTTATGTCTTTCTTATTAATAGCTTCGTCTTCAATCGGCTTTTTAAAAATAGTTATTTTATCGGGAATCATTCCTGTGTAATTCATTCCCCTCTCGCCCTGCGGCACTCCTTCATACAAACCAAACAGCGTCCATCCTCGTTCGATATTCAATTTCTTTCTCTGTGCCGGCGTTGGCTCGTTTTCAATGATAATCGCCACATTATCCAATTTCCGTAGAAACTTTTCCGGAATCGCGTTTATTCCTTCCGCTACGATTTTCTCAAATTCTTCCCGTCTTAATTTTCGCATAAATTTTCCGATTTAAGTTTAATTCGCAAAGCATGTTTTAATATTTACAACTTTATCTAAAATCCAAGCTCTTCGCCCGTAAAGCGATCGATTCGCTACATTGTTAAAGCATATATCTTAATCCACGCGAGAAGAAATAATGCTATCACCAAAAACCATATAGTTAGGTTTGCAAACAATGCTGATTTGTTATTAAACTTTTCGTAAAGAGTGCGCCCCTCTTGCTCCCTATTTCTATTCTCTAAAAATTGTTGATTCAATCCAAAAACTATTCCATTGTATAACTGTCTGAAAATTCCACAAACAATCGAGAGAATAATAAGAATCCAGAATCCTCCAATAAGCCAGATAAAAATTGCTCCTTTCGGCAACCATTCGGTATTCACTATCGTCCATCCCAAAAGCGCAATGTCTGCGCTCAAAATAAAGTAATCAAGTTTAATACCTACTTTGTAATGATATTCAAGCGGGTTTATACTTGCCATAAAACTTTTTGCCTACAAAGAAAAATCTGAGCGACTGTAGGTATATTCTTGACCGTTATAGATAAAGGTATATGACGTTACCTCGGGTGCGAATGGCGCTATAGGATCGGTTAGCACTGTTCCATTGAAACGTTCGTAGCTATATCCATATTGATCTTTTAAAACATTAACCGTCCGGTTAATCGGGACATCAACCTCTTTAATCGCCAAATCGGCACCAGCTGTATTGATGGCGTACATTCCACCGGTGCAAGTGGCGGGGGTACACCCGGGAAGTTGTTCGGCAGTAATTGTGATGTCAAATAAACCGGATGCTGCATCGCTTGGGCCGCCTACTAAACGGTAAGTATATGGGATTGTATACCTTGGACCAATTACAGAAAACTTAACCGACTTAAGTTCTATGGGATACTGCACATCATGTGATTCGGCTGTTAGCCAGAATTGTGACGGCCATCCTCCGGTAGCCCTACTCCCCACACTTACCTTAAAACCAAGTTTTGTTTTAAATGGAATAGTTGTTTTTGCATATCTGTCTGCAGTTTCCACCCTTAAATACAAAGTATAATCCTTGTTACGCTGCAAATTCGTAAGAAGCGAATTATATGATTCAGTGTAATTTATTCCGTCCAAAGAAGCAGTTACCTTTTTAAGTTGGGTCGCATAGTCAACAAAGAAACTGGCTTTCGTATCGCCAATTTTGGTAAAGAAATAGCGGCTTAGTAATGTGTTAATATCCACTTCCGAAAGAGTAGGTGGTGTTGAAGTAGGTGCAGTAATCGGAGCCGGCGTTGGAAATGCCGGGGTTGGTTGAACAACAACAGTTATTGGCGGTGTCGTATTCTGCTGAATCTGTTGCAATGTTTGTTGTTGCTGCTGTTGCTGTGTTTGCAAATTCTGGATTGCTTGATTTGTTTGTTGCTGGGTCGCTAATTGGCTCTGAAGCAAAGCTAATTGCTTGAGCAAGGTTTCAAGTTGGAGCTGTGCTGTGCTTGAGGCTGAAGTGGATGGCATATTTGTTCCAGTCTCGGCTACCGCCTGTTGATTTGAGGCCTGAACTTGCGCGCCGAGTAATGCGTTTGCTCGCACTCTTGTTTTTGGTCCGAAATATCCCGCTACTGGCATTATTCCTTCGCGGGCCTGAAATGTCTTTACCGCTTTGAGAGTAAGCGAGAAAAAGTTTCCGGTTATCGGGCCGGAATATAATCCTTCATCGGATAAAAATTCTTGAAGCTTGGTAACGTCCGAATCTTGCTGAAACCCGAAAGAAAGGTCGCGGCTAAATTGCTCCGCTCCAAAAGAAATCTGCGGGGACAAAACTACTAAACTGACAACAATGACAATAGAATAAAAAACTTTTAGGGTAAACATATTTTTATGTTTATGAATTTGAATTAATGATATCAAATAAGAGTTAATTTACCAATTTTGTGCGCGTTGCTGGGATTGAATCCTTCGACTTCGCTCAGGACCTTCGGCCTGCGGTCTTTTTGTGGACGGTACTGGATTCGAACCAGTGACCCCTGCAACTTGCCCTCCCACCAATACATTTGTGGACCCAACAGGTATCGAACCTGTGGCCTTTCCGATGTGAACGGAACGCTCTACCACTGAGCTATGGGTCCGTAATGTAAATTGGTGGGAGGGTGAAAATGCAGTGCTCTAACCAGCTGAGCTAACCGTCCCCGAAATTATGGTTCGACTCGACTCACCATAAATTGAAACAATACCAAGAAACGTTATTATGGACAAGAATGAATTTTTTCCGCTTCTCCAAAAATAAACTCCTGCTCTTTGTAGCTTTTTTAGCTACAATCGCGGTTGTTTTTTATGGTGAGCCCGATCGAACCACAAGTCGGTTTGATTATGGCCGGAATAAGACAAATTTAAACCCCGTAAATCCGTCAACATCAAGCAAAGAAACGGCAGCCGCAATAAATTCTCCTTTGTTCCCTTTTAGGGAACAATCGGGAATAGTAGGTTCCGCGATAAAAGCTTCTTCAGCAAAATCGGCGGACACGGCAGAAAAACAAAATAAACTTATTCCAGTTTTGCGAGTAATAGACGGCGACACAATTGTCGCAGAAGTTAACGGCCAGCCAATACATATACGCCTGATAGGCATCAATTCTCCTGAACCGAATGACAAGCGGGCGCGTGTCGCCTGCCTCGCGCAGAAAGCAAAAGAAGAAGCAGAAAAATTGCTCGGTGGGCAAAATATATATCTGGAAAAAGACCCGACGCAGGGCGATTACGACAAATACAACCGCCTGCTCGCTTATGTTTTCCTCGCAAGCGGTACGAATTTCAACAAACTGATGATTGAAGAGGGCTACGCTTACGAATACACATATCGCCCGCCTGCGCAGGCAGGCCTGCCGTACAAATATCAGAGCGAATTCAAAGCCGCTCAAAACAAAGCCCAGACCGCCAAAAAAGGTTTATGGAATCCGGATATTTGCAGAAATTAAGTTATTGATTGCCGCAATTTAAGCAATTAAGCCATATGAGGATTGTTCCCTTTTTAGCTACAACGACTGATTAGACAATTAAGAATCGGGTAAGTGTCTTTTTCCGTTATAAAAATAAAATAGTGCTACTACGCGTAGTAGCACTATTTTACATTACTCAATACTCAATAACCCAATTACTTAGTTTACTCAATTGCTGGTTTACATTTGCCAGTGAAGATTTATTTTCATTGCAACCAGTAAAATTTCTTATTGTATTTCCGCCTGTCCTCCCGCTCCTTCGATTTTCTTTTTCAGTTCTTCGGCTTCCTCTTTCTTCAGTCCTTCTTTGAGCATCTTCGGAGCGGCATCGGCGATGTCCTTGGATTCCTTCAGGCCGAGGCCAGTAGCTTCCCTGATTACCTTGATGACATTTATTTTCTGTTCGCCGGACGATTTCAAAAGAACGTTGAAAGACGTCTTTTCTTCCGCTTGCGCTGAGCCCGCCGAAGCGGCGGCAACCGGCGCGGCGGCGGAGATTCCGAATTTTTCCTCGAGAGCTTTGACAAGTTCCGCCAATTCAAGGGCGGTCAAAGATTCGATTTTTGAAATAAGGTCTTTGTGTTTTTCCATGGTTTTACGAAATACGAATTTGTACGAATGTACGAATTTTTACTTGTATTATTTTATTTGGTTTCGACCGTTTGTTTTGTCCTTCGATTAAACTCAGGACAACCCTGAGCCTGCCTGCAGTGAGCTTGCCGAATCTGTCGAACGGGTTGATTTTTCCTTAAGAATGTAAAGCAAAGAACTTATTGGGGCGGCAATCATTCCGAACAACTGGCCCAAAAGAACTTCGCGGGATGGCAACTGACCGATGAAAACGACATCTTTGCTTTCGATGAAATTTTTCTTTTTGAGGTCGTAGGCGCCGAGAATTTTTTTGACGCTTTCCTGACGTGCCGCTTTGGAATCCCCGCCCAGCCCGTAAAAAAACTTATAAACCGGAGAACTGGACTTTTCGATGTCGCTCTCCGAAAAAATAGTTCCAAGCTGAGTACCAAGGGCCTTAGTGTCCACTTCTATCCCTTGCTCTTTAAAAAGAATGGATAAGAGCCTCTTTTTGATTACGAAATATTTAGCCCCGACTTCTTTAAGCTGCTGGCGGAGCTTTCTTATGTTCGCAGTTCCGACTCTGGAAAAATCGGTAAAAATCAAAACCTGGCTTTTTTCCAAAAGCTTCTTGCCTGCCTTAAGTTCTTCTCCTTTTTGCGCTTTAGTTTTCATGCGAATTTGATTTGAGCGAAGCGAAACTAACAAATTCAGCACTCCGACCGCGGTCGGAGTGCTCGTTGTAGCATCCACTCGCTTCGCTTGTGGGCTACAACGGGAAATAAAAAAACGGTCAATCCAATGACCGCCGACGCCATGCTTATCGTAAATGGCGAATAGCATATGGTCCTCAATGGGGTTTATTCCCTCGACAAGCTCAGGATACCCATTGTCTTTGGATTTCCATTATGTTAGCAAACCAGGAAAATTTGTCAACGGCCGCGGACATATGATATTATTTGATCAATAACATGATGGGATATTATGGCTACGGCTCGGAATGTGGATATATGGGAATGGGAGTTTGGGGATCGGTCTTTATGATTGTTTTCTGGTTATTCGTCATTGTCGGCATTATTGCCCTTATTCAGGGAAATTCATGGAACGGCGCAAGGCATCATCTTGGAAAAAATTCGCCGCTTGATATACTTAAGGAAAGATACGCCAAAGGCGAAATCAACAGAAAAGAATTCGAGGAAAAGAAAAAAGGCCTGGAATAAAACTATGAAATCGGCGCTGGTAATCATTTTAATATCGGTAACCATTACTACAATTATTTTGGGCGGTTTTATGATTTCTCACAATTCCAGCAATCATATCAAGTGCCCGATTTCTGCTTTAACTAACAATGGCTGCGCGAACATTATGAACCCCTTTGAATTCGCGATTTCTCATATCAGAACGATTATCGGCATTTCAACGGGCATTTCTATATTACCCTTTATTTTCCTTATTTTGACTGCAAGCATACTTTTCGCCTTATTTATTTACGCCGCCTCGGAGCCGCCGCAAAAAAGTTTTTTTGCCTACGCCGGCTCTGCCGATGAAAATCAGCCGATTGCTTCAACGCAAAAGTTGCTTGATTGGCTTTCTGTTTTGGAAAAACGCGACCCGTGGGAATTTTCTGCTGCGAAGACATAGGGCGTCAAACTTACGCCGCCTTTCTTCGCAGCATCAAACCCCGTAGGAAATAAAGCGTTTGTCGTCAAAGTAGATATAATCAAAAAGTGCAGAGAAAACATCGTTCTTAGTGAATATCCTAGTTTCTGCACGCATAACGCTTTTCTGGCAATTTCCTACGGGGTAAACCGCTCAAACGCGGGTTTTTCTTCGTAAAAATAAAAACAAATAATCTGTAAACATGAAAAAAACAATAACAATCATTTCTCTTACTTCCATAGGCCTGCTCGGGCTTATGTGGTGGGGAGCTCAAAATAGCATTAATAGTTCCGCTAATACCATTCATCCCCTTCAGCAACAATCAGGAACGGAAACCGCGCTCATCGCATTGGAAAAATTGTATGACTTCGGAACCATCTCAATGGCAAAAGGCAATGTAAGCCATACGTTTGCCGTAACCAATCCGACCGATAAAGACATTATCGTGAGCGATCTTGTGACCTCCTGTATGTGCACTGCCGCGTATATCGTTGAAGGAAATTCAAAGATAGGACCATTCGGGATGGTCGGTATGGGTTATTTACCGAAAGCAAACATGCTTATAAAGGCCGGGGAAACAAGAAGTGTCGACGTCGTCTACGACCCCAACGCCCACGGTCCGGCTGGAGTCGGTTTCGTAGACAGATTTGTAAATCTCACCGACGCGAACGGAGGAACGCTTCAATTGGAAATCAAAGCAGTCGTAACTCCATAACGCTCAATGAAAAGAATATTAATCGTAACATCAATTGTCGTCGCGATTTTCATGGGAATCATTTTCCTCCAGAACTCGCCATGGGTAAGTTCTTTTCTCTGGGAAGTGAGCAACAAGGGCTCCTGGCTCTTGCCGCTCGTTCTCGTCGCGGCGCTTCTTGACAGCGTTCATCCCTGTTCGTTCTCGATTCTTCTCATCACAATCGCGTTCCTTTTCGGAATGCAGATGACGAGAAGTAAAATCCTTCAAATCGGAGGCATATACATCGCCGGAATTTTCGCCGCTTACTTTCTGATAGGGCTCGGCATTCTGCAGGTGCTGCATTTGTTCAACACGCCGCATTTCATGGGCAAACTCGGCGCGACGATACTCATCGCTTTCGGGGTAATAAACCTCATTAACGAATTCTTCCCGAGATTTTCGGTCAAACTCAAAATTCCGTCGGTTTCCCATACCGCAATGGGTAGGTTGATGGAAAAGGCGTCGTTTCCGGCGGCGTTCGGGCTGGGACTTTTGGTCGGCATCTGCCAGTTCCCATGCATGGGCGGCCCGTACCTGATGGTAATCGGACTGCTTCGCGACCAGGTAACGTACTTTGCCGGTTTCGGTTATCTGCTTCTCTACAACCTTATTCTTTCACTGCCGCTCATAGCGGTGCTCCTGATAGCCGCCGATAAGATAACAGTTGATAAAGTGCAGGAGTGGAAAAAGACGAATTTGAAAGGACTAAGATTCTGGGCAGGATTGGCAATGATAGCTCTCGGAACATTAATTTTCTTCATCTAAACCCCGTAGGAAATGGTGAGAAAATATATAAATATTTTCGAGCCAAAGTACGCGGGACACCAAACATAAAATGACTCAATCTAATTCAACGTCGAAATCAATATCAACGGAAAATATTTAATTTCCTACGGGGTAAAAACATGAACCCCGTTAGAAGTTCAATGAACACTGGCGGGTAAGGAGAACATGAAGGTCGTCATCATCAACATCAACCATTAATCAAAAAAAATAATTATGAAAACTTCTAACGGGGTGAACAACAAACCATTAACGATGGACGAATTTCTCGCCAAAATAGACGCCCTTAAAGAAAAAGCTGGAGTTGATTTGTCCACGGCCGAAGACCTTAGCTTGGCCGTAATGAATCTCATCAGTTTGGAAGAACACTTCTTCTTTACCGGCGTGAAAACCAAAAAAGACGAATATTTCGACACTTCGCTCGAAATCCGAGAAATACGCAAGAAACTTCTGGAACAGCTTATGCCGAACCACGAAGGAGAAACTTGGTGCATATCCAAACATCTTTTGGCCACCACAATGCGCCTCATTGAGGTTGGCAACAAATTGCACTCCGAAGGGAAAAAAGACAAAGCAAAACAAACGTTCGAGAATGCCTACAAGGTCTATTCCATCTTTTGGGCATTAAAGCTTAAATTAATAAAAGGTCAAAACGTAAAAGAAGCGGCAACAGGCAGTTCGACACTTGAGGACCTGGTGAATAAACTGGCCGATTGCTGCGACGAATAAAAATCCTATGAACGATAAAATTCAAAATCAGGACTCAACCGGAACCGATTCGGAGAAACAAAAGAAAGACAATCTTCTCCCGATAAGCATTTTGTTGTCGGCGTTAATTCTTGCCGGAACATGGACTTATACAACCGGCTTGAAGGCTCGGCCTCAAATAAAAAGTCAAACTGCGGCAAGCGCACTTGAAGAAAAAATAATACCGTCAGCAGGAGTCGCGCTTCCAATTGAATGGGGCGACATCGGCGCGCAAATGGTGAAAAACGGGACGATAGATTACCAAAAACTTGAAGAGATATACGCGGGTCGGGGCGGCATGGGAGCCGAGATGAAAGCGCTCATTCAAAAATCGGATAACGGCTCAATTACCATGACTTCACAGAACTCCGGAGAAATTCTCAATCTTCTCTGGGCATTCGGCCTCGCGAATAAAAATCCGATTCTGGAAAACGGGCCGATGGCCGACCCAAGATACGGCGGAATTGAAAATTTCGCATCGACTGGCGGCTGGACGATTGCTGTAGGCGATCCAATGAGCCATTACAGCGCGCATCAATTGGTAACGCTCACGGCGGAACAACAGGCGCTTGTAGAAAACGTTTCCAAAAACATCTACCGGCCATGTTGCGGGAATTCGGTCTATTTCCCGGATTGCAACCACGGAATGGCAATGCTGGGCCTCCTTGAACTAATGGCATCGCAGGGCGCGACCGAGGACCAGATGTACAAAATCGCGCTTGCGGTTAATTCCTACTGGTTTCCGGACACCTACTTAACGATTGCGCGGTATTTCCAAAGCAAAGGGGTTGATTGGGATTCTGTTAATCCGAAAGATGTTCTCGGAGCAAACTACTCCAGCGCCCAGGGATATCAGCGGATTCTTACGCAGATAGCTCCCGTGGAAAACAAATCGTCGGGCGGCTGCGGCGTTCAATAAAAACAATAAACCAATGAAATACGGCTACAAAAAAGAAGTGTCACTCCCTTTTACGGAGGCAGTTCTTAAAACAAAAGCTGAACTAGCCAAGGAAGGATTCGGCGTACTAACGGAAATAGACGTAAAGGCGACGCTAAAGAAAAAGCTTGATGTTGATTACGATAACTATCTTATCCTCGGCGCTTGCAACCCGCCGTTCGCTTTAAGGGCGCTGCAAGCGGAAAAAGACATAGGGTTGCTCCTGCCCTGCAATGTAATTGTCTACGAAGAAAACGGAAAGACATTTGTGTCGGCAATATTGCCCACTGTTGCGATGGAAATGGTTGAAAACCCGTCTCTGGCCGACATTGCAAAGATAGTGGAAGAAAAATTAAAAAGGGTCGTCGACCAAGCAACAAAGCCGTCCGCGAAACTTAGCCACTAATCGCAAATAATTATGACAAAGATAATTTCACGCCATAATAAACAATATTACCAGTGCGAGGAATGCGCTCTTTTTTATGGGAGCAAAGAATTCGCGGAAAAATGCCAAGCATGGTGCAAGGAACATAAAAGTTGCAACCTGGATATAATAAAATACGCGATTACATTGCCAAATGGAACGATGTCCGCCAAAGCCGAGCGCGAAGCGTTAAAACGGCAAGAAAAGAACGATGCTCGAAGACAGAATGAGCAAAACCAAAAATTAAAAAGGATTTTGAAATGGGCTATTGTCGTTGTTTCGGTAATTGTTGTTGGTTATGGATTGGTTTTTCTTGCGCGCCAAGGTCAGCAATCACGGCCGGGAGAAGCATTCGCTATTCAAGGTCAAGAACACATTGCTGTTGGGGCAAATCATCTGGAATACAGTTCTAATCCTCCCACATCGGGTCCGCACTACGCGCAACCCGTGAATTGGGGCGTTTATCAAATCGAGTTACCCGATGAGCAAATAATACACAATCTGGAGCACGGCGGTATTTGGATTTCCTACAAACCCGATATTGACCCGACAATAAAAGTTAAATTGGAATCAATAGGCAACAATTATCGGGGATCCGTTGTAGTTGTTCCGCGAGCCAAAAACGATTCTATGATTGCCGTAGCTTCGTGGGGACGGCTTGAAAAACTGGATAATTTCGATGAGGCTAAAATCACTAATTTCATTGACGCAAACAAAAATAAGTCCCCGGAGCCGCTTGCAAGATAATAAAGATTTAAAAATATCATGGAACACAATAACCATACAATGAATGAAAAAGAAGAAATTAAATACACCTGCCCGATGCATCCTGAAGTTGTTTCTGACAGGTCCGGCATATGTCCGGAATGCGGCATGAATCTGATTCCGTTAAAATCAAAAAAAACGGTCGGCCACGAAGTCAACCACGGCGGTCACGCGGCGTCATTCAACAAGCACGAAGGCCATAATGTGAATATCTTCAAAAGAAAGTTTTGGATAAGCTTAATTTTAAGCATTCCGATTGTCCTCTATTCGGACTTTATGTTGTCCGTTTTCAACTGGACGGCGCCGGTATTTCCGGGCTCAACTTATATTCAGTTTGTTTTGGGTTCAATCGTTTTCTTCTACGGCGGCTGGATATTTTTGGCTGGCGCGAAGCGGGAACTTGATGCTCGCCTACCGGGTATGATGACCTTGATAGCCATCGCAATCACGACCGCGTACGCCTGGAGCGTATATGCCGTGCTTGCGGGACGTCCCGACAACCTCTTCTGGGAACTCACGACCTTAATTACCATCATGCTTCTCGGTCATTGGATTGAGATGAGCGCGGTTTCCGGCGCGCAAAGCGCTCTTAAAGAAATTTCAAAACTTTTGCCGGACACAGCCGAAGTGATGAGTGGGACTCTGACAAAAATTATTCCGCTCGCTGAGCTTCGCGAAGGAGACATTATTCTGGTGAGGCCCGGCGGCAAAATCGCCGCCGACGGCGAAGTAACTGAAGGAGATTCATCGGTGGATGAATCAATCGCAACCGGAGAATCGAAACCCGTTTCAAAAAATACAGGAAGCGAAGTTATTGCAGGAACTATAAACGGAGACGGGACGCTCAAATTAAAGGTCACAAAAATCGGCGAGCATACGTTTCTGGCGGGAGTGATGCGGCTTGTCGCGGAGGCGCAATCATCCAAATCTCGCCTACAAATCCTTTCCGACCGCGCGGCGTTTTATCTGACCATCGTGGCGGTTGCCACGGGAACAACAACTTTCATCGCCTGGATTTTAGCCGGCGGAGGCACGGCGTTCGCCGTGGAACGGCTCGTTGCCGTTCTCGTTATCGCCTGTCCTCACGCTTTGGGGCTTGCTGTGCCGCTTGTCGCTTCCATCTCAACCACGAAGGCCGCGCGGAACGGATTTCTTATCAAGCAGCGTTTGGCGCTTGAAGCCGCGCGCAACGTCGACGTGGTGCTTTTTGACAAAACAGGCACTCTGACAAAGGGAGAATACGGAGTGACGAATGTGTGGCCCTACGCCGCTGAAGCTATGGAGGGCAAGCCGATTGACGCGCGCGAGGTCGTGCATCTTGCCGCTTCCGTTGACGCTTACTCCGAACATCCTATCGCCAAAGCGATTGTGGCGCACGCGCGAGAACGCAATATTCCGCTCGCCGAAATTAAAGATTTTTCCCGTATTCCAGGCAAGGGTTCACAGGCGAAAATCAATGGAACGCTTGTCACAATCGGAGGGGCCGCAGTCGTTGAAGGAAAGAATGTTTCGTTTCCCGCCGGCGTTGCCGAAGAACATAAAAAAGGAAAAACGATTATTTACGTGCTGCGCGACGGCGCACTTATCGGCATCTTAGCTTTGGCTGACATTATTCGGGAAGAATCGCGCGAGGCGATAAAAATCCTCAAGACAATGGGCATCAAGGTGGCTATGGTGACGGGAGACTCCGAAGATGTTGCGGCATGGGTTGCAGGCGAGCTTGGAATCGACGAATACTTCGCGCGCACTCTGCCGGACAAAAAGTCGGAGAAAATAAAATTACTCCAGTCCGGAGGACGGCGCGTTGCCATGGTCGGCGACGGCATCAACGACGCTCCGGCGCTTACGCAGGCAGATATTGGAATTGCCATTGGCGCCGGAACGAATGTTGCGATTGAATCCGCAGGCATAATTCTCGTAAGGAACGACCCGCGCGATATTCCTAAAATCATCGCTCTTTCGCGATTCACATACACAAAAATGATTCAAAATCTTTTCTGGGCGGCGGGTTACAATGTCGTGGCGATTCCGCTTGCCGCCGGCATCCTTGCTTCGCGCGGCATACTTCTTTCTCCGGCCATCGGAGCGGTTTTTATGTCGCTAAGCACCGTGATTGTCGCCATAAACGCCATGTTATTGAAAGGTCGGAAATTATAATCATAAATTCACATGCTTTCCCTAAAACGATACGGCTGGCTGTGTGTCTTGGGAGGCGAAATTGTCTATGTTCTTTGTCTTATCGGCGGCCTGCTCCCCTGGCGTTCAAGTCGGGCGATTGAACTTCATCACACGCTTTTTGAAACCCTGCCCGGATTCGTCTGGCTGGACTTTGGAAGCTTCATTCTGGGAGCCGTCTATATGTTCGTGTTCGCCTGGATTTTTGGCGCCTATATGGTTTGGATGCACAATTACAGCCTGATTAATAAATAAAGTAAGAGTGTTGATATCAAAAAGCCCTCCGACGGCCGTCGGAGGGCTTTTTTGTACAATGGCGGCTTCAAGCGTAAGCGTTTACCCTGCCTTGCCCGCCGAAATTTTAATGAAGGCGGGAGTTTATCGAAGGGTCGAATCCATCGAACGGGCCTGCCCTGAATCGAATTGAAGGGTCGTAGGAAACAGTTTGAGGATTAAGCGGGTTAAGTATTAGGACATTTATACTGTGTAAAATCTGCAGGTTGCTGTTATAATTTATTTGATATGAAAAGTTTCGCATTCGTGGATGCCTCAAATCTCTTTTATGGCGGCGAGAAAAGTCTGGGATGGAAGATAGATTATCAAAAACTGTTGGGATATTTGCGGAAGAAATACGGAGTGAGTGTGGTTTTTTATTTTGGAGGCGTTGAGATACACGATTTCAATTATGATTATCAAGTTTGCGAGACCGTCCCAATAAAAGATTTGGAAAAACATCTACTCGATTTATTAGAGAATAAAAGTAAACAACTTAGCGAAGCAGAAATATTGCTTATTGGACGGCATCTTCAGAGGATAAGGTTTTATCTGAAGCTTGATAAATTTGGCTATAAGTTATTCCTTAAGCCGGTAAAACTATATGACCAAAATGACGGAACTACCAAACGAAAAGCTAACTGTGATGTTGATATGGCCTTTCATTTGATGAAAGAGAAAGATAATTTTGAAAAAGCGGTTATCCTTTCCGGAGATGGCGATTTTTTGCCGGTTTTGAAATATCTAAAAGACGGCGGAAAAGAAATAATTATCTTGGGCAGAGGCAAACGGACTGCAAAGGAAATAAAACAATTCGCGGGAAGCAATTTCAGAGATTTTGAATATCTAAAATACCTGCTGAAAATGGAATAAAAACGAGGGGCACCCATATAGGATGCCCCTCACGTTTAGTATGTTCATTGTAACAAGCGCTTGTTAAAAGTCAACACTTATCCACAGCCGTTTTTTGTCGCTATTTATGAGCATTAATCCAATTTTCTTTGTAGCTTATTAAGCTACAATCGGCAGCGAGGCAAGTGTAAAAGCAATTTTTGCTTTTATTTTTGCCGAGTGAACCGATTGATGAAGCAAAGCTTCATACAATCGTTGGTGTTGGTTATCAAAAGAAGAGATAACAGCCATGGCGGCTTCAAACGTGTAAGCTATAATCGTTTTAATTCCTACTGTTTGGATTTAGAAACTTCTCGTTAAATGGCAATTCGGAATAGTGGATACCCTTTTGGTATAAATCAAGGGCAAGTTTAACGTGATGCATAAGGTTCTCCGGCAGATTATTAAGAGAAAACCATTTTAATTCGTCGCATTTGTCGAGCTCCATATTTTTTGGTTCTCCTATCCATTTATCGAGTACAAAAAAATAATCTGCACGATCGCCGGTTTCATCGTGTTTGGTTCGATACATCGCATTCACAAACTTTGCATCTTTCCTGTCAAAAGATATTCCTATTTCTTCTGTCGCTTCGCGCGCGAGGCAATCTAGTGGAAGCTCCCCTGCCTCAATGTGGCCAGACGGAAGCGAATACCATCCATCGTAGTACCCTGTATTAATCCTGCGACTAAGAAGAATTGTATCTCTCTTTTTCAGTATGAGATATGATGCTGGTACGGCTTTATTTCTGTCTTTCATAGTAATTGTAATTTCTGGTGTTAATGTCGTCGGAAACAGTTTGAGGATAAAAAGAATTAAATATTGATCTAATTTTGGGGCGGTTCCGGCCGCTGAATAGATTCAGTCTCTGGAATAGTCTTTTCATAAGCCAATTTATAATATTCCACTAGTTTTACGCCATCGATAAGCTCTATTCTTGGATTTCCCTCCGCTGCTTTTTCCGCCATCAGCGTGAAATTACCTGTTGTTACGAAAAATCCTTTTTCAGCGGGGTTGTTTACATTAGTAATTGCACCAAGAAAATCTCGCACATCATGAGGTGTTACTTCTCGCGTCATAAATTTCTTGCACTGTATATAATATTTTTTGCCATCCTTGTGTGCAATTACATCCTGCTGAGGTGACATGCCCTTAAGCATGTACAATACTTCCTCATCATCAAAACCAAAACTCACATCTCGCCTTCTTTTTAGAACAAAATAAAGTATTACTACCGCTATGACAACGATAATGGCAATTATTCCATAAAGTTTTGCCTGCTCTTGATGAGTTAGTATCCAACCTCCTAACACAAAAACCAAAATAACAATAAAAGGCCTTAAAAGGTCTAGGAGTATATCTTCAAAACTATCTCTCTGTCGGCGATATCTTTTTGCCATTCCAATAAAAGTATAGCATTTCCAATCCACTGGTATGCGCGAACGTCGTCGGGAACAGTTTGATGATCAAAGGGCATTAAATATTTAGGACAATTACTAAATTACGATAAGCCTTTTTCTCCATCTCTATTTTTTGCTTGTAATCTATTAAGGTTAATTTTTCTTAGTTCTTTTGTTAATCCTTTGACAAAATCTGGCTTGAAACTGAGAAATGTTTTACCTTCTCTTTTTATCTCTTCCATGAAGTTTGGTACGGGTTGGGGCTTGTATAATTCGCTACCGTCTATGGGAGCCTCAATATGCCGTGGTGGATATGGCCGTAGTCGGTTTACTACAGCCCCGAATAGATCTTTTTTATCCTTGTACCAAAGCAAGTGGACCGTCCATACTGTTTTGAATGGATGATAGTTTCCCAATTGTTTGTAGAGTAGATTACTCCACTCTCTACTCTTTTCATTATTTATAAAGATTAGTAAATTATAATTTCCAGAATATCCCTTATTAACCTTCCTCTGCACAATATTTTCCATCTCATCAAACGACCGACAACGCGCAGTTATTTCGACCAACTCAAAGTCGTCCAATGTTATGGATATTGGTTTATCTTGCACTGTCATTAAAACAAAGTCTGGAGGATCTTCTTTTGGTTGCATCAAAAATTGATCCCTCCCATCATCCCTTTTAAGAGCCAAGGTAAAAAAGCACTCGGCCATACTTTCTCTAACTTTTTTTATATCTTCATTAGGGCTTGAAAAAAATTTCTCGGCCCCAACTGTTGAAACAGTTTCTAAAATTTTATTTATCAAAGCACGCGGCTCTCTAAAATAAAACATCTTTTCGCCGTCAATTTCACATGCCCCTGAATCAATAAAATTAACTGCCATACTCTATAAAATGCCGAGACTTTTTAATATTTTAATTCTATATTGCGAATTGGGCATATCTAGATTAAGATTTTTTCTCTCATTTAATAATTTACGAAAATATAGCGATACAGAAAAGATATGTAGCTTTTTAAATTTTGTTTTGAATCTTATACTTAGCTTATTCACATTAACAGAAAAGAATGGTTTTAATTCATTATTTCGAGAAATCGGCCACCACAAAATAAGAATCGGTTCTAGCTTAAAGTTTTGGTATTTTTCTAATTTTTTCATTTCTACCAACACCTTACTTGTTTTTCCATATTTCTTTTGACCATCAAATTTCCTTAATTCAATTAATAGTTTATCCCAATAACCATTGGCGGCTTTTCCAACTCCCTCTTTCAGCACATCAACTCCGACTGTAGAAAATGCACACCAGTTTTTAATCTCACATTGATACAGAGTTTTTCTATTTCGCTCAATAAACCATTTATCTAATCTTGGTCCTACGCCATTGCGAGATTTAACTGCTTGAAATTTACCATCTACAACTTCTAATCGTCTCTTGCGTGACAACATATAAGATAAAAGAGATTTGGAAGCGATTTCTTCTCCAATCATACTAATAATCGCATTCGTATGACTCTGATATTTGAGATGTCGCTCGTCAAAAAACTTTAGGCACTTTTCTATATTTATTTTCATATTCTCTTTTTAGACTCCTTTTAAAAGGAATGGCTTATCTCAAGCTATCTACTATGAGCAAATTCAACAATTTTTTACTCCAACTTCAACGAAAGTATCTTAGAAGTGCCGTCTTCGGCGAGCGTTACGCCGTAAAGGATATCCGCTGATTCCATTACTGCGCGGTTGTGGGTGACGATGACGAACTGCGTTTTTTTGGAAAATTCTTCCAACATTTCGGAAAAACGGCGGGAATTTCTGGCATCCAATGCCGCGTCAATTTCATCCAAAACCAGGAATGGCGGCGGGCTGACCGAAATCATTGCGAACAGCGCCGCGATTCCGACCAAACTTCTTTCTCCGCCTGAAAGCGTTTCAAGCGAGCTCAATTTTTTCCTCGGCAAACTAAAACTTATTTCCAATCCTTCTTCCGGCTCTTTTTCCTCCTCCTCTTCGCCATTTGCTGTTTCAACGGCAATTTCTTCTTTGAGTTCGTCGGTATTTTTGCCTTGTTGCTTATTGTTTATTGCTTGTTGCTTGCTTTTTGTTTCTTGTCGCACAAGTTTAAGTTGCGCCTTGCCGCCGTCAAACATCAGCTTGAAAAACGTATCGAATTCTTTGTTTATCTTATCCAAAGATTCTTTGAATTCGGTTTTTATTTTCTGGTTCAACTCCCCTATCATTTGCTTCAAATCGTTGCGCGCTTTTTCCAAATCGCCGGATTCGCGTTCCAAAAAATCGTAGCGTGTTTCCGTTTCCCGCGCCTCCTTGATAAGCGCCTCGTCCACTTCGCCGATACTTGCCAAATCGCCGCGCAACTTGAAAATGCGGCGTTCGAGCAAGTTAAAGTCCTCAATACTTTCAACATTATGAACTTTATAACTTTCAAACTCGCTGGTCCTTCTCCCGGTCTGCGAAATCTGCCGTTCCAATTCCGAAAGCCGAAGATGCAATCTTTCTTTTTCGAAAAGCCGTTCCTGGTTCCTAGATTCCCATTTTTCTATTTTGTCCTTGGCGGCTTCCACCATGGAAACGGCTTTTTTGAATTCGCCGTAAAAATCCTCCTGGTGTTTTTCGAGTGAGCTTTCTTCTTCCCTGTGTTTTGAAATTTCTCCGTCCAGTTCCGAAAGTTTTTTGTTGAGTTCTTCGAGCTTGCTTTTAAGATTGGAATCTTGCTGTTTTTTTGCGTCGCCTGCGGCGGCAGGAACTGAACCGCTATCCAAAATTGCGCCTATTTCCGCCAAAGCCGAAGATATCGCCTTGCGGAGTTCCCTGAAGTCGCTTGTTTCCATGGCGTTGGAAAGCTCATTTCTGATTTTTTTAACGAGCTGAAGCAGTTTGGCTGAAGGAACGGAAACTTCTTCCGAGGCGGATTGTTCCATTTCGAGTTGCGCTTCCAAACGCCCGAGTTCTTTCTGAAGTTCGCTTTTTTTCTCAATAAGAAGCTGTGTTTTCTTTTTTATTTCGGTAAGTTCCTGGCGTTCTTTCGGCTGTCCTGCTTCTACTTTCTTCAAATTATTTTCCGCGGATTCTCTTTCTTTTTTCAAAATTTCGAGTTCGTTCTTGTGAGTCGCGATTTCCTTGTCCATTCCCGAGATTTTTTCGTTCAGTTCGCGGAGCTGGCTTCCGAAAAATCCGTTTTCCGACTCGCGGAGCTCCTGTTCCAAGGATGAACGCTTTTCCCAGCGGCCAGTCTGTCTTTTCAGGGAGCGCAGATGCGGAGCAAGTTCTTTCATAAGGGCTTCAACCTTGTCTATGTTTATTTGCGTGTTTTTGAGGCGGCGTTCTGCGGTGTTCTTTTTAAGCTGATACTCGCGGAGTCCGAGCATTTCTTCAAGCATTTCCCTTCTCGTTACCGGAGAAGACTGTATAAAAACATCGCTGTTGCCCTGGCTGATTACGACAAGCCCCTTTGTGCCGAGCCGCGCTTTGGCAAAAAAATCTATCAGGTCTTTAAGCCGGACTTCCGCTTTGTTTATAAAAAATTTGTTGTCCCCGTCGCGGCTGACCTGGCGGGAAACGACTATTTCCGAGAATTCTTCCGGAAAGAAATTGTTTTCGTTTTCGAAATAAAGCGACGCCTGCGCCTGTCCGACCCGAGCCCGCTTCGGAGTCCCGGCGAATATGAGGTCTTCGGCTTTGGCTCCGCGGAGGTTTTTTGATTCCCTTTCGCCTAAAAGCCAGCGGACTGCGTCGATGACGTTTGATTTGCCGGAACCGTTCGGCCCGACTATCGCGGTTATTCCGGTCGGAAATTCGATAGAAGTTTTCTGCGCGAACGATTTAAAACCATTAAGTTCGAGGCGTTTTAAAAGGTGAGGCATAATGATAAAAAATTTCTAAATCCGAATTTCTAATTTCTAAACAAACTTCAAGCTCCAATTTTTAAATTAGTCATTGGGAATTGATTAGAAATTAGGTCAATTAGAAATTTGTCATTTAAATTCCTTAAGCGCTTCTTTGGCGGCTTCCAATTCGCCTTCCTGTTTCGAGGCACCCCTGCCTTCGGCCATTAATTGTTCTCCGAAATAAACTCCTATTTTGAATTGCCGTTCGTGCGCCGGCCCTGTTTCCTCGAGCACGCGGTAAGACGGCGTTACCTTTATTTTTTCCTGAATCAATTCCTGCAATTCGCTTTTTGCGTCCTTATAACTCTTGTTTTCCAAAACTTCCTTAAGATGTAAAAGGACGAATTTGTTTATAAAATTTTCTGTGGCCGCCATTCCCCCTTCGAGATACATGGCGCCGACCAGCGCTTCCATGGCGTTGGCTATAATCACTTCCTTGGCTTTGGCTGAACCGCCTTTTTCCCCTTTCGACATCAAAATAAAATCTTCCAGGCGCAATTCGCCGCCGATTTTGGCGAGCATCTGATAATTAACCAATGCCGCGCGCAAAACGGTCATTTTCCCTTCGGGGGCTTCGGGATATTCTTTGAAAAGCGATTCGCTTACGATAAGTTCCAAAACGGCGTCGCCGAGATATTCCAGCCGCTCGTTGTTCGGCAAATGCCATTTTGGATTTTCATTGAGATACGAGCGGTGCGTCAGAGCTTCTGTAAGAAGGTCTCTGTTTTTGAAATCGAAGCCGATTATCTTTTCCAGTTCTCCTGAAATTATATTGTTCATATTTTATTTATTGTAAAAGTATCGATGCCAATATACGAATTTAGTCATTAGTATTATTAGTAGATTGGTATATTCGTATCGATACAATTACTTTTCTTTTTTCTCCGGCTTTTCCTCCGGATTTCTTCCTGCGTTTTTTTCCATCTCCCTGTAAACCGTGCCGAGAACTCCGTTTATGAATTTAACGGAATTGGGGCCGCCATAGTTTTTGACGACTTCAATGGCTTCGTTTATCGCCACTTTCGGCGGAACTTCTTCCTTGTCGGCGTATAAAAGCTCGTACAGGCCTATCCGGAGCACGTTTCTTTCAACCATCGCTATTTTATCGAGCGGCCATTCCGGCGCGGCTTTTTCGATTATTTTGTCTATGTCCGGCAAATGCTCGATGATTCCCTTCAATATCCGCCAAGCAAAATCCGGCTCGTCTATGCCCGGAGCGAATTCCTTCAAATTGCGCTCCAAAATTTCGGTAACGTCTTTTTTGCGATGATAAAAATCCCATTCGTAGAGGGATTGAAGAATAACGCTTCTTACAAGGTGCCGGGTTGCCATAATACAAGCAGAATCTAGAACTTAGAAAATAGAAAATAGAAGAAGGGATTAATATTCATAACGGGATTTATTTTTATTTTTAAATTTCTACTTACTATTTTCTACTTTCTGATTTCTACTTCTTTCCGCACTGGGCGCAAAGACGGTGAGGCATTTTCGGGCCGCTGCAATTTTTACAAACCAAAAGATTGACCTTTTTCAAAGCCAAATGCGAGCGCCTCCGCCCGACCTTGCCTTTACTGTGATGTTTTACTGGTACGCCTCCCATGTTAGATTTTGTTGTTGAGTTTACGAAACTTACAAAATCTCACATCCCGCCAACGGCGGGATTGCCGATTTGCAGTTAAATGATAGCTCTAATTTCAAAATAAATCAACATTAACCCCGCCGCGGGCGGGGTCTAAGAAACGTCAATCTATGCACCTTGCTCGGGCCATGTCTCCTGATTGCTTTGAGGTGGCGTTTTGTTCCATACCCCTTATGCGCCTCAAGTCCATACCGAGGATGCTTTTTTGAAAGTTTTTCCATGTATCTGTCCCTCTGGACTTTGGCTATTATGGACGCTATTTTAATCGCGGTTATTTTTTCGTCTCCTTTAATAACGGTTTTGGCATTAAGTTTCTTCTGGTTTTTTATGAAAAGACCGCCGTCCAGAAGAATGAGACAATTCCGCGTTTCTATTCCCGAATCTTCCATAAGGCGTCCAACGGCGAGGCTTGCCGCCCGGTTGGCCGCCTTTGATATGTTTATTTTCTCAATAGCCCTCGGATAAACCCTTCCGATTTTATACGAAATTTCCGGAATGGATTTGAAATGTTTAAACCATGTCTTCCGCAGTTTCGGAGAAAGTTTTTTGGAATCTTTGAGCACGCCGAGCTTTTTATTCGATATTCTGAGTCCCGCCGGAAAACAAACCGCCGCCACGACAACCGGCCCAGCCAGCGCCCCGCGCCCGACTTCATCTATGCCTATGACGTATTTAGTCGAGCGGTTTTTCATTTAAAACACTATAACCGCCCAAAAATAAAATTATTGCTTTTCAACAAAACGGCCGTCGGGAAGTTTTTCGCACTTGTCCCATTCATACACTCTGCCGTTCATAGCTATATACACGCCCTGCTTCAAAGAATTTAGAGCACCTATGGCAACACCGACATTAAATTCGGCATCGGATTCGCGAAAACGGTATGGTTGGGAAGCTCCTGTTAAAATAATTAATTTATCTGGTACAGTGCTTAAAACCCTAGCTGTGTCTATCATCGTATCTGTGCCGTGCGTAATTAATATTTTATCAGCTATCGCACCTTGGCACGCCTTTTTTATAAGCTCTCTGTCCTCGTCGGTCATTTCAAGGCTGTCCTTTGCAAGTAGACGCTCAACGTCATAATCAAAATTCAGCTCTACCTTATCTTCGCTAATTTCTATGACCGCTTGTTTACCAAAAGAAAAATTCAAGGTTCCTTTAATTTCCGAATAAACCTTGTCTATTGTGCCTCCGGCTGTAAAAACTTTGATTTTCATACAATGGACGGGATAAAAATCTTGCGAGGCTATTTTTTAACCTTCAGTATTATTCTTTTTTCTTCCGGCTTTACGGAATCAATGACAAACTGCTTGGATTCTTTCGGAATCAGCGCTTTTTTCATTTCGTCGATGCCGCCGAATTCCGAAACGTGAATAAGTCCCTGTACGCCGCGTTCCAGGTCAATGACCGCTCCGAAAGGATTGAATTTGTAAACCTTGCCGCTGACTTCCTGACCCGCCTTGTAATGTTCGGAAACGTTCTGCCATGGATCTTCTTTGAGGGCTTTTATGGATAAAAATACCCGTCCTTCTTTTATGTCTATTATTTTTACCTTGACTGGCTGGTCGATGGCGACGATTTCTTTCGGGCTGTCTATGATGCGGTGGTCAAGTTCCGAAATATGAACCAATCCTTCTATCTGCGGATTGTCCACGAACCTCACGAAAATCCCGAAATCGGCTATGCCCGAAACCAATCCGTCCACGTCCTGGCCGACTTTATACGCTGAAAGAAGTTCTTTCACGTTGGCCGTCAGCATTTCTCTTTCGGAAATAATCAGCTTATTCGTTCTGGGATTGACGGCGATTATTTTCACCCCGAATTCCTGTCCAGTAAAACCTTTCAGCGCGTCAACGCTTTTTTGCTGGTCGCCTTCGGCGGTTTTCGGATAATGCTCCGGAGAAAGCTGTGAAGTGGGTAAAAAGGCCTTGAGTCCGAGGAGGTCGGCGAGTAGGCCGCTCGGGTTGGCGCCGGTTATTTTAACTTTGACTATTTCTCCGCTTTCCTGAAGTTCCTGGACTTGTTGCCATACTTTTTGCTTGCTGGCTTCGGCCAGAGAAAGCTCGACATATCCGCCTTCGCCGTCGATTGCTTCTATGCGCGCGGAAATCCGTTCTCCCACGTTGAGTTTTTTCAGAATTTCGCGGGCATTAGTCAATTCGATTCCGTAAACGATTCCCGTCCCAAACTTGCCCAAATCAAAAAACACTCCCCTTGGGGTCTTGCGCATAAGTTCGGCTTCGACTATCTCGCCCTCGCGAAGCCGGACATTGGAAAGTTCGTCTTTAATGACGTTGAGTAGCGCTGTTTTTGAATTTTTGTTTTCTATGAGCATAATCAAATATCGGCTTGTGGTGAGCTTGCCTGCCCTGAGTTTATCGAATGGGTTGAACCATTAGAGATTATAAGAAATTTTCGTGAAAATCAAGCCCCGCGGCCTTTGCGGCATTATTGCCTTAAAAAGCCGACTAATATAAAATAAATGGAAATGGAAATAATCGGCGGAAAAATAAAGTGGATAGACATGGTCAAGCCGGCGGGAGACGACCTTGAATGGCTTCAGAAAAAATTCGGCCTTCATCCGATAGTAATCGACGAACTTAAAAACTATTCGGTCCACGGCAGAGTCGAATCATCCGACGGATATCTTTATCTTATTTACCATTTTCCGATATATGACGCTTCGGAAAAAACATCGCGCCGGGCCGAAATAGATTTTATCGTCACCAAAAAGGACGTGATAAGCGTACGTTATGACGACACTAACGTTTTCGGCGATTTCAAAAAAACATTTTATGGTGAGCCGCGTCGAACCATCGGCGGAAAATCAGGCAAAAAATTCTCGTCCAATACACTCGAATTAACTTATAACCTTCTTTCTCATCTCATCAATTTCAACCAGCGCCAGCTGAATCACATCCAGGAAAAAACCGAATCCGTCGGCACGGAACTTTTCAAAGGCAACGAAACCGAATTGCTTAAAAAAATATCCTACATCAAACGCGACCTTTCCGAATACCAGCTCATAGCGAAACCGCAGCAGCATCTTTTTTCTTCGCTTATCGAACGCGGAAAAAATTTCTGGGGGCCGCATAGCAAAATTTATCTGGAAGACCTGCTCGGCAAATATCTGAAACTCCTGGCGCGTCTGGAATACCACCGCGAGGCCATAATGGACTTTGAAGCGACTAACAATCAGCTGCTCAATGTCAGAAACAACGAGGTGATGAAAATGTTCACCATACTTGCCTTTTCCACTTTCCCAATGATGCTCATTGCCGCGCTTTTCGCGATGCGGATTGATGGCGTTCCATTAACCGACAATCCAGCCGGTTTCTGGCTCGTCGTCGGCGCGATGGCGACCGCGGTCGTTTGTATGCTCATATTTTTCAAAAAGAAACGCTGGCTCTAGAATTTATATATGCGCATAAGGATTTTTGACACTCTTTCGGAAGACTTCAGGGTGTTGAGCGACAGAAAAATAAATATGTTCGTTTGCGGGCCGACTGTATATGATTATGCTCATATTGGACATGCCCGAACTTATATTTTTTTCGACTTTTTTGCGAAATATTTAAGGCAGATAGGGTTTGAAATTAATTATCTTCAAAATATCACCGATATTGACGACAAAATAATCGCCAGGGCGCGTCGTGATAAAAAAACCCCGATTAAATTGGCGGATTCTTTTTTTAGAGAATATGTCCGCGATATGAAATCGCTCGGAGTAAGCGCGGTGGATACATATGCCAAAGCAACAGCCTTTATTCCGCAAATCGCCAAGCAGGTAGAGAGACTTTGCAACAATGGATACGCGTATAAAATAGAAAATGACGGTTATTATTTCGATATCTCAAAATTTTCCGATTATGGCAAGTTATCCAAACGAACCGCCGGACAGGCGGATGACGCAATATCGCGAATCGATGAGAGTGTTAAGAAAATGCACAGGGGCGATTTCGCGCTCTGGAAGTCTGCGAATATAGAGCCAAAGACAAAAAAGTCCTTCATTACCATTGATGGAGAACCGTTATGGAAAACTTCTCTTGGCTGGGGACGTCCGGGTTGGCATATAGAAGACACGGCGATTACCGAGCATTATTTCGGCCCGCAGTATGACATTCACGGCGGCGGCATTGACCTTAAATTTCCCCATCATGAAGCAGAAATTGCCCAACAGGAAGCGGCTTCAGGTAAGAAACCATTCGTCAAAACATGGATGCATACCGGGTTTTTAACGATAGACGGCAAAAAAATGAGTAAAAGTTTAGGAAATTTTATAACCGTAAAATCATTTCTGGAAAATGACGACGCCGCAGTGCTCCGCATAATGATTTTTCAGCACCATTACCGCTCGCCCATGGATTACACCGAAAAATTGTTGGAAAGTGCGAGAAATACTTGGAGCAACATAAAAATATTCATGAATAAACTTGATTTCTTCATAAGCCGCAGAAAATATAATGACGGAAAAATTAACGATACTTATCTTCAAAATTCTAAGTTGATTGACGGCGCATTGTCCGACGATATGAATACCCCGATGGCATTATCCCTAATTTTCAACGCTATCAACCATTATGATGAAATGATGTCAGTGACGAAATATAAAGACCTGTTGAATGCTCGCGATTTTATAAGCAAAAACCTTTCGCTTTTCGGCATACTGCCCCCTAAATCCAAAATACCGCAGAAAATACAAAATTTATTCAAAAAACGTGAAAAATTAAGAGAAGAAGCCCTTAAAAACAAGAAGAAAAACGAATCCAGAAGCCGTCAACAGTTTATTCAATCTGACGCTTTGAGGAAAAAAATAAATGAATTAGGATACGCTATAGAAGATACGTCGGAATTCGGTGCTTTTATTTCGCCGAAATAAAACAATTTCATGACCTCCTCCAAAAAATTTAAACTTCCTCCGCAAAACCTCGAAGCGGAACAATCCGTTCTTGGCTCCATTCTCATAGACAAGAATGCTATTTTCAAAGTCGCCGACCAATTGCGGCACGACGATTTTTACGCGCCGGCCCACGAAAAAATATACGAAGTAATTATCGAACTTTTCGACAAACACCAGCCGATAGATATTTTAAGCTTGACCAACAGGCTCAAGGAAAAAGACCTTCTTGCCGACATTGGCGGTTCCGCGTATCTCGCCGAACTTACCAACCAGGTAACCACGGCCGCCCACCTCGAACACTACGTAAAACTGGTCCGCGACAAAAAATTTTTGCGCGACCTCATTCAAGCGTCATCGCAGATAAACGAGGATGTTTTTGAACCGGACAAAGAAGTGGAAGATATCATAGACAGCATTGAGCAGAAAATTCTCGCCATCTCGCAAAAATCGGCGCCACAGAATTTCATGCTTCTCCGGGACGAACTGAAAACGGCTTACGAAAGAATCGAGAAGCTGCATCAAGGCAAAGGCATGCTCCGCGGAGTTCCGACCGGATTTCCCGATTTGGACAACATGCTTTCCGGACTGCAGAACTCCGACTTGGTTGTTCTCGGAGCCAGGCCGTCTCTCGGCAAAACAACCTTGGCGCTGGACATCGCCCGCCATGCCGCGCTTAAAGCTAAAATTCCCGTCGGCATATTTTCTCTTGAAATGTCCCGCGAGCAGGTAATAGACAGATTAATAGCGGCGGAATCACAGGTTCCGCTCTGGAAGCTGCGCACCGGCCGCATCAGCGACGACACCGAATTCGAAATGATACAGGCGTCCCTCGACCGGCTTTCGCAGGCTAAAATCTTCATAGACGACACGCCGTCGCCCAACATAATCCAAATGCGCTCAATGGCCCGGCGCCTGCAGATAGAACACGGGCTCGGCCTTCTGATAGTCGACTACCTCCAGCTGATATCTCCGAGAACCAACTACGACAACATGGTACATCAAATTACCGAAATTTCCCGCGGCCTGAAATCGCTCGGACGCGAGCTTAACGTGCCGATTCTCGCCGTTTCCCAACTGTCGCGTGCCGTCGACCAGAGAGATAACAAAATCCCCCGCCTTTCCGACTTGCGCGAAAGCGGAAGTATTGAACAGGACGCGGACGTGGTTCTTTTCATTTACCGGAAAGACCACGACAGAGCCGATTTGTCCGCGGAAGAAAAAGATATAGCGGAAATAATTATAGCCAAACACAGGAACGGCCCGACCGGTTCGATAAAACTTAGATTCGACTCCGAACGCGTGGTATTCAAAACAATCGAAAAACGCTACAGCGAAGAAATGGCTGGGGTCGCCGAAGATTTCTAATGAGATTACCCGACTCGTTCCAAAAACTAGCCGATTTGCTGGCCGATTTGCCGTCAATCGGCCCGAGGCAAGCCATACGCCTTGTTTTCCATCTGATACATCAGGGACAAAACAACATTCAAAATCTCTCCCAGCAAATCGCCGAATTAAAAAAGATAAAAATTTGCGAGCGCTGTTTTTTCATACACCAGAACGCTGGTTCGACTTCCTTCGATAAAACTCAGGACAAGTCGTTCACCACAGGCGGCGCGCTTTGCGACATTTGCCAGAATCCGTCGCGACGCCAGGACATAATCGCCGTTGTCGAAAAAGAAACAGACCTTATGTCTCTTGAAAACACAGGTAGATTCAACGGACGCTATTTTATCTTAGGGGTCATACCGAAAAGCGGAATTCTCGAGAACTGGCAGAAATTACGTTTGCAGGGATTAAAAACTTTTATTGAAAAGAATTTGCCGAACCCTTCGACAGGCTCCCCTCAATCCGATTCGGGGCAGGCAGGGCAAGCGGGACAAGCTGAGGAAATAATTCTCGGATTTAATCTGACCAGCGTCGGAGATTTCAACTCTTCTCTTCTCGAAAAAGAACTGAAACCTCTGTCAAAAAAAATAAGCCGTCTCGGCCGCGGCTTGCCCACCGGCGGCGAAATAGAATTCGCGGACGACGATACATTAGGCGCCGCTCTT
>JBBTVY010000012.1:0-7329 GCA_038063055.1 Patescibacteria group bacterium | reverse complement strand
GCCTGCGCCATCGCCCAGAAAGAAATAGACAAACTGGTTGATTTTCAGAGCGCCATCGTGAAGGAAAATGGGAGAAAAAAATCAAACTTGAAACTTTTTGAGGTGGATGCCGATTTCCGCGCCGCCGCGGAGAAGTTTCTGGCGGATAAAATAGAGGGCGCGATATACAAACCGAACAAGCTCGAATACAACGAGGCCATGTCGAAACTACGCGAAGAATACATTTCTCACCTTTCCGGAAATTCGGAGAAGCTCGACGAACGCTCGGCCGATTTTGTTTGGGAAGACGTCATTAATTCCATTGTTCAGAAAAACATTCTCGAAAAAGAGAAACGTCCCGACGGCCGCCGGCTCAACGAAGTAAGAAATCTGGACGGCGAAGTCAAACTTTTTGAACGAACGCACGGTTCCGGACTTTTCATCCGCGGCAACACGCAGACGCTCGCGGTAACGACTCTCGCGGCTCCGGGAGCCGAGCAATTCATCGAAACGATGGAAATAACCGGCAAAAGGCGCTTTATGCTTCATTATAATTTTCCGCCTTATTCGGTCGGCGAAATCGGTTTTTTCCGCGGACCGGGCCGGCGCGAGATAGGGCACGGAGCCCTCGCCGAAAAAGCGCTTCGTCCATTGATTCCCCCACAGGAAGAATTTCCTTACACAATACGCGTAGTCGCCGAGACGCTTTCCTCGAACGGTTCTTCTTCGATGGCCACGGTTTGCGCCTCAACGCTTTCGCTGATGGACGCGGGCGTGCCGCTGAAAAAACCGGTTGCCGGAATCGCCATGGGCATCGTCGTCGGCGGGCAGGGAAACTACAAAATTCTTACGGACATACAGGGACCCGAAGATTTCTACGGAGGCATGGATTTCAAAGTTGCCGGCACCAAAGACGGAGTGACGGCCGTTCAGCTTGACGTCAAAATCGAAGGATTAACCCAGGAAATAATAGAAAAAACTCTGGCGCAGGCCAAAGAAGCCCGACTGAATGTTCTCAAGTTTATGGGCGGCATTCTGCCGTCTCCGCGCGCCAATCTTTCCGGTTACGCCCCGACGATTATTCAGCTCCAGATTAATCCCGACAAAATCGGAATGGTTATCGGCCCGGGCGGGAAAATGATAAACGGACTCATCGAAAAATACGGATTGGGCAGTATCGACATCGAGGAAGACGGAAGAGTTTTCATTTCAGGAACAGACCGGGAAAAATCCCAGGCAGCCCTGGAAGAGATAAAGACACTAACCCGCGAATACAAAGTAGGCGAGATAGTCGAGGGAAAAGTCATAAAACTTTTGGATTTCGGCGCCATCGTCGATTTGGGCGGAGGCCGCGACGGCATGATTCATATATCCGAACTTAAAGACGGTTTCGTAAAGACCGTTGATGAAGTGGTGAAAATTGGCGATTTCGTGCGCGCAAAAATCATTCGCGTGGACGTCGACGGCCACATCGGGCTTTCACTGAAACAGACGGGACAATAACTAATTAATAATTGACCTAATTTCTAATCAATAACCAATTTCAAAATTTTCTATTATTAGTTCATTTAGAGTTTGATTAGGTCAATTAGGAATTAGAAATTAGAAATTAGTAATTAATAATTAATATCACTCTTGGTATAATAAAAGCGATATTTTATTTCCGTGGACCAAAATCAATTTTCAAAAACAAATTCCGAGCAGAACTTCGGTTCCGCCGTTCCTCCTCCGCCGTCCGAAATCACAATCAGGACGATGGCTTCCGACCTGGCTTCCATCGCCGAGAGCGGCGGGTTGGTTCCGAAGCCGCGGGCCGTTAAATTTTCTTCGCAAATAGAACGGGAAAAAGAACGCGCGAGAGAAATGGAAAATCTCCAATCCGATTCTTCCGGGTCGGACGCCCCCGTTGTTGCACAGGCGTCTCAAAAATCGTTTTTTTCGGAGCCGATTTTTTTGTTCTCTTTGTTGGCGGTATTGCTGGCCGCGGTTTTTTTCGTAGGATACTACTTCGTTTATCCTCTGCTTAATCCAAAATAGGAAAATAGGAAACACTCCTCACCATACTATAAACGATACGCGCGATAGTATCGTTTTTTTACAATTGGCAGAGATGGAGAAGTGAAAGTTTGCTTTCATTTCAGCCGAACGAACCAATTGAAGCGATGTCGCGCGCCGTGACGGCGCTTATTTTTTTCAAGATTTTTCCGAGCTTTTTTAGGACAATTCTCCATTTCTGAAAACAAAGAACGAATAACATATTCTCTCTTCTCTGCATTTTATTTCCGACAATCTTTTATTCGCTGACTACTATTCATTTACCACTCATTGCCCGCCAATACAAATTCTGAAGACAAAAAACGTGGACATGAAAACAGTGCTACTACGCGTAGTAGCACTTCATATGTTATAATTTATTAATATAAATTAACATAATATGAATAAAATTTCTGAATTCGAACCGGGAAGAGGATTAACGAGATGGGAAGAGAACGTTTGGTCAAAGTTTTTGGACAACATTGAAAAAGCAAGTTCAAAAAAGGAAATAGCCGAACTTTTGGACAATTTGCTGAGTTCAAACGAGAAAATTCTTATTTCAAAAAGATTGGCCGCCATGGCTTTGATTAAAAACGGGAAATCCTATAGGGAAATTGGAAAAATTTTATGGATTTCTCCCGGCACCGTTAGCGCCCTTAAAAAGAGCGTTTACCTGGCCGCGAATTATAAAAGCAATCGCTATTATGCCGGCAAAAACAGAAACGAAAAAATAAAAAGAATAAAGGAAATTCCTCCGCAAACCATATTCGATTACTGGATTAACTTTCCAATACCAAAGAAGACCGGCAAGGGCAGGTGGAAATTTTTAAGTTATTAATTTGTCCGACCGCAGAAAACAAACGATGCTACTACGCGTAGTAGCATCGTTTGTTTTGTTTGTTGTCTTTTTTTAAAGGGGATATACAGTTTTTATTTTTTCAAGAATTTCTCGAGTTTTTTAAGCGCGATTCTTCGCTACCTGCCGAGCCTGCCTGCGCAGGCAGGCTGTTCCGCCTTGGCGGCGTTTCCGGTTACGAAGGTTATTAAGCGCAATTTTGTAATGTTGGCTATTTTTCTAAGAAAATAGATTGAATTTTATTTTTCCCAGCGAGTACGGCAAGCTTTCCATTCACATTCAGAATATTATGTATATCATATCCCTCGAAAAATTTTTTGCCGTCATACCAAACGTAAAGACTATTCGTTTTCGGTGCCCGTACAATTGCGGCGATAAACCCGTTTACGTCGATCATTTCTTTTGATTGCCAAATCATTTCTTCTCCAGATTTTAATTCAAACAAGACGCTATTGTTCTTAACGATGTATTGGTCCTTATATTCATTACGCATTCTGCCGTTCTCATCCTGTTTATAATCAATCGCTATATATGCAGGTAAGCCATTATTATCGATATATCCTGTGACTGCCCCATATTCTTTCCCATATTCCTTACCGTCGAAAACCAATATATAAGCCGGCATTTTTTCTATTGATTCTTTTTTTGCAAGAAATGCGATTTTTCCTCCTATAATTCCCAAATTAAAAATATTTTCATAGGGCTTGCTTATCGCTACGCCTTTATACATAACAACCATTTTCGTCTGGTTAAATTGAAATGATATTGCTATGTAAGCAGGAGAACCCTTGTAATCCATTACTTCAGATATAAGTTGTTCATGGGCAACTTCCTTACCATCCATAATCAGAGACGTTTCATATTTGCCAGTTGTACCTGTAACTTTTGTATAAACGAGCTTTCCTCCAACACTAAAAATATTACCGATTTTTTGGTTTGGCGATTCGATCGTTTCCCCGTCGTAGAAAAGGCCATTATTTCTCAGCTGCCACCGCTTTAACTTTCGCTTTTATCGCGTTCAGAAGTTTTTTGTCTTCGGCGAGTTTTTCGCACGCCTTTTCGAGTCCGACTCCTATTTTTTCTCCCTCAAACGAATAGGAAGCGCCGGATTTTGTGACCACGCCGTATTTGAGCCCGGCGTTAAGAATATCTGCTTCAAAGGCGATTCCCTTGCCGTACATTATGTCGAACTCGGCGAGCTTGAACGGCGCGGCAACTTTGTTTTTAACCACTTTTACTTTGACACGGCTGCCGACGACATCTTCTCCTTTTTTGACTTGGGCGATGCGGCGGACGTCGAGGCGTACGGAGGCGGCGAATTTCAAAGCAAGCCCTCCCGGAGTGGTTTCGGGATTGCCGAACATTATGCCGATTTTCATTCTGATTTGGTTTATGAAAATTACCATCGTCTGCGTTCTCGCCACAAGAGCCGTGAGTTTGCGGAGCGCCTGAGACATCATTCTTGCTTGCCGTCCGATGTGCTGAGCTCCCATTTCTCCTTCAATTTCGGCTTTCGGCGTTAGTGCCGCAACCGAATCTACCACTACGACCGAAATGACTTCGGAGCGAACAAGGCTTTCGAGAATATTCAACGCCTCTTCTCCGTTGTCGGGCTGGGATATCAAAAGGTCGTTTATTTTTACGCCGAGCCGCGCGGCGTATTCGGGGTCGAGGGCGTGTTCGGCGTCAATGTACGCGGCCCTGCCTCCCTGCTTTTGCGCCTGGGCGACTACGTTGAGGGCAAGCGTGGTTTTACCGCTGCCTTCAGGACCGAATACTTCGATAACCCGTCCGCGCGGCAGTCCGCCGACGCCCAAAGCCAAGTCGAGCGAAAAAGAGCCGGTCGGAATGACGGACACATCCACGTGCCTGACATCGCCGAGTTTCATTATCGCCCCTTCGCCGTACTTTTCCTGGAGGGACGTCATCAGCTCGTCGAGCTGACCCTTCGTTTCTTTTACTTCTTCTTGTTTTTTTGGTACCATTTTTTAATTCTACTTTAATCCTCGGAAATTTAGAAATTTTTGTTTTCCGGCGTGCTCGTTGACTGGACGTACACAATTTGGAGGTCTATTTTCGACTCGCGCCCCAGGAATTTTTTGGCCGTTATTTCTACCGAGTTAATGCCGGGATCCAGCATAACGGTTTCCTCCCATTTTCCGTCTGGTTGCGGCTGGATTTGTTTGCCGTTAACCGCGAACTCGTCGCTGTTCGAAACCTTTCCGTAAATGGAAATATAATTTCCGTAAACAACAGTCATGTTTTCGGAAGGATAGGTAAGCATTATGACGGGCGTGCCGGATATTTTATAAAATCTGAAACCGAAGTAAGCGAGGAGAAGCGCCGCAACGACTCCGATTACCAGATATCCGCCCATTGGTTTCCGTGAAAACCTGTTTTTGGGCAATTCGTCGGTTTTTCCCGAACCTCTGGCTTCCGCTAACACTTTCATTTGTTGCCAGGCTTCCTCGGAATCGAAACCGAGAACTTCGCCCAATCTCGACAGATATCCTTTCAGATACGGCGCCGAAGGCAGGCGTTCCGGATTGCCGGAAAAAATCGCCTCCAGATGTTTTGCCGAAACGCCGGTTACCTCCGATAAACGCCTAATATTAAATCCGCGTTCACGCGCCCGTTCCTTTAAAAAATTTGCGAATTCGGAGTAGTCCATATAAAAAGGTAATTTAGCAATTAAGTTAATAAGTTATTGAGATATTTTTAATTGCCATTTTCGCTTTAGATATGTTTCAGGCGCTATGCTATAGCATAGCGCTCAATTCTAATAACTCATTAATTTTTTAATTTAATTATTCCTAAAAAACATCTTTGCTTAAATACACTTCGCGCGCTTTCGCTCCGTCGCCCGGCCCGATAATCCCTTTTTCTTCCATCATGTCGAGAAGCCGCGCGGCTCGGGCGTAGCCGACTTTGAGGCGCCGCTGGAGAAGGGAAGCGGATGCTTTCTGGGCCTGCCGGACGACTTCCACTGCTTCATCGTACATTTCGTCCCCGTCTTCATCAAGCGCTTCGTCGAAGATGGAAGCCGGGGAAATTCCGTTGCCGTTTCCCTCGGAAAACTGGATTTCTTCGTCCGGGGCGGCGTTATGTTCACGAATGAAATCAGCCACCTTCTTTATTTCTTCCTCAGACAAATAGGCGCCCTGGATGCGTTTCGGCTTGGAAAGTTCCGATGAAACAAAAAGAAGGTCTCCGGCTCCGAGCAGTTTTTCGGCCCCCGACGCGTCGATAATCGTCCGTGAGTCAATCTGACTCGCCACCTGAAGGGCGATGCGGCTGGTGATATTCGCCTTTATGAGCCCGGTTATTATTTCTACGGAAGGCCTCTGCGTGGAAAGCACGAGATGAATGCCCGTGGCTCTGGCCATCTGGGCCAGCCGGACGACCGAACCCTCAACTTCACGGCCAAAGGAAGTCATGAGGTCGGCGAGTTCGTCGACGATTATCACTATATAAGGTAGGATTCCCTCCTTCGCCAAGGCTTCGGAGGACAGGTGCGGGGCGTCTTCTTGGTCTTCGGCGCCCGATTTCGCGCCGCCGTTTTTTTCGGAAACTTTTTTATTGTAGGTTTTGATGTCCCTATTGCCCGATTTCTGGAGAAGCTCGTATCTTCTTTCCATTTCTTTTATCGTCCACCGGAAAACGTTAAGGGCTTTTTTGTTCTCAACAATTACCGGGCTTACAAGATGAGGAATGCCCTCGTAGCCGGAAAGTTCCACGCGCTTCGGGTCCAGCATTATGAGCTTTAAAGTGGACGGAGAATTTTTATAAAGAAGCGAAATTATCAATGATTGGATCATTATCGACTTCCCGCTTCCGGTTGAGCCGGCGATTAGAAGGTGCGGCATTTTTTCAAGGTCGGCGAAAATCGGCTCCCCAGTTACGTCTCTCCCAAGCACGAATCCGAGCAGACCCGAAGAATTAAATTCTGGATAGGCCATCAAACTGCCAAGCCGCACGAGAGCCGCGGCTTTGTTTGGTACTTCGACGCCGACGAAAGATTTGCCCGGTATGGGCGCCTCTATTCTTATCGGATGCGCGGCCAGGGCGAGGGCCAGGTCCTGGCTTAGCGCAGTAATGCGGGAAAGCTTCACTCCTTCGGCCGGCTTGAGCGTGTAGCGGGTTACTTTGGGCCCGACGCTTATCTCCCCCATTTCCACCGGAATTCCGAAGCCGTCGAGAGTGCGTTTTATTATGTTGGCGTTGGCGCGGAGGTCGCCGGTCGTCGGTTTTTCGGTCGAGGACTTAAGAAGGTCGAGCGGCGGCGGGACGTAGTTCCGAAAATTCGGCTGGACGGTTTTTTTTATTTTCGCGAAAAGAGGAATTTTCGCCGCGGAAACTTTAACCGCCTCGGGTTCCGAAACCTCTGCGCCCTCTTTTTCTTTCTGCTCTTTTTCCACCGCCGCGATTTTATTTTCCTCGCTCGCGGTAAGCGGAGTTTC
>JBBTVY010000011.1:0-24322 GCA_038063055.1 Patescibacteria group bacterium | reverse complement strand
CTAATCGGCAAAGAGAAAATCAATCTCGTTTGTGTTGACCCGCCCTACGGAGTCGCCGTAGCCGCTTCGAAGCGCAACTTTCGCACACTCTCTAAAGACAAAGATATCGCAAACGACCATGTGCAGTCCGATAACGAGTACCGGAAATTCAGCCTCGAGTGGCTTGAAGCGATCGCTCCATACCTCACAACGAAAAATTCGGCTTACGTGTTCAATGCCGACAAGATGGTCTGGTCGCTCCGTGACGGAATGATCGACGCCGGATTCAAGGTCGCGCAACTCCTCGTATGGATAAAATCACAAGCAGTAATTGGCCGACTCGATTACGCCCCACAGCACGAGCTTATTCTCTACGGATGGCGTGGAACACACCGTTTCCGCCACTCAAAAGATAAGAGTGTTCTCTTCTATCCGCGCCCCTCCAAAAGCAAACTGCATCCGACAACCAAACCCATAGGCCTCATTCGCCGCCTGATTCTCAATTCCTCGGAGATCAGGAACAACGTGTACGACGGATTTCTCGGTAGTGGCACGACCCTTTTAGCGTGCGAACAGACGAAACGTAAATGCTTTGTGGTAGAGATTGATTACGAATACTGCCAAACGGCAATCCGTCAGTGGGAACAACTGACGGGCAAGAAGGCAAAACAACTATGAAAAAGACCGACCAGACAAAAACAATACTCGTCGACCAGCTTCGCAAGACGCCGATCGTCGAAGCGGCGTGCCAGAAAGTAGGCATCTCGCGCATGACCTTTTATCGTTGGAGGACCGACGATGCGGAGTTCACGAAGAAAGTTGACGATGCGCTACTTGACGGCCGCCTCCTCGTGAACGACGTTGCAGAAAGCCAGTTGATCAGTGCGGTCAAAGACCGGAACTTTCCAGCCATCGCATATTGGCTCAAGCACCACCACTCCAGTTACAAGACGAAGATAGAAATCGATGGCGCGGTGAATACCACGCACGAACTCTCCCTTGAGCAGCGAGCACTCATGCGGAAGGCGTTCAAACTCGCAGGGATAGAACTGGACGAAGATAAAGGCCAAGAAACCGAGAATCACGAAAACAATGAACGGCAATAACCAGGACGAGAACGTGTTTGAGCGGATTACCAAAGACCGGGACCTGCGACGGGAACTCGGGCGGCAAAGTCATCATTTATTCTTCCTCATGTATTTCCCTCATTACATCAAGTATCCCGTCGCCGAGTTTCATAAAGACATCTTCCGCATCACCGAAGACACGACTAATAACCTTTCATGCATTGTCGCCTTCCGGGGTTCCGGAAAAAGCACACTCGTTACATTCTCTTATTCGCTGTGGTCAATACTGGGAGTCCAGCAGAAAAAATTTGTCCTTATCATCTGCCAGACCCAGGCGCAGGCAAAGCAGCATATGGCAAACCTCAAAGATGAGTTGGAACATAACATTCTTCTTAAAAGCGACATGGGACCATTTCGGGAAGAGGCAGGAGACGGTCAGTGGGCCATCTCATCATTAGTATTCAAAAACACTGGAGCGCGAGTCACAATCGCTTCGATCGACCAGTCGATCCGGGGTCTCCGGCACCACGAACACCGGCCGGATTTGATCATCCTGGACGACATCGAAGACAGCAATTCGGTCAAAACATACGAGAGCCGGACGAAGATCTCCGACTGGTTCTCGCGCGAAGTCGTGCCCCTGGGCGACCTCGGTACGCGCATTATTCTTGTCGGGAATCTCCTTCACGAGGATTCTCTCATGATGCGGCTCAGAAAGAAGATCGATGACAGGGAAATCAAAGGCGTGTACAGGTGGTTCCCGCTCCTCGACGAAAACGGTGTCTGCCTCTGGTCGGGAAAGTTCGACGCGCGGCAGAAGATCGACGACCTGCGCCGGTCGGTCTGCAACGACATCGCCTGGCAGCAGGAGTATCTTCTACGGATCGTATCAGATGCTTCGCGCCCCATCGCGCCGGAGTGGATCCAGTATTACGACCAATCGATCGAAGAGCTCATGCGGCAAGACAAGCACTGTCGTATTTTCGCTGCCGTCGATCTCGCCATATCGGAGAAAGAAACGGCTGACTGCACCGCGATCGTCAAAGCGGCCGTCGTCGGCTACGGCGACAATCTCCACATCTACATCCTTCCGAATCCTGTCAATACACGAATGTCGTTCCCTGACGCGGTCGACACCATGAAAGCGGTCATCTCTACTCTCGGCTCCGACGGAAAGCTGTTTGTGGAAACCGTCGGCTTCCAAGAGGCCTACTTCCAGCAGCTCGTAAAAGACGGATACGACAAAGTGGAAGGTGTAAAAGTGCTCGCCGACAAGAAGACCCGCCTCACGATGACAGGAAGTCTCGTGCAGAAAGGAACCGTTCTTTTCCAGAGGGCGGGATGCGAGGAACTCATCGCCCAAATCTTGGGGTTCGGAGTGGAGCGGCATGACGACCTTGCCGATGCATTCAGTATGCTGATTCAGAAAGTCATGGAGACTGAGGACAAGATGGCCAGCTTCTATACGTGGATGCGCTTCTGCGAGACAAATGGCGGCCCGTGGCTGTAACTGATAAGAAAAAAGATATTCTTAGTATAATTAATAAAGGCCCAAACAATATGTTCAAAACATGGAAGAAAAAATATATCGCTGCATAGCCCATGGAATTGTTCCGAAAACCGAAGTGGAGTTCGGCCCGGAAACCCTGGGCGAAGTGACCGATAATCCGAATCAGGAAGTCAAAGGAGTGACAGCCCGGCATCGTTACCATAAAAACTGCGGTAATCCGGTCGAGGTCGAGTAATTCTTCCTCGACTGATTACCGCCGGAGGCGGAATATAGTCAAGATTCCTCAAGTTGCTATTTATTAACATGAGTTATCAGGTTTCTTAGGACTATAACTCTGATATACTTAAATGACATGGATGCCCTTTTCATACAAAACCTAATAATTGGTATTAGGAACGATACTTATCTTGGATTTTAATTTTGTATGTACAATCAGGATAATTACGGCAACCCAAAAAAACACCATAGGGGCCTCGCCTTTTTACCATATCACCGCTGCATTCTCTACAAATAAGTTTTTCGGGGTCAGTATTTTTTGAGCCCTCTAGCTCTAACACAAAAACCGATTGGTTGCCGTCCTCGGTAATAATGAAAGCCTTATGCCGAGCACGAGTTATAGCAACATACATTAGTCGTCGCTCTTCAGCGTGCGGATAAGAATCGCTCTTACTCAATACAATCTCCAACAACGGATCGTCTGTCACCTCCGACGGAAAACCATATTTCCCTGACAGTACGTCCAATATAATCACATAATCAGCCTCCGTGCCCTTAGACACGTGAATGGTTAGGAATTCTATAGATAAATTTTTAAATTCGCTCTGATACTTTAAAAAGTTATCCGGTTTATTATGTTTATAACGTCCCAAGAGAAACACACTTGGGCGATCCGCTTTATTAACGCTATTCATGTTAATCGTGCTGAAAATTTCTCTTAAAAGCCCCTCAACATCTTTTTTCTTTTTATAAAGAATTTCCACCGCATCATGCGGTCCGGCTTTGTCCGATTTAACCTCTTTTTGAATTTGATTCGGATTTTTTAAAATAAAACGGTTTGATATGATTGCCAATCTATTATTAAAGCGGTTCGTAATAACCAATTGATTTTTCCTTGTAAATCCATAGGATTCCTCAAAATTTGTCATTAATGAAATATCAGAGCCGGCAAAACGAAATATTGACTGCCAGTCATCTCCAACACAAAAAAGTTTAATATCCGGGTTTTGATCGCATATCGCTTTAATCAATTTATACTTGCTTACGGAGAAATCCTGAAACTCGTCAATAATGATATATTTAAAATTCGTTTTGTGGCGTCCTTCGTTTATAAAACTCGCGGCTTTAATAAGCATGTCGTGAAAATCAATTGATTTGTTCCCGACTAAATAATCCTCGTACGCTTTAAATATCGGTATAAAAATTTCAGAAAATATTATTTCTCTAGCGTTTTTTCTTTGGAGAATTTTGTCTACCAGCTTTTCCGGTGTGTAGCCATTAGATTTACTTAAATCAAGGAATGTGCCGAATAACTCAATTATTTCCGGAATAGTTTTACCCTCTTTAAGGGATGTAAATATCTCATCAATGTTTCGCTTTGAAAAGCTTACATTAAACGCCTTAAGCCGTTCGGTTAATTTTTCTTTCCAATTATGCTCAGTAAATTCGTAACTGAAAGTTTCTATTAGCGTGGTTTTGTGTTCTCTATGCAGTTCGTTTTTCCATTTGATATCCGCTTGATATTTTTCAGATAAGCGAGCATTTTGTGTTTCGCTTTGAGTAAAATGGACTTTACCAGATCTGTCTATCCCAAAATGCTCAATGTAAATACCATAATCGGGTAAATAAAAATCGGGCTTGTACTGGCGATAATCGCGATTGGCGGTTTCATATTTATATGGCATCTCATATTTGTAATTAATTCCGTTTATGTATAGAAAGTTTGCAATCATGACCTCCTGCTGACTTTTAACCGACTCTCTCCGCAATGTTAAGTTTTGTTCAGTCTTAGAATATTTATAATAATCATCAAGGTTTTTAAATCCCGGTTCTAAAACAACCGGCTTGAAATAATATGCAAAGTATTCAATTACCAAATTAAGGTACTGCTCATCCTTTAAATGTAAATCAAATTGCTCATTCAAAAATTTTTTCCTTGCTGAAGCAGTAGAGAATGCTAAATCAGGTTTTTTGCCAAGCACTTTGCCAATAATTGATAGTCCGAAGCTGTGAAATGTTTGCGCCTTAATATTCTTACCCGGAAACTTTTTGCCTATTCTATCAGCTAATTCTTGTACGGCCCTGCCGGTAAATGAGAGCAGTAAAATGTCTTCCGGTTCCACTTTTATACGCTCTGTAAGATAAGCTAGCTTCCCTAAAATTGTAGTCGTTTTTCCGGTGCCTGCCCCTGCGACTAACAGCGTATTGTCTTCATCTGAAGCAATGGCCGTAATTTGATCGTTGTTATTCTGAATCTCTTTAGTGTTTAAAATTCGCCTAATTGTTGGCGATTCCTGTCTGACAAAATTTTCATTATGTTTATCTATAACCAACTCCCGACCCTTTAAAAATAAGTCGGCGAAATCAGTTACCAACTTTTTGAACTGATTGCTTGTTTTTACTTTATAAAAAACGGGGTTAAGATTATCAGCTAAATTTTGATATTTTGTTTTCCACAAACGATACTGCCGGTCACTGATATACCAATTCTGCTTCCCCAAGTTTTTAAACTCCATTAAGGCCCTTGTGAAATCCGGTTCGTATTTTTTTAAAGCCAATAACAAATTGAGCGAGCGCCTGTTCATTAGGGTCTCGCTCAATTTATATCCCGCAAATATTAAAATGATAACAACGATTACAATAAACCACATATTTTACTTTGATTCTTTTAATCTAATTTCTTGTTGCCGTTCCTTTTCTTCGTCCATAGTTAAATACTTACAATAACACCGATAATTTGGAAAGCGAAACCCACGGCAAAAAGAACGAAGCCCGCTATTCCTAATTTTCTATCTTTTATGTGTTTCTTTTGGGTATAATCTCCCGTTTCTTTGTCCATATCAACAATAAAGTCATCGTCCACATTTCGTCTGATACTTAAATACGGATATAGCATCACTAGCGATGCCAATGTGTTAAAAGAAAGGCCAACCAAAATTAAGATAGTTGATGAATTCATATTACCCCTCAAACTCTATTTTTCTTAATTGTTTTTCTTCGTCGGCGCGTTGGCGTTCTCTTTTTGAACTGTCCAGAAAACTTCCGATCATCTTCTCGGCAAATTTTCTGACTCTTTCGCTTTCGTCAGTTTTGTATTTTTCCAGCGCTTCTGCTCTTTTCCCGTATGCTTCAGAAATCCCGTATTCTCCTGATACGACTCCAGTGGTATACATATTGCTATCCACCTGACTCAAAATTCGTTTATTGTCGGTTCTTCGTACAATTTCAATGCATAGATCAAGGTTTGTTCCGTCAATAGAATGCATGGCGCGAGCCGCTTTCAATAAGCTATCGTCATCACCTTTTTGTATAAGTGAGGATAGAATCTCCTCAAATCCCTTTCCAATTCTCTGCAAAAAGTGACTCACATGCCAATTGTAAATACTCCAATCAGTAGTCATTTTAGCAATCCACTCCCCAGCAATTTTTATATATTCAGGATGATCAACGATAAATTTACTTAGGCCGGGGTTGAAATGATAAGGAATTGCTTCGTATCTTTCATCAGTAATACGCCGCCCCTTTTTTTCTTTCTTCTTCTCGTCTTTGCGTATTCTTTTCATAAACACATCCAACACCGATTCAAGGCCGTATATTTCACCAATTTCTAACAACAAACCCTGCACATGCCAATCGATATCGGGAATCTCCACCATTTTTTCTTGCAGAAACTCGACGGTTTCTGGACTCAGCTCTTTGATATCAATCCATTTCCTGTGCGTTGCCATCGGCAGTTCCGAGAAAAATATATTTAAATATTTGGGGTGGCTTTTTATTTCTTCAACTATTAGCGGCTCAATTTTTTTGTGAGAGCGCGTAAAATTACGAGCCAATGTATTAAAGAGCGCATATTGAAGTATTCGATCGTCTGTTTCATTCTTGAGGAAAGAAAACGGATCCTCTTGTTTTGTTATGTTTTCGAGAAGATCAATATCTTTTTCTCTTACAAGGTTTTTCAAATCCGAATCCGGCGGGAGATTAAGAGAGAAAACAATTGCTGTAACCAGTGCGACATCGTTAGCGGTGATAATTTCGCTTGTGTACTTATCCCACACATCAAAGTGAGCTCCAGTTCTAAAACCGTCAAGGAAACTACTCATAAAATGCTTGAGAGTAGAGTCCGCTTCAAATGCCTTGTTAAGGATATCGTCGGCTATTTGTGGCTTTTCTTCTGATAACTTTCGGAGAAATCCTTTGAATGGGTTAAATTTCCACTCTTCAATGAGCGTGTGCTGGACGGAAATCTTATTAAGCTTTTCAAACCATTCTTCAAGCTCGGTTTCGCTGATTAAATTGATAAGTTGATCAATTTCTTCGCTCCGGCTTTTTTCGGCTGTATCCCACCCTTCTTGTTCCTGATAAGTTACTGGATCGCCGACCAGCAATCTGAAAAGATGATAAAGTTTGTCGTTTAGAACATCGTAGCGCAGTTTTTCTGATTCTTCGACTCTTCTTTTTTCGCTTCTATTAATCCAATAGAGCCGCTCCTCAATTGTGGCAACAATACCCAAAGGTGCTGTCATTTTCCCTTCTTCTCCGAAGATGATTTTGCGATACATGTCGACAATATACTTTAGATCATCGACAATCATTTGCGTAACATCGTCTCCATACAAAACATTACCCGGCGTTCTGCTCGCTTCATCGAATACACCTACAAGTTTTAATTTTAATTTCTCGTCTGCCGTAGCTTTATATAGTTCGTAAGTGAGATCAATCGCTTCCCGGCGCATTTTCTTCAAGAAATCGTTCGGAGATACAACACCAGAGTGCATCGTAATGGTATATTGAGCTTTGTCATTTAAGCCCGATGTTGTGCCCTCAAATGATGGACTAAGTAGTTCCCTTAACACGGTCTCAACAAACTCTATGCGTTGCAGTTGTTTCTCACGAGGCCAAGCCAGTACAAAATCAAGAGCTTTTCTTTGTACACTATATCCAAGCTTACTTTTTGTAAGAACATTGTAGTCATACTGTGAGAATTTTTTGATAACCTCTAACGCCTTACCTTTAATCGCAGAGTCCTCATCTAAAGAAAGTTGCGCCGCCAATTTCAATACTTCATCTGGTACAATGTATCTTAAGTGATCGAGAAGCTCTATGCCCTTAAGTATCAAGTCCTTGTGAGATTTACCCTCGAACTCGCCGAATGGAGATTTATGAAGAGTGGTCGTCTTAGGTTTTCCCTCGATGATATATCGTACAATTTCAACCACTTCTTTGGGAACTTTATATACGAATTCTCCTAATAAATCTAAACCCTCAAGTATGGATTCGTTATCCTGCGATTTTTTAATATCAACAAAAACATCACGCGCAAACTTAGCGAGATATTTATCGGCCTTCGGATTATTTAGGGCCATTAGTCTTGATAAAATTTGTTTCTTTTTATTGCTCATATTTCTGTAAATGCTGTTAAGAGTTTCGATAAATCTAACTTGCCCTTGCTAATAAGTTCGTTTAAGCCCATTTTTGCATCAGCGCTATTCTGTAGCGAAATCAATCCTCCAACGATACTGATTGCATCCAATTTTTGTAGATGCGCAATAATCATTTCCTCTTCTTCTTTGTCGATATCTAGGAATGCCCTTACTGCTTCTCGCGTCTGCGTGCCACGATCGTCAATATAAAATTCTGGAATCAAGTATATAAAACACTGATAAAAAATAAGTTTGTCGCCGTAATCATTCAGCACAGCTTGGTATTTCAACTTGAGGTTGACGAAATCCTTTGATGCGGAAATCTTGGGTGATTGCTGGAAATATTCCAACTCTTGCGCGAGCCTCGATAAAATATTGTTTTCTTCTTTTACCTTTTTCTTACATTCTCTCAAATCTTGTACTGATATCTTTCCGTCATGAACCATCCCGTGACAATTAGCGCACAAAAGTGCAAGATTTTCGGGATTATTATTTTCTCTGTTGCCGTCAATATGGTGTGTGTTCAAAGAAACACGCTCTGTGCAAGCGATACAAGCAAAACGAGCTTCAATTTTAACTTCTCGCTGAGTTACAGCGGGTATGCGTGGTCTTGGATTAGAATATTTTTTCGGTTTCATTTCTCGTTTTTTTCAACAATCTTAATCTCCTCCGGGGTGAGGCCGTAGAGTTTATAAACCAGTTGGTCAATTTGTTTTTCGTAATCGCTGACTTTTGCTTTTTTTTCTGAATTCACTAAGTAATCATCGCCTTTAGTAATAATAAGAATTTTGCCAACCCGCTCAACATATGGTTTTTGTTCTACAGGAGATATCTTCGGAATTGGCAAGTTGTCTACTTCATAACCATTAACATTGCTGTTAGTACTAAATGCTTTGAAAAACCAGTTGAGCAACTTAGAGTTCAATAATGCCAGAAGATAGGTGTCGGAAATTGCCTTATCGTTAATCAGAATGTAGTTAACCGAATTCCCGCAAAAAACACCAGGTTCAATGATCGTCATTTTTAGTCGATATTTCTCATCAATTCCAGTAATACCTTGCATAGCTATGCGTTTTAACTTGAAATGCTGAGATTTATTCCCAGTGTTCTCTTTGAAATATTTTGCTTGATCCAAATATTCAACTTCTCCCTGACTCATTTTTTCCTTTAAAAACCATTTTTGGACTGCAGCGCCCTTGATCATTGGTGTATAGCCATTTCTTTCTTTTTTGAGAAACTTTTTATGGAAAGTTAAGTTTATTTCTCCCTCGTAACATCTTGCAAGATTTTTCAGCCTCGTTATTTTAGAAATTTTTTTAATAAGCTCAAGCTCTTTTTGGTCAATTGATGGTATGGCTGCATTGTATGGGTCTATGTTGAGTACATCAAGATTAGAAAGGGTAATTTGTCGAGCGAGATTCATATATTTATCTTTATAGATTCTTAACAAGAATTGATATTCCTTGACCGTTTTATTTTGACTTATCAATATACAAACACTCATTTTGACATTTTCAAACACTCTTAAATAAATATTGTCTCGCTCGGGGAATGAATCGATCCCAAAAATTATCTGCTTTTCAAGAAAGTGTTTACGAATTTTTGATGCGGAATTGTCCGCAAGAAATGAATTTTGAAAAATCTCACAAAGAACACCCTCGGGTTTCTGAAGTTCTAATGATTTTGCTAAAAATAATTTATATGTATTTAACTTGCCCCCAGTCGCTTTTTCGTATATTGGATATCTACGAATCTCCTCGATTTCCCCGCGTCTGTGTCCTTCATAAACATCGTATGGAGGGTTTGCGATCATCACATCAAACCCTTTCTTTTCATGAAAAACTTCTGAAAAGTAAATTTCAAAATCAAAATCTTTATGGCCGTTGGTTATCTGACCTATAAGTTTATCAATTTGTTCTTTGTATTCTTGTTTTCTTTTAGCACTTGTTTCATTGAAATAAAGCGGTTTTAGTTCTTCAAGTTTCGTAAAAAGTACTTGGTTAAAAAGGTTTTTCTGAACGCTTGAAAGCGAATTACCTTGAACAATTTTATAATCTAAGTTCGGTAGCGGCTGGATTGTTTTGCGTTCTTCCTCATCTACGATAAGCGAAAGCCATAATCGGAGTTTGGCAATTTCAACTGCGCCCTGATCAATATCTACGCCATAAAGACAATTTTGAATGGCGTGGCGTTTGAAATTGTAAGCCGTTCTATCGCCATCTTTGCCGATGTATGGCGTCAAAGCATTTCGCGTTCGGATAACCTCGTTCATCATTCCTACCGGAAAAGCTCCCGATCCTACGGCTGGGTCGCATACGCGGATTGAAGCCAGTTTTTCATCAAGCACCTTCGCGTGTTTGCGAACGCTTTGCGGTAGCTTAAATGAATACGCTTTGGTTTCGCGGCCTTCGTTTACTACACGGCTATCATGCTCCACGACTGATTCGCCATATTTAATCAGTGTTTCAATCTCTTCTTTACTAACCTTGTTCCCCAACTCTGTTGCCAAATAATTAGCTAAACTTTCTTGGCACATATAATGGACAATTTCTCGCGGTGTGTAGTAAGTTCCTTTGGATTTTCTATCCTTGACCTCAAGAAGATTCTCAAAAACCTTGCCTAACATTTCAGGATCAACCGCCACTTCTTTTTCAAGCGGCTCATCTTCTTTGACAGTAAAATTATACCTATCAAAAATGTCTAAAACGCCCGAACCGACATCGCCCTCTTTTGTTTTTATATCGTTTGAGAAAATCTCGTTAGGGATATTTATCTCGGTATCAACCCAATCGTAATCGTTGAGCGGGTCAAACAGCCCTCCGTTTAGAAACGGAATCCGGCAATCAAAGCGACTGTAATAATCGCCAGAGCGCTCAAGCCGGAGGGCTTCGTAGAAAAGCGGCTCTAAAATCTCATTAAAGAAATTTTTATAATCGCCATGTTTCTTTTCAAACAGTTCTCGCAAAAAACGCTTTGAACCCAAACCCCATTCTTTATTTCGCTTTACGCCAAACCAGCCCTTCTTTTGAAGGAAGTATAAGAATACGATTTGGCCTAAAAATTTCTTGGTGAAATCAACAGTATTAACATCCTTTGCCTTGAAATCTTCTCTCACTTTCTTGCTCTTCTCCACTATCTCATCGAGAGATTCTTTGAGTTTCAAGAATAGCTCTCGGTATTTCTCAAAGAATTCTTTAGTAACTTTTTCAATATTGAAAGCATCCTCAATCTGTTTGAGAGTAGGATTGATCTTGTCGTCTTCGACAATGGGAGCCAAGCGACTCTGGGCGGTGTGGCTATTTTCGTTCTTGCCGACAAGAAACGACCAGCGTCTGGCCGGAGTGAATTCTTCCTTAACTTTCACTTTCCCGGATTTATTCTCGGCGAATTTGTACTCCATTTTTACCAACGAGAAACGCCAATCTTCATCGTTGGGAGATACAAAGGCGACTAAGGCTGCATCTTTCATTTCTCCTCCCCGGCTACCATTTAAGTACCAAGCAATAAAATTTCTTTGAGCAGTCCTAGCTCTCTCCAGAGAAGTTTCTTTTTTGAGATTAACTATAAGAATATCTATTTTAGTTCCGCTATCGGAATATTTCCCAACTCGTTCAAATGTGCTGATATATTTTTCGTAGGCATCAGGAATGAGATTCCCTCGATAAACAAAGGGTAATTCCTCGATATGGTTTAATAACTCCTTTATAAATCGAATAAATCGCGCCTTTTCAAATGATTTTTCGAAAGTCTCTTTGACGATATTTCGCGCCTGTAGTTTCTGCATATCATTAATTCGTTAAGTATTCGGAGAGTATCACTTCCCGTTTGCCGAAGTGATCGGTGGCAGTTTCGGCGAAATGACCCTCAAGAAGCCGGGCAGAGATATGACTTTGCAGAATCGAGAGAATTTTTAACGGATTAATACCTTCCTCAATTTCTGTATTGAGAGCTTGCAGAGTTACTCTCGTGGTTTGTTTTGGCAGACCACCTTCCTCTAGTTGGGTCATGACTTTTTTGAGATACAGGTCTTGATCTTCGGTGAATTGTCGGCGATCTTTCATGGTCGCTTTGAGTATCCGCAGGATTTGCGTAGCACTATCCCGGCCACCCCGCATTTTCACGTCAGGCAATTCTTCAGTAGTGGCGAACATAAATGCCTTTTTGTTTTGCTCGAGCAAGCTGTAAAACCCCTTATCTATTTTTTGCTGTTTAGCGTCTTTTAGTGCTTCCAATGTTTTGGCCGCAGTGATAAAATCCAGCTCCTGAGCATCGGTAGGTGAAGCCATAAAGAATTTCTGGATTTTGCCACGACGGAAATACGTCATAAGATGGCCGACGTATTCTTTATCGGCTTTGGCAGTCCGGGCTTTCTTCGGCAAGTGTTTTATTTTTTCAAAAGTGTCCGGATCTTTGTCGCGGATGTTTTTTATCACATGTAGATATTTTAGCTCGCTCTCTTCGCTCTCATCCTCGCCGGTGATTATTTCTTTAGAGGTAAGGCGGCTGAATAGCTCATGAGAGCCGATAGGTTCGTTTTCGGTAAGAAGATTCGCATCACCGCCAAGCAAGGAAAGGAAGGCGTTGATTTTTGCTTCGGCCGCCTCCCGGAGTTTGATCTGGTCATTGGCTTGCTTGGTCGGGAAAAAGTTAAAAGTATAGATTTTATCAAATTTGGTATCAACACGATTAATGCGGCCGACTCTTTGCATCATGCGGGTCGGATTCCAGGGGAGATCGTAGTTTATGACTACATTGGAGCGGTGAAGGTTCACGCCTTCGGCTAGAATTTCGGTAGAGATAAGAATACGGTAATCGTCTTTCGGGAATCTAGCTTTGGCATCAAAGTTTTCTGTGACCTGTTCCCGGACTAGTGCGCTTGAGCCGCCGGTAAAACACATGGCCTCATTCGGAAACTTGGCATCAATATTTTTAGCCAAATACTCCGCGGTCTCTTTTGATTCGGTAAAGATGATCAGTTTGCTTTTTTTAAGGATCGGGTTTATGGAGAGTTTATCTATAAGAGCCAAAATCTTCGGGTCCCGATTAACGCCTGTCCACATTTCGTGAATTTCTTTCAAGATATCCAAATCGCTTTGCAGGTCTTTTTTGAATTCGTCCTTAAAATCTTTACTCAGCAACCGATCGGCTTTACCTTCATTGATTAAGGCCTCAACCGCATCATCATTGTCATCGGAAAGAAGCTCAAAAATTTTGTTGGTATATTTTTTGCTGACATACACATTGCCATTGTCTACTTCGGCAATAAACGCTTCGTAGGAATTGATAAAGCGACTAAGAGAACTGCGGAACGCATGGAAGCTCGATTCAAGACGTTTGATGAGCAAAATCTTCATAAATTTACCCATGTTGTGTTGTGCCAATTCTTCCGGCTGGCTCACTTCACCTTTGTAGTAAAGAATCGGGGTATAACGAGCGTATTTGAATTTTTTGGCAATCAATTCAATAGTCTTGGTAAAAACAACATCTTCCTCGTCATTAAGCTCATAGAAAACCGCTTCTGGTTTTTCTATGTCAGGAAAACGTAATTTTTGAGAAGCTAAATCTTCGGCAAAATATTTAATAATCTCTGTACGGGTCCGGCGTACCATTAAATACTTGAGAACTTTTTCTCGAATTTCTTTGGCGTTCTCTTTAACGATTTTAATATAGTCAGCATAATTGCTTTGTCGATCAAGATTTTTGAGCTTACGTTCAAAACTGGCGAAAAACTGTTCAAGGTCTGGAAGATTTGGAATCGTGCTCTTGCGAGCTTTTTGGAAAAGTTTGATCTGGCTCAAAATGTCTTTTGGCGAGTTGTTATAGGGAGTCGCGGTAACAAGAATAACTTTCTTGCCACGGCAAATTTCTGCCAGCATCTCATAGGTAGTATTATTCTCGGTCCGAAAACGGTGAGCTTCATCCACGAACACGTGACTATACTGCTCGACGCCGTCTTTTATGATTTTCTCGAGCTCTCCGATTGATCGGAATGTAGCCGGTACGTTGAAATCCCTGAACACATTCGGCCATGATCCAGGGTTGGTTTTATCCAATAAAACCGGTGGCGCAATAACAAGAATCCTACCTTCATTAATAAGTTGGCCAGCGAGCATGGCTGAGACATACGTTTTACCAAGACCAACAACATCGGAAATAAAGACACCGCCGTATTCATTGAGAATCTTTTTTGCGTTAAGAACTGCTTGTTCTTGATATTCAAGTTTTATGAACTCGCTCGGGAGATATTTCAGGAACATTTCGTCGTGCTGACTTAAATCGTCCTTGAAATATTCGTATAGGAATTTGAGGTAAAGCTCGTAAGGAGTAATGGTGTCATTAAGCCAAGTTTTTATTCGGATCGTCTCGACATATTTCTGACTGACATCAACAGAATCTTTCCAAAGCTCTTCGAATTTGGACAAAGCAAACTCGTAGTCGGCTCGGTTCTTAAGTTCGACGTTGAATTCTAAGTTGTCCATAAGACCAGCTTGAGTGAAGTTGCTTGAGCCGGTAATAACTCTGCCTTTGTCCCGATCACCCTCACCAAACGTCATGATATAAACCTTGGCGTGAATTCTTTCTGAGGGGTACGCTCGGATTTCCAACTTGCTATTTTTAATCCAATCAATAAAAATGTAGATACCACCTTCGGTTTTCTCGCTATCTTCGGCTTCTTCAATTTCCTTTTCGATAATCTCCCCTAATTTCTCTTTAGTTTCTGCACTAGAAAATTGTAAAGCTGATTGCTCTTCGGAGCTTGCTTTCTGCATCAAGTCATAGGTCTGCGGATTGGTGCTGATCCCAATAAGAATCCGAATTTTCTTTGTGTTCTCGAGAGATTTATAAATCGCATGAAAACCGCTGGCATAAAAATAGCCAACTAAACAATCAAAGAATTTCGTGTCTTTGATTAAAACCTCAAACCTCTCTTTGAGGTTTTGGCCTTTCTCGTTTGTGATAAATGTTAAGTCTGAATTCATATTATTTCTTGATTAACTTTAGAATATCGCTCCTTTTATATCTCCTATCGCCTCGAGTTCCAAAACGAATGGCCTTGAGAAAGCCCTTATTGTCCCACTTACGAAGCGTGTTTGGATGACAGTTAAGAATTTCACAAGCTTCGCGCAGAGTTATGATTTTATCTTTCTTTTTGGTCTTCATAACAAAATAATGACTTAACATGAGTTTACACAGTATTTTCGCATTCGTAAAGCGTGGTCTGGACTTATTTTACCTTCCGCGTCATCATAGAAAGTACAACTAAATAGGGTGCAAGCCCGGACCTAAACCGCTCAGCGATGGACGGCATGGTTTTCAAGACCTCAACAGCAGAAAGCTCGTAGTCAGAGCGCTGTTGAGGCTGTATGGGGAAACCCGTGCAGGTGTCGCAAGACATCGCTGGCTGCGAGCTTTGTGGTTAAAGCGAGCTCTCCGCCAGACGATGCCAACACGCATGGCGAAAACTCAAAACCCCGAAGACAAAAACTCGCTTCAGCCAATCTCATTCGAAGAGGTTACTTCGCCTTCAGGAAATCGAGTTCTAATTCCTAAATGCAATCTAATTTTCAGAAAGTGGGAAGGCACTCCGATCGAAAACACGTACAACAATAAAACCGTTATAGATTTTGACGGTCAGCCGCTTTTCGCGGAGCTCGCGATTTTAAAAATACTCCAAAAAGAGGGATGGAATGGTGTCTGGGTAGATTCTTATCGGAGTAAGTACCGAATCGATCTGCCAGAAAAAGGCACCGTCGTTGAGTTACCCAACATTCAAGAGGAATTTATTCAAAACATAAAAAGTAGAACCGGAAAACGCGGCGGGTGCTGGGATGTCTTTGTGTGGAAAGATGGCGAATATAAATTCGCCGAATCGAAACGCTCGAAAAAGGATGAACTGAGATCAAATCAACTACTCTGGCTACAGGAAACGCTAAAGCTTGGGCTTAAACTCGAATCGTTCCTTCTTGTTGAATGGGATTTAGGCAGTTAAATGAGGTTTAAGAGGCCTCTAGGACGCTCTGGACTCCTTCGGGCTTTCGCGTCATCTCTTGTGGTATGACTACCCAAACCATGGGGGCCAAAGGGACGGGAGCCCCCGCAACAATCCCGACCCAAACAAAGGTCAAATACGTGTTGTATGCTCGCAAATCAACCGAGAGCGAAGAACGTCAGATACTTTCCATCGATTCTCAGGTGAAAGAAATGCTGCAGATTGCGGAGCGCGAAGGGTTAGAGATAGCCGAGATTAGACGCGAGAGTCATTCGGCAAAAGCCACCGGACAGCGCCCAGTGTTCAACGAGATCATAAATGATATCCGTCTAGGCAAGTTCAGCGGAATCATGACGTGGGCACCCGATCGACTTTCAAGAAACGCGGGCGACTTGGGAAAGCTCGTGGACTTGATGGATGAAAAACTACTGGTAGACATACGAACATTCGGGCAAAGATTCACTAACTCCCCTAGCGAAAAGTTTCTCCTGATGATTCTCTGCTCCCAAGCAAAACTTGAAAACGACAACCGCGCCGTGAACGTGAAGCGCGGGCTCCGCACACGATGCGAAATGGGGCTACGACCCGGAGTTGCTCCAACTGGATATCTGAATGAAAAGCACATGGACCGAAAATGCCACGCAATCATAGATCCGGAGCGTGGACCGATCATCAGACAGATGTTCGAAAAAGCGGCCAATGAGAAATGGAGCGGCAGAAAAATATACCACTGGTTGAAATTCGACCTGAACTTCAAAACCAAGGGCAACAAAAATCTGTCGCTCTCGAATGTATATATCATTCTCCAGAATCCGTTCTATTACGGAACTTTCGAATACCCGGAAAAGAGCGGAAACTGGTATCAGGGTAAGCATGACCCCTTAATCAATAAAGAACTATATGACAAAACTCAGGAACATCTGACGCGCGACCGTATAGTGCGTACCGATATAAAGGAGTTCGCATTCACGAAGCTTATGGTATGCGGATTATGCGGCTCCGGTATAACCGCCGACGAAAAGTTCAAGAAGTTGAAAGACGGCACTTCGAACCGCTATGTATACTACGGCTGTACGCGAAGTAGAGATAAGAATTGCAAGAATGGCTACGTACGCGAGGAAGAACTGGTCACACAAACGGTAAAGGTTATGGATAAACTCGACCTCAATAAACTGACGATGCGACAGAAGTTTGAGCAGGAGGTGGAGCGACTCAAAAAATTCCAACGCAGCTTTATGGGTACGGGAAAAGACACAAAACCTCAGAAAGAACTCGACTTACGTGAATACGCGAAGTATCTTCTTAAGGAAGGCACAGTCACAGAGAAACGTGAATTGCTACTTTGCATCATGAGCAAGCTCATACTCACGGAAGGTGTGGTAACACTAGGAAAATAAGGTATCTATAATTCCTATAGAAGCACGCGTCGCTCCCCGACATAATTACGAGCAATGAGTCTTTTCCTTTTCTTTTCCGTTTTTGAGGTTTCGAACATAGCATCAACACTGTCTAAAATGAAGTCGAGTCCATAAAAAGAAGTGGCCATCATGAGCACGTCATCGAGTAGCACGGCACTTTTGTATGTAGCGTTTCCTTCGTCTTTTTCAAGATAAAAGAGTGTGCTGTCTCTGTCATGGTCAAACATGTGAGTCCTCGTCTTTCCTGCTTTTGCCATTTCTTTCCACGGATTGCCGTCTTTTATCCTCCAGCCCCGCTCGATTAGCTTTCTTCGAAGTATGCCTGTGTCTACGGATACAAATACCTGCAGATGCCCCATCATAAGTCTCGTGCAATCGGTGGCTGAAAGTGGAAGAACCGAATACGGAAGTATGTTACGAGGAAACTCAGTTCCAGCATCTATGAAACTGTCGAAATTGGCAACCTTAATGACTGACCCGTCCGTTTTTTTTATCCATCCAGGAACAGCGCGTTTTGCCGCTTTTAATCTTTCCAGCTCTGATGCCTTCAACTTCTCTGCCGCTGTAACCTCAATGTGATACCCTTCTTCAACGATTCCTGCCGCGAACACATCTTTATCGGCCTGACGAATGAAACGCTTCAGCGCAGAAAAATGATTCTTGATATCAAAATCAAGATTAACAATATCAATCTCAACCTGTTTAACTATCTTTCCATTCTCTACTACTGGAACCTGTATTTTTTCATTAATTATAGCCATCTGCGCGACAAGTTGCCTGAGTTTTTGGGGTTTTGGCCAAACGCGATGTTTTCGCATTTCCGCCAAAATTGTACCAGAATCGAAAATCTTTTCTCCTTTTTTCTTTACCTCATAAAGCATGACTTTATTACCTGAAAAGAATATTGTGATATCCGCAATACGCAGAAAGCGTGTCAGGTCATTTGCAATTCTCAAGCTGAAGCGAGGAGCGGAAACAAGCAACTGCCGAAGTAATGCAACATAGTCATAATCAGATTTCTTCAGGTCCCCAGGATTACTATTCTCGGACATCACCCGTAGAAGTGGTCTGTTGAAACGATAAAAACGCCAAGCTATTCCATCAGCAATGGTCTGTAACACGCGAATCCACTGACGCTGAACAAGTATTCGGTGTTCCGCTTTTTTCTTTGCTTCATCATCTTGTGCATCCCTTAGCTCCCCCTCTGCCTTTCTTAAGTCTTCCTGAAATACCGCTAATGACTTCAGCATATTGGACTGTAATGCGGCCATGAAAAAACCGTTTCTTCGCAAGATGGGTACGCGACTCCATCGCAGCATACTCGTAAAGCTGTCAAAATTTTTATTGTAGCCCGAATGATAGATAAGGGTTGCTTTTTCTATAAATTCTTTTTTATCGAGCATCATTGTCTTCAGTTTACCAATCTTCAGAGTTTAATTCTTATTACTGGCACATTAACCAAACCACCCCTTAGTAGGGGGCGGTCGCGAAACACGGTCTCACTAGTCTGCGGTGAGGGTGGGATTCGAACCCACGAGAGGATTTCTCCCCTAACTCCTTAGCACGGAGCCGCTTTCGGCCGCTCAGCCACCTCACCAAATTTCTTGTAATTATGGGCGAATTCTGTTAATTTCACAAGACTAAGAACATGACTGATAATAAAAATCCAAAAACTGAAAACTTGCTTCAACGTCCGCCCATTGTCGCGGTTATGGGACACGTCGACCACGGCAAAACCACTCTGCTCGACTACATCAGAAAGACAAATGTCGCCGAACGCGAGGCTGGCGGCATCACGCAATCTATTGGTGCGTATGAAATTGAGGTTCATCCTTTAGACGAACCGAAATCCCGAGAGAGCGAAGCGAATCGAGGGATCCCTCGGCAAACGCCTCGGGATGATTTTGCGAGTATTCGCAAAATAACTTTCATCGATACTCCCGGCCACGAAGCGTTTACCAAAATGCGCTCGCGCGGGGCGAATATCGCAGACCTCGCCATACTTGTTGTCGCCGCGGACGAAGGCCTGAAGCCGCAAACAAAGGAATCCATAAAAATTCTCGAGGAAACGAAAACGCAGTTCGTCGTCGCCATCACCAAAATAGACAAGAACAACGCCGACATCGAGCGCGTCAAAAACGAACTGGCGTCAAACAACGTCCTTCTGGAGGGCTACGGCGGACAAATAAGTTATCAGCCGGTTTCCGCCAAGACCGGAGAAGGCGTCAACGAACTCCTGGACTTGATTCTTCTTTCCGCAGAAATCGAGCATCTGACCTACGACAAAAATGCGGTCGCCAGCGGCTATATACTTGAAGCCAAAATGGACCGTCAGCGCGGCCTGGAAGCATCCGTTATCGTTAAAAACGGCGTCATCAAAGTCGGAGAATTTATATCAACTGAAACCGCAAAGGGCAAAATAAAAATACTCGAAAATTTCCTGGGCAAATCCGCGAAAGAGCTTTCTCCCTCGTCCCCCGCCTTGATTATCGGCTTCGAAACGTTGCCTCAGGTCGGCGAAGAATTTTCGGCCGTCGAAAAAACTGACTTGCCCGAAGCAGGGCCGGTTAATTTGTCGTCCATCGGTCAGGCGAATCCGCTTGCCATAACCAAAGAAACTCCGGCTTTGCGCCTTATCATAAAAGCTTCGGACAGCGGCTCGCTTGAAGCTCTTTCCGGAATAATAAAAGCCATCGCCCAGCAAAAACCGCTCAAAATCCTCGGTGAATCCGTCGGCGACGTAAACGACAACGACGTGAAAATGGCCATTTCGGGAAAAGCCGTAATAATCGCTTTCAAGAGCAAGGCCGAAAAAGGCCCCAAGTATCTCGCGGATACAAACAAGATAAGAATAATTTCCTCTGAAATAATTTACGAACTTCTGAAAGCCATCGACGACTTTTTGCTTGAACTCGAAAAGCCGGCTCCGCTCGGCACGTTGAAAATTCTGGCCGTATTCAATCAGAACGACCCGCAAAAGCAGATTGTCGGAGGAAAGGTGGAATCCGGCGTCTTTAAGAACAAGGCACAATTCGGAATTGAACGGAACGATAGCATCATCGGTTCCGGCCGCGTAGTCAATCTCCAGCAGCAGAAAAAAGACGCAGTCGAAGTGAGCGAAGGCAAAGAAGCCGGCCTGCTCGTAAGTTCGGAAATAATGTTTAAAACCGGCGACCTTTTGGTCATTGAGAAATGAATCCCGTTAGAGGCAGGTTGCGGTCAATTACGTTCCTGCGCTATTTTTGTTTTATTATTTTTTTACCGACTTGGATTGTAATAAAGGTCATTCGGCGCGACCGCGGCCTCTAACGGGATGAATTTCAGAAATCAGCGCGTCGGAAAGTTAATACGCGAGGAACTCAGCAAAATAATCATAAAGGAATTTGAATTCGGGAACACGCTCGCGACCATAACCGAGGTTGAAGTAGACAGTAAACTTGAAACGGCGAAAGTAAGAGTCAGCGTGCTTCCGAGCGAAAAAGCGAAAGAAATTTTTGATTCGCTCAGCCGGGCCCGGAACAGACTGCAAACAACTCTTTTCAAAAAGCTCAATATAAGGCCGATGCCGAGAATAATGTTTGAAATAGACCGCGGCCCGGAATATGCATCCGGCGTTGAAAAAATATTATTGGAAGAGGATAATATATAATACGACCTGGTAGCCAAGTGGTAAGGCAAGGGTCTGCAAAACCCTTATACGCGGGTTCAATTCCCGCCCAGGTCTCTAAATCATATGGATTGGTTTCTTAACATTTTTTCGAAATTTCCCGTATGGACTCTTTTATGTTTTGCGGCAATTTCGGTTGTTACCGGCGATGTCTTGGCAAAATATTGGTCCACGAACACAAAACCGGTTTTTTATTTCGCGGCATTGACTGCTTACGCTTTCTCCGGATTTTTCTATATCCCCACCCTGCTTCGAGAAGGGCTTGTGGTTACTTCGATTATCTGGAGCATATTAAGTATTGTTGGATTTTTGGTAGTTGGTATTTTAATTTTCAAAGAAACATTAACGCCACTTCAGATTGTCGGCATTATCTTGGGAATTATAGCTCTGATTATTCTCAAGTTGGGAGAATAGAAAATTTGTCTTTTTTTGATGGTAAACGCGCTTTTATAATTTGATTAGACGTTTACCGTTTGTTACAATTGACCTTAAATGAAGAAAAGGTCGTGGACAGAAAGTCAGTTGAAGGAAGCAGTAATAAATTCGCTAAGTTTTAGGCAGGTACTTAATAAGCTTGGCTTGCGCGAGGCGGGTGGAAATTACGACCAAGTTAAAAAGTACGCGAAGGAATACAAACTAAGCACAAAACATTTTAAGGGAAAAGCGTGGAATAAAGGACTGCGCGGAATCGGCAAACCGATACTGTCGCTTGAAAAAATATTGACGAAAAACAGTAATTTTCAAAGTTTTAAACTTAAAAAAAGATTATTTGCAGTAGGATTAAAACCACAGTATTGTGAAGAATGCAGTTGGGCTAAAATGGCAGTTGGCGGTTACTTACCGCTTGAACTTGACCATATAAACGGCGACAGGCATGATAATCGAATAGAGAATTTGAGAATCTTGTGCCCAAATTGCCACAGTTTAAAACCGACACATAGAGGTAAAAATAGAAAAAGAAACGTCCGGGTGGTGAAATAGGTAAACACGCGACACTTAAAATGTCGTGAGCGTAAAAGCTCTTGCCAGTTCGATTCTGGCCCCGGGCACACTTAGAAAATCTTTCCCGTCCCAAAGACGGGATTAGATTTTCAAATGTCCCGAGCGAGCGAAGCGGCGAGGGACAAATATCAAAGCGCTTTGCCGATTGTATCGATAGCTCCGCCGAAGAAATAACCGATTAGGAGATAAAAAACTGCCCAGAGAACGGCGCTTGAAACGTTCCAGAACAAAAAGGTCCATTTATCCATTTTGGAAAGGCCGGCAACGAAAGGAATAATCGGCCTTATAAATCCGATGAATCTGCCCAAGAATACACTCTTAGGCCCGTGTTTTTTGAAAAATTCCTCCCCTTTTTCCAAGTGGCTCAATTTCAGCAGTTTATTTTCGTTCTTAAAAAAATCTTTTCCACGAGTGCCAAGAAAATAACTCAAGCCGTCTCCGAGAATCGCTCCTGCCGCGGCGAACCAGATAAGGTTGATTATGTTGAAATGCCCTTGCGAAGCCAGAAGTCCGGCGAAAACTACGAGCGTTGTCCCAGGCAATATGGTTCCTACGAAAGCAATGGATTCGGCGAAAGATATCAAAAGAATCAGCCAGTAACCCAGCCTGCCGACATGTTCAAGTGTCGGCGCGAGAAGATTTATAAAATCCATAATCTTATCCTAAATGAATTTAGGCAAAAAAAGAAACCATCCGAATTACATGCCTCATAAAATATTTCCGGCCGCTATTGCAAAAAATCCCTACAATTGTTAGTTTTCAGGAATCGATACGGAAATATTTCCCGGCATCGAAGCACATTGGCAACCGAATAACAGATAAACGAACACACCCAAACTCAAGGAGACACGTATGAATATGAAGAACGGTTCTTTGAATATCGCGGTTTGCATTTCCGGCGGGGGTACCACGATGAAAGAAATTTTGCGTGCGTGCAAAAGCAGATTCTTGTTGCACGTTAACCCGGCGCTCGTAATCTCAAGCAAGCCTGATGCCGGCGGCATCGTAAAAGCCATGGAAATGGGGTTTCCGGAAAAGGACACTGCGGTTATCGTCCGAAAGGAATTCGAAAATCCTGATGCTTTCGGCGAAGCGATCCTCCGCGAGTGCCGCCTGCGCAACGTAGACCTTGTCGCGCAATGCGGCTTCACTCCCACCATGCCGCCGAACGTCATCGCCGAATATCGAAAGATGATCTTCAATCAGCATCCCGGTCCGCTTGACGGAGCGCGCCCCGGTTTCGGCGGAAAGGGAATGCGCGGCCTCGCGGTGCATCACGCCGTGCTCCACTTCGCCCAAAGAGTTGGCCGGTCATTCATGACCGAGGCAACCGTGCACCGCGTTACCGATGAAGTGGATGGCGGCGCGATTCTCGGCAACAGGCTTGTGCAAATATGGAAGGATGACGACGCGGAGAAGCTCGCCGTGCGTGTTCTTCCTTACGAACACAATCTCGTTGTTGAAACGCTCCTCCGCTTTTCAGAAATGAGGGAACCGCGAGAAATCCACCGTGGAAGTCCGCTTATCGAACCGGGCGAAGAAGCCCTACTTGAAGAAGCGATAGCGGCCGGAGTGGCGGCTTTCCCGAACGGGTAAAAAAGGGCGTCGGCGCGTCCAAAAACTCCTTGTTCATCCCTAGAACAGCGACAGAAGTCCTCGCGGGCTTACTGTCGCTTTTTTTATAAAAAAGATGTTGTCCTATCCCCCGTGAGTAAAGAAACCGTCGGCGTCAATAGGTGCGGCGGCTTGTTGCCAAACCTGCTTGCCGACAGGCAGGTTTCAGCTTTTCCGTATATCCGCCCAAAGAGAGATAATTCCCAGCAACAGAAAAAGTATCGCCTCCGGCCAATTTTGTTTTTGAAAGGCCTCGATAAGGGCTATGCTGAAAAAGATTATAAATACGGCGCGGAGGGGGAGGGAATCTCGCTATACGCTTTCTCCCGCACAAAGCGGTACCTTTTGGTTAAAATCCGAACTTTTTTTGACGAAAATCCGGATTGCGAATTTTGAACGCTCCGCCCCGCCGCCGCTCGCTTCGCTCGCTGTCCAGCAA
>JBBTVY010000010.1:0-25930 GCA_038063055.1 Patescibacteria group bacterium | reverse complement strand
TTTTAATTGCAATACGACCTGCGGAAAGTCGGATTATAAAGTTTTAACTTCATGGGTTTCTAGCTCGGCAGTTGCCACGCTTGATTCGAGCACTTACGATACCGGTGTCTCGAAAGGGGCTCAATTGAATTCCGTCTTATGGCATGGCAACCTGCCAAGCGGCACGGCGGTCCGTTTTCAGTTCGCGGTAAACAATTCTTCGAGCGGTCCGTGGAGTTTCATGGGTACCGACGGAACGAGCAACACTTATTACAACACCGGACCCGATGTTTCGCTGAACCTCGACTATAGCCTCTTTAATAATTTCCGCTATTTCCGCTACAGGATATCTCTTATATCGGATGTAGCCCAACTTTTAAGTCCGAGGGTTGACGAAGTTCTCATAAACTGGAGCCCATGAGTTTAGAATCTAGAAAATAGTAAGTAGAATCTATAAGTTATTTTGTTATTGTATAATTAACAAAGACCTATAAATCTATGCCGATTCTACTTTCTACTTTCCACTTTCTATTTTCTCGTAAGTGCCAGGCGGCGATTTCTTTTGTTTTTCTCACGGGCATAATAATGCTTTCCATAGGCGTTACCGTAGCCATACTTGCGGCCAGTTTTTTGAGTTCAGGATACGGCTTTCAGGCCGCAAACAAAGCAACTGTTTTGGGCTATGCCGGCGTCGAAGACGCGCTTATGAAACTCGCCAGGAACAAAGATTTTTCTTCGACATCGGCGTATTCGGTGCCGGTCGGCGGCGATTCGGCAAGCGTGACGGTAAACCAAAATTCGCCCGTGTCCGGGCAGGCCAAAATTATTTCCACGGCGACGGTTTCTTTTCAGCAGAAAAAGATACAAGTTGTTGTTTCCGTAAACCAGACCACCGGACAAATAGATGTCGTTTCCTGGCAGTTTCTTACCCTGTAAATTGCGCGGGCTTATGAGTAAAATTAAAAAATGAACGGCTCAAACTTTTTGTCAAAAATACTCTCTTTTCTTAGAGCTCAAACCAAAATAGGCGGGCTTGAGGTTTCCGACGCCGATATAAGATTCGCTTATTTCAGCGGTGATTCTTTAAAAACATCGGCACTTCGTCTGCCGCCCGGCATAATAGAAAACGGAGAGATAATAAATTACGACCAGCTTATCGAGGCCTTCAAAAACCTCCGCGATTCGATACCGTCTGATTTCGGAAATAAAAAAAACGTCAACGTCATAGTCACGCTTAATTCAATTCATATTTACACGCATGTTTTCAGTTTGCCCCTAATAGAAGATGAAAATCTCAAGGAGGCGGTTCAGCTGAACATAAGAATGATTTCCCCGTTTGACCTTTCTCAGGCCTACGCCGGCTGGCAGCTCATAAACCAAAACAAAAGCGAGCTTAAGGTGGAAATTCTGAGCGCTTTTGCCCAAAAGGTTTTCATCGACCAGTTGCGAAACGCGCTGAACGAAGCCGGATTTTTCCCGCTGGCGGTCGAGTCGGGCGCTCTTTCCCTCGTAAGATTGATAAGGGAAAAATGCGTTGACTTTAAAATCGAAAAACCCCTTTTGGTTCTAAGCGTCGACGATAAAGGCATGAGATTCATCATAATCCGGCTCGGCCAGCTTCATTTCGAATATTTCCAATCTTGGAAAGACATTCAGGGCGGGGCGAAAAGCGTTTCCTGGGAATCTTTCAGAGAGGCCATTAATAGGAATCTCCATCAAGTAGTCAATTTTTACGCGGGCCATTGGGAAGAACAGCTTACGGACATAGTTGTGGCTTCAAACAGTCTGGTTGAAGAAATATTGAAAACTGTCACGGAAAATTCTTCCCTTAGCGCCAGAGAACTTAAATTGAAATTCGAGCAGCCGTTCCGGCGCGAATGGTACGAGGTGGCTGGCAGCGCAATCCGCGGCGACATACCGCGGACCGACGACAAAGACGTAAATCTTTTCGGAATAACGGTTCAGGAAGATTTCCGCCACAGGCAGATAATAGATTTTCTGAAATTCTGGCAGGTTCTGATGCCGTCATCCCTTTCAATACTGGCGCTTTCAATGGGGATTTCCTATCTGTTTTTGACTAACCTGGGCAAATCCATCGAGGCCAAATCGTCTTTCGCGATAAGCGAACAGCAAATGGCAGAAATAAGCTCCCTCGAAACCCAAATAAAAGATTTCAACAATTCTATCCAGATACTTTCGGGTTTTGAAAAATCGCCTAAACTGAAAACTTCGTTGTTGAACAAGATAACTCCTTTGATAAACAAAAACGGAATTGTCATAGGCAGACTGTATTCGCAAGGAGGAGGACTGCCGGTGGTTTTGAGCGGGGAAACCAATTCTCAAGATAATATTTTAAGTTTCAAAAACTCTCTGGCGGCCGACAATTATTTCTCTTCGATAAATCTCAATTTGTCGGACATAAAGCCGAAAGAAAACGGATTTTCTTTCACCATAAGTTTTAACGTCAATTGACGCCGCCGAAAACTTCTTCGCTGGCTTTTTCAAAAACGGAAGTCATTAGTTTTCTGTCGTAGTTGGTTATTTTTTTAAGCACGAATTCTTCTGCCTTTGCCCTCCGGACTACGGCGGACAGGCCCGCTTTCGGGCGGATTCCTACACGGAGACGCCAGAAATTTTTGGTTCCTACGCTTTCGATAACCGACTGAACGCCGCGATGTCCTGCCGAACCCCGGCCGAAGGAAATTTTGTATTCACCGATTTCCAGGTCGCTGTCGTCGTGAGCCACTGCCAGAGAATCTGTTTTGATGCCAAACGCTTTAAGCGCCAGTTTCGCGCCGCGGCCGCTTTCATTCATGTAACCGACCGGTTTAACAAGTATAAATTCGCCGCAACGGAAACTTTTAAAGCCCTTAGAATTAACCCATTTGCCCGAACCGCCCGAATCCATAATTTCCGACAAATAATCCGTCATAAGTTTTCCGGCGTTATGATAAGTGTTTTCATAGGCGGGACCGGGATTGCCCAGCCCCATTATTAACTTAATTTTTAAAAATCGTTTTTCCATTGGTTTTGTAAAAAGTCGTTCCAATCTTGAACAATTCCGTTTACTACTATACAATAGGTGTTGCCATGAGACAATTTTTCTCTTCTCTTCTCGAGATAGTCGAAATTACCGCCGTCGCTTTCGCAGCGGTTTTTTTGATAAGAAGCTACATAGTCCAGCCGTTCCTTGTAAGCGGGTCGAGCATGGTTCCGAACTTTTCGGACGGAGACTACCTTCTGATAGACGAACTGACCTATCGTTTCCGCGCGCCGGAACGGGGCGAAGTTGTTGTTTTTCAATATCCGAAAAACGAATCGGTTTATTTCATAAAGAGGATTATCGGCATGCCCGGCGAAAACGTGGAAATAAAAAACAACCGTATAACTATTTTTAACGAAAATAACAAGGACGGCCTGGTTCTGGACGAAAAATATATTTCCGGCATTTTAACGGCGCTTGGGGACGTCGAATTCCAGATTCCGGACGGCAGCTATTTTGTTTTGGGAGACAACAGGCCGTACAGCTTTGATTCGAGAAATTGGGGCATGCTTCCCAAAACCGACATTGTCGGCTTGGTTCAATTTCGTCTCTGGCCGCCGGCTTCCATGAAAGTTTTCGCGGCTCCTTCGTATTGATTTTAAAACAATGTCTTCAAAAAAAGGGGAAAAACTCCCAAAAAAGAAAAAAGAAGTTCCGGAAGAAGGGTTGCGCGCGCCAAAGGGGATGCACGATATTCTTCCTTCGGAGTGGCTCTGGCGCGACAAAATATCGGCGGTCGTCGACGAACTTTCGGATTTTTACAACTTCAACCAAATTGGAACGCCTATCCTGGAACGCGCCGACCTTTTTGAGCGCGGCGTCGGCGCTGACACCGACATAGTCAACAAAGAAATGTATTTTGTTAAAAGCAGGGGCGAGGACTTGCTGGCGCTCCGTCCGGAAGGAACCGCGCCGATAGTCAGGGCGTATCTTGAGCATCACCTCGGCCGTTCAGCTTCTCTCCAGAAGTTTTTTTACCGCGGCCCGATGTTTCGGCACGAACGGCCGCAAGCCGGACGTTTCAGGCAGTTTGACCAGGCAGGCTTCGAAATAATCGGCGGAAGCAACGACCCTATTTATGACGCCGAAATAATCCTAATTTTTCAAAGATTGCTTGAAAAGCTCAAAATAAAAAACATAGTACTCAAAATAAATTCGATAGGCTGCCGGGTTTGCCGGCCGCTTTACAGGCGCCAGCTGCAGTCTTATTACAAAGACAAAGAAAAAAAACTTTGTCCGGACTGCCAAAAAAGAATTAAAACCAATCCCCTGCGTCTGTTCGACTGTAAAAAGGAGACCTGCGTTCCTTTTAAGGAATCGGCCCCGAATCTTTTGGATAAGCTGTGCGCGGCCTGTACCCTGCACCTAAAGGGTATTTTCGAATATCTCGATGAACTAAAAATTTCCTATACCATGGACAATACTCTTGTTCGCGGACTTGATTACTACAGCCGCACCGTTTTTGAATTTTTCGTTGAAGGACCTGGCTCGGAAGTCGGAGCCCTGCCCGGCGGGGGACGGTACGATTATCTGATGGAAATGCTGGGAGGCAGAACGACGCCGGCGGTCGGCGGAGCGGTTGGCATAGAGCGTCTGATAGCGGTCATGAAAGCCCAGGAATTGGAGGCGCCGCGCAGGTTGCCCAAAAAAGTTTTCGTCATCCATGTCGGTGAACTGGCAAAAAAGAAATCCCTGAATCTTCTCGAAAAACTCCGTTCAGCGGGAATTTCGGCGAGCGAAGCCCTCGGCCGGGATTCTCTTAAAATGCAGCTCAGATTGGCCGACAAAGAGGGCGTCAAGCTGGCTCTTATTTTCGGCCAGAAGGAAATTTTCGAAAACAGCATAATTATCAGGGATTTGGACAATCACTTGCAGGAAAGCATTCCGATGGATACAATCGTCGAAGAGGTGAAGAAGCGCCTGACGAGGAAAAAGCAGTAAAATGAGCGACTGTATTTTTTGCGGGATAGGGGCCAAAGAAATAAGAGCGGAGAAAATTTACGAGGACAACGACACCATTGCAGTTCTCGATGTTCATCCGCGAGCCCCGGGACACGCCATAGTTATTACAAAAGCGCATCGCGAAACCATTCTTGATGTTCCGGAAAACGAGCTCAAGCCTCTTTTCTCCGCGGTAAAAAATGTCGTTTCCATCCTTTCAAAATCGCTTAAACCGGACGGTTTTACCATAGGGATAAACCATGGGAAAGCCGGCGGCCAGGCCGTTAATCACTTGCACATACACGTTATTCCGAGGTTCATTAATGACAACGGAGGATCAATTCACTCGGTGGTCGATAACAAATCCAGCGAAACCGTTCAGGAAACAGCGGCGCGGATAAGAAAAACAACAAACTAATTTTTTTAAAATGCCAGCCGTAGAAGTAAAAAAGAGGGGAGGCGAATCAGCCAGCGCGTTGCTTTACCGTTTCTCGAAAAAAGTAAGACAGAGCGGAGTCATCAAGGAATTCAGGAAAAGAAAATTCCATGAGAGGACGCACGGCAAACGCCGGCGCCGCGTTTCTGCTCTGCACCGCGAAAACAAAAAAGCTGAAATAAAAAGATTGAGAAAATTGGGCCTTCTCTAATTGTTTTATTTTGCACGAGAAATGGTAAACGGCTTTAAGGAAAAATTAAGCACCGATTTAAAAAATTCTCTACTTAAGGGGAACTCGGAAAAAACCAATGTTCTCCGTTTTTTAATTTCTTTGCTTCATAACCGCGAGATAGAAAAAAGGGGAACAGGCCAGGCGCCTTCGCTGACGGACGAGGAATCGATTGAAATACTTCAGCGCGAGGTTAAAAAAAGGAAGGAAGCCATAGAACTTTTTCAAAAAGGCGGCAGGCCGGAACTTGCGGAAAAAGAAATCAAAGAACTCGCTTTTATAAATGAATATCTGCCGCCCCAAATGAGTCGGGGCGAAATAACGGCTCTTGTCGCCGGACTAAAGAACAAAGGATTCGCGGATTTTAATTCGCTGATGAAAGAAGCTGTCAAAACGACCAAGGGCCGGGCCGACGGGAAGCTCGTAAGCGAAGTTGTCAGGGAGATAATTAAATAAAATCAGTTTTGTCTTGAAATGAGACGTGGCGTCAAAGAGCAAATTCTTGCCAGAAAAATGGAACGGCTGGCCGCCAAAATAATCAATATCGCGCCGCCGGCCGGCAAAAAGCCCCGTAAAACCGGCAAAATAGACGTTTTTCTGCTCGGCGACGCCGAGATGAAAAGGATTAAAAAGAGATTTTTGCCGCGCGAGAAAGGCCCGGCCAATGTGCTTTCTTTCGGGGAACCGGCCGGATGGCCCCGCCCTGAAAGAGGCGCCCCAAAATTAGGAGAAATTTATCTTAATTTGGATTTGACCGGAGGCGGGACCGGCGAACTGGCTGCGCTTCTTGTTCATGGGGTTCTCCACCTTTTGGGCTATGACCATAGGAAAAAAAGTGATAGGATGAAGATGGAAAATCTGGAGAAAAAAATTTTACTAAAGTTGGGCGTTTAGATTTTTTTATGGCATCAAATTTCATAGTTGGCCTCGACATTGGAACATCGGTTTTGAAAGCCGCCGTCGCCGAAGTGCGCGACGGAAAGCCCGTTCTTCGGGCGGTTTTCAAGGAACCGTCAATAGGATTGCGCAAAGGCGTTGTTATTGAAATGGGCGAGGTTTCGCCCGCCATCGGGAGGCTTTTCAGCGAAGTAAAAAAGAACTATAAAAACGGATTGAAATCCATTTACGTCAATATCGGCACTCATCAGGTCAAGGTGCAGAGTTCGCGCGGAATAGTTCCCATTTCAAGGGCCGACAGCGAAATTTACGGAGAAGACGTGGACAAGGTCGTCAATTCGAGCCAGGCGGTCAATCTGGCGACCAACAGGCTTATCATCCATAACGTAACGCGTGAATTCATAGTTGACGGAGTCGGGGACATCACGGAGCCGGTGGGCCTTAGCGGTAGCCGCCTCGAAGTCAGCTCGCTGATAATCGACGCTTTCGCTCCGCACGTGAAAAGCGTAATCAGGGCGGTGGAAATAGCCGGCGGGAAAATAGGCGGAGTGGTTTTTAATCCGTTGATAGCCGGCCGCGCCGCGCTAAGCAAAACCCAAAAAAATTTGGGGGTTATTCTAATAGATATCGGTTTCGGCACGACCGGCTACGTCATTTTCGAGGAAAACAAACTTATAGGCACTGGCATGGTGCCGCTCGGAGCCAATAACATAACCACAGACATAGCCGTGGGACTGAAAATACCCGCCGCCGCCGCCGAAAATTTGAAACTTCATTACGGTTGCGCCCTGGCCAAAGAAGTCGGCTCGAAGGAAACCATAGAACTTAAAAAATTTTCTTCACAGGAGCACGGTTCGGTATCGCGCCGGTTCGTGGCCGAAATAATCGAATCGCGTCTTGCCGAAATTTTGGAATTCATAGATAATGAACTCCGAAGCGCCGGGAAAGCGGGCAAATTGGCTGGCGGAGCGGTTCTGGTTGGGGGAGGAGCAAAAATGCCGGGAATGACCGAATTGGTCAAGCAGGAACTTAAGCTTGCCAGCCAGATAGGCATAACCATGCGCGAAGGATGGGGGAACGAAGGCAACGATTTCGCCGACGTTTTCGAAGACCCGGAATTCGTAAACAGTCTCGGGCTTATATTGTGGGCTTACGATGGAGGACGCCATTACAAACTTTCATCCGTTTCCGATTTCAGATTCAGGAATCTCCTGAAATATTTCATACCTTAACTCTATGAAGAAAAAATCGAAGCCAAAACAGAGAAAAGAAAAAAGGGGAAACAACCCCGATATTTCCATAAAAGTAGTCGGCATAGGCGGAGGGGGAGGCAACGCGGTTTCCCGCATGAGCCGCGATTTCATGAGAGGGGTGGAGTTCATAGCCATCAACACCGACCATCAGGACTTGGACCACTGTTCCGTCAGGCGAAAAATATACATAGGCCGCAATCTGACGCGCGGACTGGGAACCGGAATGAATCCGGAAATAGGCAGACAGGCGGCCGAAGAAAACCGTTCCGAGATAGCCGAAGTGCTTAACGGAGCGGATTTGATTTTTATCGCGGCCGGACTCGGAGGAGGAACGGGAACCGGCGCGGCGCCCGTTGTCGCCGAAATCGCCAAACAATCCGGCGCTCTGACCATAGCTTTCGTGACCAAGCCGTTTGATTTCGAGGGAAGCCAGCGGGACAGGATAGCCCAGGAGGGAGTGAACAAACTTCGCGAAAAAGTGGACGCGCTTATGGTTGTTCCCAATGACCGGATATTCAGCGTCATTTCAAAAGACACCCCGCTCCTGAAGGCCTTTGCCGCCATAGACGACGTTCTTAAAAACGCCCTTGAAGGAATAGTTGAAGTCATAGTTTCGCCCGGAATCATAAATCTCGACTTTGCCGACGTGAGGTCAATCATGGATAACGCGGGCACCGCCGTAATTGGCCTCGGTATCGCCAGCGGCCAGGAAAGAGCGGCCGAAGCCGTCAGGCAAGCCATAAATTCTCCACTTCTTGAAATAAGCGCCGAAGGCGCCAAAGGGGTGCTCCTCGGCATTTCCGGCGGCGGCGACATGAAAATGAACGAGATAAACGAAGCCGCCAAGCTCGTGAAACAGGCCATTGATCCTGGCGCGAAAATAATTTTCGGGGCCTACCGCGACAGGAAACTCCGCCCGAATCAGATAAAAGTAACTTTGATAGCCACCGGCATAAACGGGGTGGCGGCGGCCAATTCTCTTTTCGGTTCGTACATGAAACGCGGCTTGGGCGGAGACGAAAGGAAATCCGGTGACGAAAAAATCGGCGAAGAACGGGATTTTATTTTTGGGGACAAGAAAGAAAAAAATGATTTGCCCGCTGAACCGAAGGAAGAAATCTTCGAGCCGAAAAAGAAGAGCATAAAGCCGGACAAGGACAGCGAAATTTGGGAAATCCCGACTTTTTTGAGGAAGAAAAAAAGGTAATACTTTTTATTCCTCCGATTCGTGCGGTTTTTCGAGGCCGAGCGGTTCGACATCGAGCGACTCACCGGTGATTTTCAGTATGTCTTTGTCGATTCTCGAAAATTCTTTGTAAGCCGAATTGTAGCTTGAAACCGTCTGGCCGAGGTTTTTGCCAACCTTGAGCATGTAGTCGTCGTATTTTTTCAGGTGAGTTGTCAGTTTTTCTATTTCTTTTTTTATTTTCTCCGTCGATTCCTGAATTTTAAACGCCCTCATTGCCTGGAAAAGAACCTGAAGGTAAGCCGCGAACGTGGTAGGGGAAACTATGATAACGTGCTTCTCGTTATAGGCGTAATCAATCAAGTCGCGTTCCGTAGATTTCATTGTCCCTACTTTGTTTATGAGAAGGTCGTAGTAAATGGCCTCGGACGGCACGAACATGAAAGCGAAATTAACCGTGTCTTCGCCCGGCTTTATGTATTTTGAAGTTTCATCGATTCTCGCTTTGAGGTCGCTGACGAATTGTTTTTCCAGGCGCTCGCGTTCTCCAGCGTTAGATTCGTTTATAAGACGATTGTAATTTTCCAGACTGAATTTTGAATCAATGGGCACAATTTGGTTGCCGATGAAAATAACGGCGTCAACGATAGTTCCGTCCCTGAACGGATACTGCATCTGGTAACCGTTCGGCGGAAAAATGTTCTTTAGTATGGTTTCAAGATAATACTCGCCGAGGACGCCGCGCTGTTTCGGGTTTTTCAATATATCCTGAAGGCTTTTTAATTGTTCCGTTATGTTCACCACCTGCTTTTGACCTTCGTTTACCTGAACCAGTTCCTTCGTTATCTCGCGTATGATTTTGGCGCTTTCCCCGAACTGCGTTTGCATCAATTGCGTCGATTCGCTGAGTTTCTGGTCGAGCGTGCGCCTCAGTTCGTTAACCGTGTTTTGAAGCAACAACATGGACTGGTCGGGCTTGATTTCTTCATCTTTTTTCTTAAGGGCCGACCAGATGAAATAAAAGCCGATTCCGAAGGCAGCCAGTATTATCAGAAGCAATATGTTTTGATTCATAGGTTTAAACTTTCGCTGTGCAAAAGCCGGCTGGCTTTAGACGACTTCATACATTATAATGCAATAAACTTTTTATATAAAATCGCTTTCCACACAGTTCGCCATCATTAAATGAAAGCCCATTATTATTGCCGGGAGTGCGACTATTTTTTTTGGGAGGAAAACAAAATTCCCGACATGAACAGATTGCACAACAAGTGCGGTTCGCGCGCCAAACTTTTAAAATATATTCAGGAACCCGAATCTAACGAAGGTTAAACGTCCTTTTCGGGGGACTCTTAATTTATGAAAAGGCTCAGATTTTTTAAGAAACTTGGGCCAGGTTTGATAACCGGCGCTTCCGACGACGACCCGTCTGGAATTTTGACGTACCTCCAAGGGGGAGTAATGTTCGGCTTCGGCGCTCTATGGACCACGCTTTTTACTCTGCCGATGATGTACTTCATACAGGAAATGTCGGGGCGAATAGGTTTGGCCACCGGCAAGGGCATCATCGAAATTATCAGGGAAAATTATTCAAGATGGATTCTTTTCGCGATAGTTTTCTTTTCGACGCTCGTCATCGTCATAAACATAGGCGCCGACCTTTTGGCTATAGGAGCCGCCATAGGCGGGATGTTTCCGATAAGCAATTTTTTAACGCTACCGGTTGCCGCGGTATTGATACTTTTTTGCACGATACAATTTCCCTATAGAAAATTCGCGAATGCGCTCAAATGGCTGACGCTGTCTCTTCTGTTTTACGTTTTAGCCGTTCTTTACATAGAAGTAGATTGGTTCGCGGCAGTGAAAAGCACTCTTATTCCGAATATTCACTGGACGAACGATGGCATACTTATAATAGCGGCGATTTTCGGAACAACCATTTCGCCGTATCTTTTCTTCTGGCAGGCCAACGAAGAAGTCGAAGAAAAACAGGAATTCGAAAGAAATAATTTCATGCCGGAAGCCAAGGCTGTCAAACGGGAACTTTCCGACCTTAGAAAGGATACTTTTGTCGGTATGTTGCTTTCCAATATCATCGCTTGGTTCATAATAGCCGGAGCCTCCAATCTCGCAGTTTCTTCGGGCATCGTAAAAATAGGCAATTTTTCGGAAGCGGCTCTTGTTTTGCGTCCATTACTCGGCGAATGGGCCTACCTCGCTTTCGTTATAGGGATAATAGGAACGGGCTTGCTGGCGATACCGGTGCTTGCGGGGAACATAGGATATATGTTCGCCGAAACGTTCAATTGGAAAAAGGGAATAAACAAAAAATTCGGGGAAGCTAAAGGTTTTTACTTGGCCATCATAATGGCGACCCTGGCCGGACTGATGATTGATTTTTTCGGATTCGATCCGGTTACTCTTTTGATTTACACAGCGTTGTTTTACACGCTCATAACTCCGCCAATTATTTACATTATTTTGAAAATAGCCAACAATCGAAAGATTATGGGTAATTTAATCAATTCCGCGACTTCCAATGTTTTCTGCGCAATAACGCTTCTTGTTTCGATATTTTTGGTAATTGCTTATTTGGTGATTTAATTTTCCAACCCGCCCCGATTGACCAAATAACATTTTTATTTCGTCAAAGCCGTTCATTTTGGACGTCGTGGCTGGTTGTTGTATAATAGTCAAAAGAGCGTGGAATCATCCCGCAAAAACATAAAAACAAAAAAATGCATCAATTGCCCGATCTTGCTTACGGCTACGGAGATTTGGAACCCTACATTGACGAAAAAACGATGGAGCTTCATCACTCCAAACATCATAAATCGTATATCGACAAACTTAACGCCGCCATTGAAAAACATCCGGAGCTCGGCGATAAAACTTTGGAAGAACTTCTTTTGTCGCTCGATTCCGTTCCCGAAGACGTTCGGATGACGGTCAGGAACAACGGTGGGGGACATCTGAATCATTCTTTTTTCTGGACGGTCATGAAAAAGAACGGCGGCGGCCTGCCTGCGCAGGCAGGCCTGCCGACCGGAACGGTTGCCGAATCAATTAACGCCTCATTCGGCACATTCGACGCCTTCAGGGAAAAATTCTCTAACGAAGCGGCGGGATTTTTCGGAAGCGGCTGGATATGGCTTGCTCTGGATAAGGAGAAAAAAGCTATAATCACCGGCACCAAAGACCACGTCAACCCGCTCATGAACGGACAAATTCCCATTTTAACTCTCGACGTTTGGGAACACGCTTACTATCTCAAATACCAGAATCGTCGGCCCGAATACATAGAGAACTGGTGGCATGTGGTCAATTGGGACGCCGTCCAAAAGTATTTCGACGCCGTTAAATAAAATGCTTATAAATGTTTGTTTCGCCAAGATACACAGGGCCAATGTAACTGAAGCCGACCTTAATTACATCGGCTCAATTACCATAGGAAAAGAAATGCTCGACGCGGCCGGAATATCGCCCGGGCAAATGCTTACGATAAACAACGTTTCCAACGGGATAAGCTGGAGAACGTACGCAGTTCCGGGGAAGACGGGGGAAATATGTCTTAACGGTCCTCCGGCAAGACATTTCCAGAAAAAGGACAAAGTCATAATCCTTGCCGAAGCGTGGGTGGAACGGGAAGCCGGAAAAAATTTTTTGCCGAAAGTTGTTTTTGTGGATGAAAACAATAATATTACAGAGGTAAAAAATGGTTCGACAGGGCTCACCACAGAGGGCGGCAGTCATTAAATATGGAAAATATCAATGAAAAAGCTTTTGATTTGCACAGAAAAAACCGCGGAAAGATAGAAATAAAAAGCAAAGTACCGATAGAAAATAAAGACGACCTTTCCCTCGCTTACACGCCGGGAGTAGGCTACGTCAGCTCGGAAATAGGCAAAAACAAAGAACTTGCGCGCGAACTGACGTTAAAAGGCAATTCTGTCGCCATAGTTTCCGACGGCTCCGCCATTCTCGGCCTTGGCAATCTCGGGGCCGAAGCCGCAATACCGGTAATGGAAGGCAAGGCGGCGCTTTTTAAAAGATTCGCGAACATAGACGCTTTTCCGCTCTGTCTCGACACCCAGGACACGGAAGAAATAATAAAAACCGTTAAAAACATAGCGCCGGTTTTCGGCGGCGTGAATCTGGAAGACATATCGGCGCCGCGCTGTTTTGAAATCGAACGCCGTTTGCGGGAAGAACTTTCCATACCGGTGATGCATGACGACCAGCACGGCACGGCGGTGGTGGTTTTGGCGGGACTTATCAATGCCGTAAAACTTGCGGGACTCAATAAAGAAAAAGCGAAAATAGTTCTAAGCGGAGCAGGCGCCGCTGGGATTGCCGTTGCTAAAATACTGCTCTACTACGGCTTCAAAGACATAGTTATTTGCGACAGCAAAGGCATTATAAATGAAAAACGAGACGACCTTACTCCGGATAAAAAAGAATTGAGTCTGAAAACCAACCCGAGAGGACTTTCTGGCGGCCTTGCGGACGCTCTTAGAGGAGCAGATATTTTTATCGGCGTAAGCAGGGCGGGAATTCTGACGGAAGCAATGGTGCGTTTAATGAGCAGAAAAGCGGTTATTTTCGCCATGGCCAATCCCGTGCCGGAAATAATGCCAGATATCGCCAAAAAGGCCGGAGCTTTTATCGTGGCCACGGGACGTTCCGATTTTCCTAATCAGGTCAATAATGTGCTGGCGTTCCCGGGAATTTTCAGGGGAGCGCTTGATAACGGCATCAGGCAGTTCAAAAACGCCATGTTTCTTAAAGCGGCGGAGAAACTGGCCTCTTTAGTGAAAGAACCGAGCCCCGAAAAAATCCTTCCAAGCGTTTTTGAAAAAGGAGTGGCCGAATCCGTGGCCGACGCAATTCGTTAATCGGGCTTACGTTAGTCTGACCTACGTTTCTATCTGGGCCACGTCGGAAAACTTGCAGACGCACGGCGCCCGGTGGCACACGTGGCAATTTTTTTGATACATCCCGCTCAATTCTTCCGATACGTTTATTCCGGCTGAATTCGCCACGCCGAACACGCAGGATATAAAATCGGCGATTTCCTGTTTAACCTCGTTAAACTGTTTCTGCTGGTGCTGGCCCATATAATTGTGAAAAACTTCGCTGACCTCGCCCATTTCTTCCGCCAGATGTATGCCGGCGTGTTCGAGATTTCTGCCTTCCGGCGGATAGATTTCGTTGAACATTAATTGAAATTCTTGCAGATTTTTCGGCTTGGAATTGTCGTTTATTTTCGGCTTCAACCGGGAGGATGGTTTAATTTTTTTGCATACGCAGGGCTTATTGCCGCAGTACGAGCATACTCCCGGGAATCTTCTCCAAGTTTCATCTTCGATGTCTATGTGCAGCCGGTTCGCCATAGCCATGACCCACGAGAGCGATATCAATAAATTGATTTTAAGTTTTTCCTTGCTGCCTTTTCTTATGCCCTTAAGCGCGCGCATGGTAAAGCGCTGCTGTTGCGTGAGTATGTCCCAAATCGAATAAAGCCTGTCGTCGTTTAACGAATAAACGTTATCTATGAATTTTTGGAAATCTTTCAACGTCCCTGTTTTCTTGAAGCTGAACATATTTGCTTGAATACTAACATCATTACTGTTTGTTTATCAACGATAATTTAGATTTAACAGCCGGATGTCAGGATTGGCGTTTTTTTTATCGTAAAATTGTGATAAATTTTTAGGGTGGAAGCGGAACGCAAAACCTTTAAGCCAAATCCGGGGAAAAATCTTGAAATAGCCGTCGGCAACGACGTTTATTTCCGCTTTCCGATTAAAACCCCGCTTATAACGGAAAAAGACGACCTGATGGAATTATTGGAGAAACACGCGGTTCCTTTTTTCGCGCCGGGCGATTTGATTTTTGTCAGCGAGAAAGTGGTGGCGCTGACACAGGGTAGGATAATCCCGATAGTGGACATAAGGCCGTCATGGCTCGCGCGCCTGCTGGCGAGAAAGGTAAAAAACAATTATGGCACGCCGCAGTTCAGGGGTTTCGGCCACGGGACGCCGATGGGTATGCAGCTTTTAATAGAGGAGGCGGGTTATCCGAGAGTTTTTCTGGCCGCCGCGGTGTCGGCGGCTACGCGCCCTTTGGGAGTTAAAGGACTTTTCTACACGATTGTCGGAAAGCTGGCGAAATCCGTCGATTGTCCGATGTCTTTCACAATGCAACCATACAATCGTTACGCCAAATTGGCGCCGCGCGACCCCGACGGCGTAGCCCGGAAAATAAAAGAAAAATTCGGCCATGAAACCGCGATAGTCGATGCCAACTATCAGGGAGTTTTCTCTCTGGGCAAGTCGGACAGGAAAATATCGGAAAAATTCATATACGACGTTTTGCGCGACAACCCTCTCGGCCAATCCGACGAAATGACGCCGTTTTGTATAATCAGGAAGAAAATTTCCTGAATAATCCGGATTTTATAATCCCGCGTTAATTGTAAATTTTGTATTTATTCGCGGTCGGATATAAAATTTTATGGAAGCGCGTCTCGCCGTAAGAGGCGGCGGGGTCTTGCGTCTTATACAACAAAGGTCGGCAATAGCAGATTTTACTTAAAAAATTAACATTAGAGTAAAGGTCGTTAAACAACAAAAAACAACAAAAATAAAGACAAAAATGACTAAAAAAGCTTACAAATTAGCGATAATACTGTCGGTTTCGGGCATTATGGCGCTATCAATGGTTTCTTTCACGGGGGCCCAAACATCCGCCCTTACGGCATCGTGTTCTGGAACGGTAGCCAGTACGACCGTTACGTGGGTGGCTACGTCAACCGGAGGAACATCGCCCTATTCTTACCTTTGGTCTGGTACTAATGGAGTCAGCGGGGCGACATCAAGCTCTGTCACGGCCAACTATCCGTCCGGCGGAACCATAAGCGTTTCCGTGAATGTTTCCGATTCGGCTACGTCAACCGCAACAACTACTTCTTCCTGCTCGGCGGTCGTTCCGCAGCCGACGAATACGACCTCCACGCCTCCCGTTGCGCGGCCATTTTTCAAGCAGGCGGAACTTGTCATTAATCCCGCCGGGAATTTTCTGGCGCGCGGGATGATTGTTCAGAGCATTTCCTCAAGTTCCTTCGTGGGAAAAGTATGGGGAACTACTTGGACCGTTAACTTCGCTCCATCCGCGGAATTATTGCTCAGGGGCGGCAAAGGCGTGAAAGTCGATTTGAGCCAGATTAAGGTTGGCGACGAAGTCGGAGTATCCGGAAGAGTAAATTCGGATCAGCCGGGAGTCGTTAATGCCAAAGTTGTCAGGAATTACAGCATAATTGCTTTGAGGAAGGAGGCGAAAGAAGATGAAAACGAATCCGGAAAACAAAACCGGGGACAGACCGGAAATAATTCCCAGGGTAGCGGCAACAACCAAAATATCCACAATCAGATCCAAAAAATTTTGGAACAGATAAAAGAACTTCAGGACAAAGTTCGCGGCAGACAGAACTGACAATAATCGGAAGTTCCGGATGTTTTAGGGGGAAAAACCGTCATGTAAGTGGCGGTTTTTCTTTTCGCCGTTTAGTTTGACAAATACTTTCTCTTATATTAGGGTTTACGGACTAAACTTCTTATTTTTATGGAGGCAAAGGGCCAAAGAATTAAAAATCAACAAAAATTATGAGTAAAAAAGCCCGGATTGCTCGTAATGCTTTTCTCGTCGCGATACTTGTTGTCGCGTTGCCGTTCTTTTCAATACAAAGGTTCGACGTAAATTTTTCACACGCCCAGGAGGCGATTACTGAATCTTCTTCTATAGATGCCACGGGAAACACAGTTTTAGATTCCGGGACAACCAGCGATACGTCCGCCAATACAAGTACAACTGACACGACTACAACCGAAAGCGCATCCGTAACCGACATTGCGCCGAGCGACAGTTCCACAGCCGATGCTTCTTCGACAGATTCGACCAGCGGCACTGCGGTCGATACTGCCGCTACCGTTCCGGCGGATTCCACCAATACCAGTTCTACGGACAACAGCGCGGAACAAACGGTTTCCTCTGACACAGTTCAAACTGACAGTTCTCAGATTCCGGTAGACACTGTTCAAACAGAAACAACCCAGGCTTCAACGGATGTTTCTTCTGACGCAAGCGGCACCACGGACAATGCCGGTGGCGCTTTAACCGAGACGATTCAAGGCCCTGTTCTTACTACGGATAAAGAAGATTATTCTCCGGGCGAAACCGTAGGTATTTTGGGCAGATTTTTCTCCTCTCTTCAAAACATAGTTTTGAAAGTTTTCGGCGGTTCGCGCGAGGATGAAACTTATACTGAATCGACGCAAAACGTAACCGCTGACGGCTATGGTTCTTTCATTGCAACCTCTAATTTAGAAGAAGTTTTCATTCCTCTTTACACGGTAATCACTTCCGCCATAAACGGCGATGAATTGGCGCGAACGACCTTCACCGACAGCCACGTTCCTTCGACGAAACTCAGCCAGTTTGCCAATATAGACAACAATTATCAGGGCGGAAATCTTAATCCTACCAATTCTTCTTATGTGGAAGGAAACAGCGTCCCATATCGTTACTTTGGCGGAAACGCGACTGAAAATTCCAATCTTGTTATTAATATTAAGTATCAATACAAATCAGGCGTCCAAAACGCTTTCGATTTTCTTACGTCGGATGACGCATCAGAGGGAGTCAATTCCGACGCCATTCGTTTCGGACCGGACAATTCAACAAAGCCATCCGGTTTTGACCTTACGGCTTGTTCCAACCAGCAACTGGTTTCAATACCCGACGACCCGGCCATAACTCTGGATGATAGCGGCACAAGACAATTTCGTATCTGCGCCTCTAATGCCTTTACTGTTGACACTCCTGTTTTTGTGGGCGCGAGCGGGGATGACAAGATTATAAAAATCGTTCTTCATCCCGGCAATAACGGGGTAAACCCACCTAATCAAGTTAACCAAGATTTCGCCATTTTCTTTGGTGGCCATTTGGCATTAGATACTGATTGGGCGGGAGACAATAACGGTGCCGGCGATATTTCTGGCGCGCCGTTTCATATGCGCGTAGAAGGCTTCGGAGACGATAACGGCAATGGAACACAAGGTAGCGGCGAACATAATCTTGGCGGAGGAGATCTCAGCATTCAGTCTGGCGTTGTGACCCCTCCGGCGTCAACAGGATTAATTTCCGGCCAGAAGTTCAACGACCTAAACGGCAACGGCCTGAAAGACGGCGGCGAACCCGGCCTTTCTGGCTGGACCATAAATTTAACCGGCGTTGTTTCTTCGGGTACGGTCGCCGATGGCAGCGGGAACTACACCTTTAGCGGCCTGGCAGACGGCTCATATACTGTCTGTGAGGTGTTGCAATCCGGCTGGACACAAACATATCCTTCGTCCGGGGCTTCCTGCTCGGGCACTACTAACGGTTACTCGGTCACGATTACGGGCGGCAATACTTCCATAAATAATGATTTCGGCAACTTCAATTTCGGCCAGATATCGGGCAAGAAATATAACGATCTTGACCAGAACGGCGAGGATGATGCCGGCGAACCAGGGCTTTCCGGTTGGACCATTTATCTCGACACGAATAACAATGGCGCGCTCGACGGCGGCGAGCCGACCCAGACAACCGCTTCTGGCGGCGGCTACACATTCTCGAATCTCGGCCCTGGCACGTATCACGTGCGCGAAGTGAATCAGGTAGGATGGACGCAGACCGACCCGACAGCGGCGGACAGTTCTGTTGGCGGACAGGCCGACGGAAGCTACGCGGTAGATATGACTTCGAACGGGAACAAAACCCAGCGCAATTTTGGAAACTATCAAAAGGCAAAACTGACGGTTGTTAAGGTGGTTACGAATGACAACGGCGGGAACAAAGTTGTTGCCGATTTCCCGCTTTTTATAAACGGCAACCCGGTCACTTCCGGCGCATCGAATGAGTTTGTGTCCGGGACTTACACAGTAAGCGAAACAAGCGATTCCGGATACACAGGAACAATCGCCGGCGATTGCGCTTCGAACGGCGCGATTACCCTCGCCCCGGGCGACGATAAGACCTGTACAATCACCAACGACGACAAGCCAGCCACTCTTATCGTTAAAAAAGTAGTTGATAACGGAAACACCGGCGCTACGACTGAACCATCAACTTTCTCGTTCCAGGTTAACGGCGGCACGGCTACGGCTTTTGAAACCGACGGCCAAAACGACCTTACCGTGAACTCGGGAACATACTCCGTTACTGAACCTGGGGTTTCCGGATATTCGACCACTTATGATAATTGTTCAGGCCTTGTAATCGCAAACGGCAGTTCGGCAACCTGCGCCATAACCAACACGGCCATTGCTCCGACGCTGAAACTTGTCAAAACAGTAATAAAAGATAACGGCGGCACAGCCACCGAATCGGACTTCCAGGGCAAAATCGACGGCAACAACGTTTCTTGGAATTCCGTGCAAGTCGTTACGGTCGGAGCGCATACTGCTTCTGAAATAGCCAATGTTTCCGGCTACATAGCAGGGGACTGGGGCGGCGATTGCGCCGCGAACGGTTCGGTAACTCTGGCTCTCGGAGAAAATAAAATTTGTACCGTTGCCAATGACGACCAGCCGGGCACGCTTCATGTCGTAAAGGTTCTCCCTAACGACAATGGCGGCAACGCGGCAGCCAATCAGTTCTCATTCAGCGTAAACGGCGGTTCGGCGACTGCTTTTGAAACCGACGGCCAAAACGACCTTACCGTTGACGCCGGGACTTATTCGGTGACCGAAACGAATCCTATGGACGGCTACACCCTTAGCTATGACAATTGCACCGACGTAGTTATTCCGAATGGCGGTGAAGCCGCCTGCACGATTACAAACAACGACCAACCCAGCCACCTCATTGTGAAAAAACATGTTATCTCGGATAACGGCGGTCTTCTTGGAGCCGGCAATTTCACTATAACCGTTGCCAATGACGCCAACCCAGGTTCTTTCTCGGGCAGCGAAGCTGGCACGGACGTGACTGTTAACGCAGGTTCATATTCTGCGACTGAAGGCGATGTTTATGGCTATGCCATGACTGGCAATGACTGTTCGGGAACAATTGCCAATGGCGAAACAAAGACCTGTACAATCACCAACGACGATATAGCTCCTAAGCTGACCGTAATAAAAAATGTGGTCAATAATTTCGGCGGACCCCTCGGCGCGGCTGATTTCACGATGCACGTTGACGGAACCAATCCCTCTGCGTCTTCTTTCTCCGGCAGCGAATCCGGGACTGTGGTTACACTTGATGCCGGTTCTTACAGCGTGACCGAAGACGCGGTTATCGGCTATGAGGCAACAATAGAATCGGGCTGCTCTGGAACTCTCTCCGTCGGCGACGAAAAGACCTGCACAATCACCAATAACGACATTCAGCCGCAGTTGATAGTTACGAAGCATGTCGTAAATGACAACGGAGGTAACACTAACGCCGGCAACTTCAATCTTTCCGTCTCCGGCACCGGCGTTTCACCGTCTTCCTTCCCTGGCGACGAGAACGGAACGACCGTCGGCTTGAACGCCGGTTCGTACGGTGTTTCCGAAACTTCGGTTGACGGCTATGCTTCGTCTCTTTCGTCCGGCTGTTCCGGCGCTATAGTCGTGGGCCAGACAAAGACCTGCACGGTTACGAACGATGATATTGCTCCCAAACTTACGGTTATCAAGCACGTAATCAAAAACAACGGCGGAACGGCTGTTGCCGGCGACTTTACAATGGAAGTTGTTGGAACGAATGTTTCGGACACTTCTTTCGCCGGCGATGAAAACGGAATAACAGTAACGCTCAACAAAGGTTCTTACAGCGTTGATGAGGACAGCTTTGTCGGATACGCCAAAAGCATCGGCGAAAACTGTTCAGGCGACATAAATATCGGTGAAGAAAAAACATGTACTATCACGAACGACGACATTGCTCCGAAATTGACCCTTAATAAAGTGGTCGTTGGCGACAACGGCGGAACCGAGTCGGAAAGCGCATGGACGATTACGGCTACAGGAGACCAGGAAACGCCGACAGTTCTCTCTGGCAACGGCGCCCCAGGCTCTGATGACGTGGTAAGCGGTTCAAACTTCCAGACGGGCATATACTCGTTGTCCGAATCGGGACCTTTCGGTTACGCAGCTTCCTCGTGGACCTGCGCGGGCGATGTTGAGAATAACGGCGATGAAATTACGCTTGGCCTTAACCAAACAGCCACCTGCGCCATCACCAACGACGACATAGCTCCTTCTTTGACTCTAATTAAGCACGCGATAAACGATAACGGAGGAACGGCAGCCGTGACCGACTGGACGCTTTCCGCAACCGGCCTGACTCCGATTTCTGGACAAAGCGGAGTAACCAGCGACGGAACTTTCAGCGCCGGAACATACAACTTGTCTGAAACGGGCGGCCCCGCAGGCTACAACGCCTCCGGCTGGATTTGCACCGCCGGCGTTCAGAATGGTTCATCGATTACTCTCGGCGTCGGCCAAACAGCCATCTGCGCCATTGCCAACGATGACATCGCGCCACGCTTAATCGTTGTCAAACATGTCATCAACGACGACTGGGGTTTTAGTTCAGCTTCCAATTTCACGATGATAATTTCGGGAAGCGTCGCTCCGTCCGGGAACATTACTTTCAGCGGATCTGAAACAGGAGTGACCCAAACCTTGCCGATGGTTGGTTCATACATTGTGAGCGAATCTGGTCCTCAGGGATACAGCGAAACATACTCCGCCGGCTGTACCGGCTCTATAGGGCTTGGAGAGACTAAAACCTGCACAATCACCAATGACGACTTTCCGGGAAGAATGACGGGCGGTGGAAGCGTTTTCACAAAAACCAGTGCTGGCGATACCGTTAATGGAGCCGCTTTGAACAACGTAAGAGTAACGCACGGCTTCCAGATTCAATGCAAAATCCCTGATGTAAACGACAGCATCGAAATAAACTGGAATGACAAAACCGGCAAGTCGCATAAATTCCACTTAGAAACTTTGACATCCGCCATCTGCACTAAGAATGGCAATCCTGCTCCGCCGAAGAATACTGCCAATGGGTTCAATACCTTTACGGGCGTAGGAATCGGCAGATACGACGGTATTTCAGGAGCTACCTTAAATTTCGTCTTTACCGACAACGGCGAGCCGGGCAGGAATGACACTGCCAGCTACTTGGTTAAAAATATCGGCGGCAGCACGGTTCTCCAAGTTTCCGCAAAGAATCTTGACAAGGGCAACCAGCAGGCGCACCGCTTCTAAAAAGATTTGAAAAGTATCGCGATGCGGATAAAAATCCCGCGCTTAGGCGGGATTTTTGATTTTATTCAGCGTTTGGATATTTCGAAAACAAATTCGTAATTTTCCGGCGATATTTTCTTTCCTGCTTTTGGCGAAGGCGAAACGTCTTTCAATAATATTGTTTTCGTCTCGCTCGTGACCGGCGTTCCTGTTTCCAAAATCATCTCGCTTGTTCCGGCGCCGCTCAAAATTTCCGCTTTAAGGCGGACCCTGCCGGCCCAGATACATTGAACATCCACCGGGCAACGGCTGTCTTCCAAAACCTGAAGGGGAGTGACGGACAGACCCAATCTTTCTACCGTCTGGTTCAATTTGGCCCTTAAGATTATTTTATCGGAATTTGTCGTAACGGGACATGCCGCGAATTCGCAATTCGGCCCGGTGCGTCCCACATAGCTTCCGTCCGGGCATTGTTTGGCTTCCTGCGTGCAGGCCACGCCGACATCGTTTCCCGGATTGTTCAAGTAATAATAAAAAGCGCTCGCAGTCGCAATTAGCCCGAAAACCAAAGCGGTTATTATTTTTTGTTTCCCGGTCACTTGATTATTGTATCAAATAAAACGGACGAACATGTTCGTTATTATTGTTGACTAAACCGCCCTTTTATAGTATTTTGGGCGTGTAGCAACTTTATTTTTTTGTGGACTTTTTGTGGAGGTGCGTATGGACGGGTACAGTATCAACTTCTCCAATTCGGGCGGCCTTTGCTCTTGCGACTGGAGGTGGCCACAAAGCAACAACCCGAAATGGACAATGTCCGACCACGAGGGGGTTCAATGGCAAACGGATGGCCCGCTGACGGAAGAAGGGCGGCAGGAGCTTTTGAAGCACTTTGGTCTCGAGTCGGTTGCTGGGGAACTTCCGCTTCAATCGGTGTCGCTGATGTCGCCGGCAGTGCTAATCGGCTTAAGGCGGGGACTTGAAGCTCGCTCGACGATGCTTCCCAGGCTCAATCCCGTGAGTCATAGAATGGGCGGACGCATTCCGGCCGAACAAGCGGCCTGACCGTTTGCCGCCTCAATGGCGGCGCAGAAGACAATGGCGCGTTGCTTTCGCAACGCGCCCCTTTTTTACCAACACCGCGTCAATTGAAAATCTATAAATTTTATCATATAATTTTTTTACTTTGCCGGGCCTGCCCCGGCTTAGATTAATGATTAATTGCCGGGTCTGCTAATGGTAGGCAACATGGCTCTGAACCATGGAATCTGGGTTCGATTCCTAGCCCGGCAGCACTTAGATTTTGTTAGCGCGAAGCGCGTTACAAAATCAAGTGTCCCGAGCGAGGTCGCCCGGGGCGACCGACGAGGGACTACGTTAAGTACAATATTGGGGCATATACAAAATATGGAAATTAGAAAAATTCAAAAAAGAATAGAAGAAATAAAGAATATTTTGTCAGATGATGCAAGAAAAAAAAATTTTGCGCGAGGCGTTACGCAAGATTTCTACAAAAATATATTGGAAAAAGAAAATAGGCCACTTTTTAATGAATTAGAAAAATTAGAAACTCAATTAAGATTCAAAACCGACGAAAGAAGGTTTTGTATCGACTTGGCATTAACTTTAATAGCTATCGGTTCTCTTCTTGTAAATATTTTGGTTGCTAGAAATAACATCGAAGAAAACTCAAAAATAAATCGCCCGTATTTGGAAATTGATTCTTCAAACATGAAAAGTCAATTGAATGTTCAAATGACTGATCCTGAGATTTTTTCTGAGGCGATTAAATCTTTTTCACCATATCCTTACAACGATTCTTTTAGTTTTAAAATTACAAATGTAGGAAAATTACCTGCAAAATATTACGTGGATACAAATGAGTTTGAGCGCCCAGGGATGACAGAAATTTTATCTCCGGCTAACAAAGAAGGGATTTTATTTCCCAGTCAAAAACTAGAACTAAGGTATGACATCAAAGGAGTGCATGACCCACAAAATAAAGAAAATCTAAAAAAAGATATTGAAAAAATGGAATCCCTTATAAAAGGAGATTTGATATATGCATCGAAAATTAAAATATTCTATGGATACCCAGATGACAAAAAACTATCTTTCGAAACTTTGATTGAGGAAAAAATAGTTGAACAGAATTGTAATGAAAAACCGACTCCTAGTCTACAGTGTTATGGTAACCCAGACTGGATTGTGAGAACGATAAGATGATTCTCGCTGACCGAGCCGGGTCGGTTGGTGCCTTAACCGACTCCCAAGAAGCCCTTATACTGATTGCAAGGTTTTGGTACTAGACTGGGAAACACAGCAAATTATAGCTAGCACGAGGAGCGTAGTTGTATGTACCAAAAGTGGTAGAATAAAAATATGAAAAAAATCACCCCGAGTTTATTACTTGATGTTGCGAAATATTCCTTTATTTGGGCATTGGCTTTGGGTGCCACCACAGTTTTCATAATTCCATTTTACAATTATCTTCTCGACACGATAGGCGGCTGGATTTATTTGATTTTCATTATTTTAGGTATCCTGACAAAAGTATGGTTTTCCTTTGAATCTAAAGAATAGTTTTTTAGTGGGGTTTCAACTTCGTACTAATAGACACTAGTATTTTAAGTATTTTAAGATGCCTGCTCGAATAGCGTCGAATTAGTAAAATAATATCATTTAAAATAGCTTTTCGGGGTTTGAACCTGGTCGGTTTTAGCTCTAGATGGCCAGCCATCTTGAGATAAGTTCGGAGTACGAGTAGTATATAATCTAAATAATCATCTGTATGGAACTTATCACTTTGCTCAATATGAACAGCGGAGCATCGCAAGTCATCCTTGCGGCAGCACTTGTTGGCGTGACTATTTATTATGCAGTGCAAACCCGCAAAACCGTCCAGGCGCTCGAACAGCAAGTGGAAACACTCAAGCCGATTGTTGCGGTGAAGAATTTCCAGGTTCCCGAAGAGCCGAACTCGGAAGGCACGTACTGTATTCACTCGGACCTCATCAATATCGGTACTAGCGTCGCGGTCAATATACTTGTTGAATTTTCAGACTTAGCTACTGGCAATTTCATTGGAAAATCGGTTAACTCCATCGATTTCCTTAAGCCAGATGGCGAGCAATCGACTCACCACATCCACCTCAGCACAGAATCCTTTCGGCATTTAAGATATTCCGAAGGTCATCATGGGCTTGCCGCAGAATTGAGTTGCGTTGTCGGTTTTCAAGACGTGCATGGCAAGACCTTCAAGACCACGCAAATGGTATTTTTTACTAAAAAGGATCGCAAAATCGTCCCCGAGCCAGGTACTCTTAGATTGCTTTAATTTACATCCGTCCGAGGAGCATCGTTGTGCTAAAATCAAAACATCCTCTGGGGGCTATGTGGGGTAAGGATTTTTAAAAATACGAGACCGAACAGGCCAGCAGTTAGATTTTGTTAGCGCGAAGCGCGTTACAAAATCAACTGTCCCGAGCGAGCGAAGCGACGAGGGACTTAAAATAACAACAATGTATTTCGTTTATATTATGCAATGTAGCGATGAAAGTCTTTACACGGGTATCACTAACGATTTAAAAAGAAGGTTTAGACAACATAAAAATAAAAAGGGTGGCAATTACACCCAATCTCATCGTGCGGAAAAAATAGTGTATACCGAGCGGTTCAAAACA
>JBBTVY010000009.1:0-47202 GCA_038063055.1 Patescibacteria group bacterium | reverse complement strand
CGGGAGAAGTTTCGCGTGTGGAAAAGAAGCGGGCACGGAATTTATCCCGAAACTTGGCCCGTCCTGGCTGACGCCGGTTATTTTAAGAATCGCGAAATCGGCGTATCCCGTTTCCAAACCGCTCAACGGCAAAACGGAAGAATCGTAAACGGGCTCAGCCGTGTATCCGAGAACTGGAATTCTTGTCAAAGGATTTATCGCCCTTATCTCCGAAACAGTCGGCAGATGAGTGCCTTTCGGCAGCTGTCCGACATCGCAATGTTCGAATTTATATTTCAATATTCCAGGAATAGCCAAATCTCCGATTGAAACATTCGATTCGTCCCGAACAATTACGTGTCTGTTTGTGAGGATGTATCCCTTGCTGTTTACTATTACTCCCGAACCGCGAACCGATATCTCGCCTCCGCCGATATTCGAGCCGTCGAGAGGATTTATTATCGAGGCGTTGAAATAACATAAAATCCCGACAAAAGTTTCCGGGTCTATCTCTATTTGTGGTGGCAAAGGATTAATTTCCTGAACCGGCTGCGGCGTGGGCGGCTGGACAGCGATTGGCGGGGTTGTGGTAGCGGTAACGGACTGGCTCGTCGGCTTCGGCTTTGTAGCTATCGGTTTTGTCGCCGTTGCCGCCGGATTCGTTCCGCCCGGAACCGATATGTTTTCCGTCGAGGACGGCTCGGTTTGCTGAACTATTTCCTGAGTCGCCGGCGTTTCTAAAACCTGAACTTCCGCCTGTTTATGCGAAAAAATCCCGCCTATAGCGATAATCCCTCCGGCGATTATCGCAACCGCAGCTTTTATTATGGATGTGATAAAGTCGAGCATGTGGGGATTAATTATACCCCCTCTGGTGGAGTGAATAGAGACAACTGGGAATATACACTGGAAGAGATTTATAAAGTATTTGCTACTTCACACAAAAGCGTTTTTATTTAGCGGGGGGGTAAGTAAAATACACTATAAAATATCGCAATCTAATATGCTACCGACTCCATAGACAACAAATACAGAATTAAGAAATTTCTCCCAACTATTTGCTTGAACAATAAAAGTTGTTAATTTTTCTGTTTTTAGGGGTTGATTTTGCAATCTACCTAATTGATTTGAAAGCGGATATTCGTAAGTAATCCATTTTTTTGAAGAAAGATTTGCTTTAGACGGATTAATCACCGCGCCCGGCAATTCAATATCGCTTGGATTATAATCAACCGTAAAAATATTAGCTGTGATAACTACTATAGGCAAATAAACTTTCCTTTTAGATAAATCAAATTTGTGTTTCTGAATTATAGGAGTGCCGCTCGCGAAACCATTTAATCCTCTGTGAACCTGAAGAAATGGTTTGTGGATTTTATTTTCTGAGCTACGATTTAAAACAAACTTTTCATTATATTCAAAACCGTTGATACATTTATCAAAATTGTCCTGTGTGCGATAACCAAGAGTTGGAAATGTTAAACCATTTTCAACGTGAGTTTCATCAGCATTCGCTTGGTTTTTAGATATTGAAATAAAAGAAGAGTTGTAAAATTTATGATATTTTTTATGGACATCCTTAACAAAAAGCCAGTTCTTTATTGAAGGATCAGCTCTTTTTGCCTCTATAACCAAAAATATATTACCTTGAAAAGGCGCTAGGAAGTGATCGTCGCTTCTGAACCAAGCGGCAACAATATCAATAGTTCCGTCATAGTCACTAATCGAGTAAGGAACCTCTGGCTCATAATGATAGCAACCAACTTTACCTATACAGTGAGCGACCCAATCCTGAAATGGAATTCCAGTAGAATTTAAAAGCTCTATTGTTTTGTCATTATTCATTTCTATCAGCTTTAGATTAGTTCAATTCCCTTCATCTGTCACCAAATAGCTATAGCCCCTCGTCGCTACGCTCGCTCGGGGCACTTAGAAAATCTAATCCCGCCTTTGGGGCGGGAAAGATTTTCTAAGTGGAGATGGGCGGAATTGAACCGCCGTCTAAAGATATCGTCGCTGAACTTTCTACGAGCGTAGCCCTAATAAATTAGAACAAAGTTGCTTCGCTTAATTTAGCCGATTGCCTCACGAAGCGAAAACATTCGGCGAGTCCCCTTGTATAAGACCGGTTGCTCGTTCAAGAGACCCGAACGGACCGATCTCCACCTACGCTAAAGCTTCGGTGGACAGGCTCATACGTTACGCGTAAGCGAACGCTGGAGCCCCAACTTTATTAGAGTTGGCAGTTATATGGTTTTGTGAGTTTACAAGTTCACGCTTGGCTCGCCGGTTCAGGATTCGTCTTTATCGAAGCCAATCATCCCCAGCGACGCCATAATACCATAAAAATTAAGGAAAATCAAGGAATGTATATTTGGCTTAAAATACTTCACATTTCATGTGGGGATTGACAAAATCGGCAAAATCTGCTATTTTAACAGGCGTAGCAACTTACCAATCCCGCGCACAACCCGTGCGCATTTTTTCAAGGAGAAGAGTCATGGAGATGCAACAGGAACGGCAGGAGCAGGAGATTCGGAGAAAGTGGGCGGCAACCGGCGACCCGTTCTGTGAAGGCGTTGGGTTCGTGATCGAGATTGCCATGACCGTTGTCGGCATCGTCTTTGCTGTCAGCGCGATGTGGCATCTGGACAATCTGGCGGATGTCGCTTTCCGCATGGTGTTCGGCGGAGTGCTGGCTTTCGTCGGCTGTCGCCTTCTGACAGATCGACTCATCGACCATCCCTGGATCAAATCTCTCGTTAGCGCAATGTGCGAGGAAGGAGAAGGAGACGACAATGTCGGCTGAATCCGTAAGCGTCAATCTTCCCCGAATGGAAACTGTGATCCGGGTCCGGGACGTTGAAATAACATTCCGGTACATCGAAAAGAGGTTGAAAATTGCCGGAAGGGCCAATTTCTCCGGCGGCAGGTCAACCTCACTTTCGGACGCGGAATACGCCAGCGCCTTACTCTTGGCGGCTGAGAAGCTCGGTATCAAAATAAAGCTGAAACAAGCCGCCTAAGCGCTTCGAAAAGGATTCGGGAGCTGCCATATCTCCCCTGACTGCCCCGGGCTTGCGAAAGCAGGTTCGGGGATTTTTTTATAGAGAACTTGGCCGATAGTGGATTTTGATGTTTCGACATTGCTCAGCATCAATCGAGCACATAAAATTTTTAATGATTAAGCAATTGACACTTCGACGTTGCTCAGTGTCAATTTTTTGGTAACCAAAAAATTGACAAATTTCCCCGCAACGATTAGCATATTGTGGTACTCAAGTTGGAAAAAATTTCAATCTTTCGACTTTGCTCAGGGCTTCGACTCCGAGACTAAGATTCAAGGAGATTGACAGTGAGCGGAGTCGAACTATCAATAAACCCATAAAACCGCGAATCAACAAAGAAATAACCGCACCCGAATTAAGGGTCATCGGAGCCCAGGGTGAAAATCTTGGCGTCATGCCGAGAGAAAAAGCGCTCGCTTTGGTCAGGCCAGAGGAAGGTTTGGACCTGATTGAAATATCATCCACGGCCAAGCCGCCCGTCGCCCGTCTGATGAGTTTCGACAAATTCCGGTATATGCAAGAAAAGGCGTACAAGAAAGCGAGACAGGCCCAGAAGACGGTGGGGGTAAAACAGGTGCAAATAAGCGTGCGCGCCGCACAGAACGACCTTCTGATAAAAGCGCGTCAGATGGACAAGTTCCTGAAGGAAGGCCACAATGTCGACATAATGATGAGATTAAGGGGAGCGGAAAAATATAACAAACAAAGAGCATTTCAGAAACTCGAGGAATTTATCAAGATGACCACAGTCGAGCACAAAAGACTCGGCGAACCGAAATTTGGAGGCAGAGGAATGATGATGCCAGTGGCGCCGGTTTTAAAAAAATAAGGGGTTGGTTAAAAAATTCAAGCTACAAACGCAGAATTTTTTACCACCAAACCTTACCGAGCACATAATGAGATGTACTACGTATACCTCATAAAGAATCGCCACGACGGAGAAACGTACATTGGATATACTAACAACCTCAAGAGACGGCTTAAGGAACATATAGACAAAAAACCGGAACTTATATACTATGAATCCTACAAATCCGAACGAGATGCGCGAGCGAGAGAGATGAAACTCAAACAACGTGGTCAAACAGTTCGACGGCTAAAAGAAAGAATTAAACACAGTTTAGAATAACATTATGTGCTCGGTGCTCAATGTTGTGGCTACATTTTCTTCGCCACAGTTGAGCTCGAAAATGTAGACAACATTGGCATGCAAAAAAGTTTCGTAAAAAGGATAAAAATCACAAAAAATGGAAAAATCATCCGCCGGTCAATGTCGGTGAATCATTTCCGCACCCGGAAATCGACCAAAAACATAAGGCATAAGCGGAAAACGCGGCAGCTTGATTATCCGATCAAAAAAATTCTCGATTACTCCGCCACAGTCGCGTAATCTTCTGCTTTCCAAACATTCATGCCAAGAGTAAAAAGAGGAAAAATACAAACCAAGAAACGCCGCGCCCTTCTCAAGCACACCAAGGGTTTCCGCTGGGACAGGAAGTCAAAAGAGAGGGCCGCGAAAGAAGCCCTGCTTCACGCCTGGTCAAGGGCTTTCCGCGGACGGAAAGAAAAGAAAAGGGTTTTCCGCAAGCTCTGGAACGTCAGAATAAACGCCGCCAGCCGGATGCAGGAAATGACCTACAGCAAACTCATTGCCGCGCTGAAAGCGAAAAAAATAAAACTCGACAGGAAAATACTGGCCGACCTCGCCAAAAACGAACCGAAAGTTTTCGCAAAAGTAATAGATTTCGTTAAAAAATAATCCGCCCGAGACGGATTATTTTTTAAAATACGCCTTCTTTTTTAAGAAGCGCTAATTTTTTCTCCGCCCCCTTGTTGTATCCGCCGATTTTACCATCAGAACGGATTATTCGGTGGCACGGAATCTTCGGGTTGTAATTTTTATTCAAAATATTCCCGACGGCGCGGTAAGCCCGCGGGTTGCCGGCTATACGCGCTATTTCTTTATATGTCGCGGTTCGGCCGCTGGGTATTTTCCTCACGGCGGCGAGGACCTTTTTGTGAATCTCGTTAGAGACAATAACTCCGTTTTTTTCATTTTTTTTCATAAACTATGTTTAACGTTTCAAAAAAATTAAGTGCTATGCTATAGCACAGCACTTAAAGTATAACTTTTGATTTTTTAAATGCCGATGATTTACGGTCGCCTACGGCGACCTGTCTTTAACAGGACGAATGAAGTCATAAGCCTGCTTCAAAATTTTCTGATTGCCGCGGTATCTGTTCATTATCTTCATCGCCTCGGGATACAAAAACCAGGCATAGCCCTGGTGCTCCGATGAAATCCTTATTCTCGGATTTCTGGTTTCGGCAAGATAGAAAATAACTATCTTGAATATATTCTGGGGTTCTTCTTTTGTTCGTTCCCTTCCCGCACGCGAAGAATCACCTCGGTCGGCGTGGCGCCTGAAAGAGAATTTCTGATAGACCTTGAAATTATTCACCAGGCGGAGATCCTGCCTGCTCAGCCCTGCTTCTTCCTTGGTCTCGCGGAAAGCCGCGGCGAGGGATTTTTCTTCAGATTCTATTTTTCCTTTGGGAAAATTCCAGTAATTGTGGCCGTGATAAAGAACGAGGAATTTCAGTCCTTCATCGGTGCGCCGGAAAACTATAAATCCGGCGGATATTTCTTTTTTGAATTTTTTGACGTTTGTTTTTTCAGTCATCCTTTAAGAAATCTTAACATTTTTCCCAGAGGCCAGGCGTTGATTATGTCTTTTTTTTCAGCCCATCCCCTTCTTGCCTGGGCTATTCCTAGTTCAAGAAATCCCGCCTGAGCCGCGGAGTGGGCGTCGGAATCTATGCTCATCTTTACGCCGGCTTCCACGCATTTTTTGATATATTCGTCTTTCAAATCCAATCTGTTCGGCTCGGCATTCGCCTCAAGAACCGTTCCTGTTTTTTGGGCGTGAGTTATCAGTTCGTCGATATTCACTTTATATGCTTCGCGGCGGTTTATAAGCCGCCCTGTTGGGTGGAAAACTATATCCACGTTCGGGTTGGACATCGCTTTTTTTATTCTTTCCGTCTGGTCGTTTTCGGAAAGATTGAATAACGAATGGATGGAAACACCGACGATGTCCAACTTGGACAAAACGTTGTCCGGCAAATCCAAGCTTCCGTCTTTGAGGATATCGCACTCGGTGCCTTTCAGGATTTTTATCTTTCCTTTGAGTTTCTTGTTTATCCTGTCTATTTCCGCCATCTGTTTGAGGACCATTTTCCCGTCCAAACCGCCGGTCATCGCCAGGCGCTTGGTATGGTCGGTAATGGCTATGTATTCCAGGCCGAGTTTTATGCCGGCACGCGCCATTTCCTCGATTGAATCCGAACCGTCGGTCCATTCGGTCTGCGTCTGTAAATCGCCCTGCATGTCGCCGTAGCCGATGAGTTTTGGTAGTTTATGTTTCAACGCCAGTTCTATTTCTCCCGTGTTCTCTCTCATCTCCGGCTCCATATATTCCATCCCGAGAACTTTGTAAATTTCCTCTTCGGTTCTGCCCGCAATTCTTTTTTCCTTGCCGCTTTTAACGGAAAATAGCCCGTATTCGTTCAGTTTCATTTTTTTCTCCATAGCCAAACGACGGAGCGCTACGTTATGGTCTTTCGAGCCGGTAAAATAATTCAAAGCGGCCCCGTAAGATTCAAGGGGTACCACGCGCATATCAACATCCAAGCCGGAAGATAGCTTGACCGATGATTTCGTTTCGCCCACGGCGACAACATTGGCCACTTCCGGCATACTCGTGAAATAATCCATAACTTTCTGAGATTTCCGGGATATCACAAGTATGTCGATGTCGCCTATGGTTTCTTTTCTCCGGCGGGTAGAACCGGCGACTATCGCTTTTTCCACATCCGGCAATTTCCTTAAACGTTCTTCAAGCATTTTTGCCAGCGGTAAAACGTTGCCCAGCAAAAAACGTCCGCCTGATTTTTTCAGAAATTCTATTCCGGTCAGGATTTTCTCTTCGCTTTTCTTTCCGAATCCTTCCAGATTTTTTATTTTTCCGGCGCGCGCCGCTTTTTCAAGGCCTCTTATATTTCTGACGCCCAACTTCTGGTAAAGTTTTCTTATGGATTTCGGCCCAAGTCCCTCAACGGCAGTCAGCTCCGATAAATTCACTGGAGCTTTTCTTTTAAAGTCTTCGTAATACTTAAGGCGCCCCGTTTTCAAAAGCTCCTCTATTTTCTCCGCGATGGAAACTCCGACGCCTGGAATTTCTTCAAGCGCTTTCAATCCGCCGTTTTTATAGATTTCGCTGACCTCCTCCTCCAAATCTCCGATGATTAGCGCGGCCTTTTCGTAAGCACGCGGCTTGAAAGGCACGTCCCGCATCTCGAGATACTCCCCTATTTCGCGGATGATTTTAGCTACTTCAAGGTTTGATAAGGCCATTCCATACTTATAAATTTTTTATTGCCCGCTTACCACCGTGAACAAAAACTGCTCGTTTTGAAAAGACACTTTGACGTTGTCGCCCCGGCTTATTTCCTTTTTCAAAAGTTTTTCCGCAAGCTGGGCGCGCAGATTTTCCTCTATGGCCCTCCTCAGCGGCCGCGCCCCGAAAGCCGGCTCGTAGCCGAGACGGGCGATTTCTTTGACCGCCGATTCGTCGAATTCCAATTTTATGCCCTGGTCGCTTAGGGTGTCGGCCAGGTCGGACAGATTAATTCTGGCGATGGCGTCGACGTTCTTCGGCGAAAGGTCCTTGAATACCACGATTTTGGAAAACCGGTTTAAAAGTTCCGGCCTGAAAACGTCGGTTAGTTTTTTCTTCAGATATTCGGCGATATTTTCCATCTTTTCGCCCTTGGAAAGCGACTCGTTGATGATGTCGGAATGCGCGTTGGAGGTCGCGATGATAATCGTGTTTTGGAAACCGACTGTCCGGTCGAGATTGTCCGTCAGTCGGCCATCGTCGAAAACCTGGAGAAAAAGATTGAGAATATCCGGGAAGGCTTTCTCAAATTCATCGAGAAGTATAAGGCTGTACGGCTTCCGCAGAACGGCATCTGTGAGCGCGCCGCTCGTTTTGCCGTCAGGCGAGCCGATAAACCGGTAAAAACTTTCTTTATCCTGGTATTCGGTCATGTCGAACCTTATCATCGAAGATTCCGAACCGAACTGTATTTTTGAAAGAATTTTTGCGAGTTCGGTTTTTCCGACGCCGGTGGGACCCACGAAAAGAAAATTGGCTATCGGCCCGCCTGGCCTGCTCAGTCCGCTCCGGTATTCGCGCAAAGCGGTGCTGACGGCTTTGACGGCTTCTTCCTGGTCTATCAGGCGTTTGTGAATGGTATCTTCGAGGTTAAGAAGTGATTCTGCTTCCGCTTTGCTGGCTTCGCGTATCGGGATATTAACTTTTTCTTCCGCGGCTTGTATGACTTCTTCGTGAGTTAAATATCTTTTGCCATCGCGTCCCGCTATAACCAAAGCGCTCTTTAACAGGTCTTCCGCGCTTGAAGGCAGTAATTTCCCGGCCATATATTTTTTGCCGAGCATCACCGCCGATTTAATGGCGCCGAAACTGACTGTTATTCCGGTCTTTTTTTCCAAAATCAGACTCTCGTAAACAAGCAGTTTTCTGGCGTCAGCTTCGTTCATTTCGTTCACTCTTATGGTCTCAAAAATTCCCGTTATGTCGCTTCTTGGTTCCACGAATTCCTTGAATTCCCTTGGATACGTGGCGCCGATAACGGGAAATGCGTTGTTCTTGATTACGGGCATGATGGCGTCCGCCGCGGAAAGATAATAATTTCCGGAAGTTTTGACGAGATTATGAAAATCAGGAATGTAAAGGATGACGTTGCCGGCCATAAAAATTTCATCGATTATTTTTTTCAGCCTGCCTTGAAGTTCTTCGGGAGACGCCCCAGCAACCAGACTCGAAATTTCCAGGCCTACGAGTCGTTTATCAAAAAGCCCGGCCGGCACCTCGTCTTTTATGATTTGCTTGGCGAGGTGAAGAACTATCGTTTCTTTGCCCACGCCTTCTTCTCCTATTAATAGCGCGTTTGGATTTACGGGCCGGGAAAGCGCGTCGACCATGAGCCGATAATAATTCTCGTGGCCGATAATAAACCCGACTTCTCCCTCCCTCGCCAAATCCGTCAAATCGGAACTGAATTTGTCGAGTGTCGGCGTCGGCCTGCTTGTCCAGGCCCTGTTTATCACCCGATGGCGCAACCGCCTCTGGGTTTCAAAACTAAAACCGCTCAAGTTGGAAGGAATCGGAAAATTCCAGAATTTTTTTTTGAGGGAACTTAGAAGAAGGGCTAGCTCGAGGTCCCCGCCATCGACGGAAAAAGTGTTGAAAAGCCTTTTTGTTTTTTCGTCTCCGGAGAAAAAAAGTCCAGAAAACAGGTCTGTTGTTTCTATAAACCGGCGGTTGTTGGCGATGCTTCGGAGGCCGGCTTTAACGGCAAGTTTTTCCGCCATTTCCAAAACGATATTTTTATCGAGTTTGTTTTCTCCGTCTCCGGCGGTCATGAGTAAATCTATCTTATGTTCAATTTCCTCCGGCATTAGGTCAAGCCGCAATAATCCTTCTTTTATTTCTTTCCTTTCCAAAAGCTCTTTAGCTGTTTCCAGAAAAAAATTCTTTTTGGAAATCAGGTTTCTGTCGAAGCTTTTCTCCAAAACCGAGTAAGCAGCCGGCGAAATATAATTGGCGAAGTTTATTCTGCCTTCTGGCATTTCCGAAAACGGTTTGTCTCCCTCGCCGAAGTGAAAAATCATGTCGGCGAAAATCAGTAGCAGAAAAATTCCCAGCGCGCGCAACTGAAGAACGTCGGAAAAAATCAGGGCCAAGGAAGCTACGAAGAAAACAATATACGAGACATAGCTCAACGTCCTGACAAAAATCCTCCCACCCAAAGTCATGTAAAGCCTCGGCTCTCTGAAATAAAACCTGTCTGCATAAGCAGACCTGTCCTGAATTTCCGATTCCTTGTTATTTTGCTCCGAGAACATAGAAAATTAAAACTATTGGCGCCGCCAGCCACAGCGCATAAATAATAAGAAAAATTATCGCAGTGAAAGCGTAAACTCCGAGACCTATGATTATTCTTCCGGACCGGAAAACTACGCCGAGAATCCGGCCGATTACCGTGTAGTCCTTGTATAGCGGCTGGAAAAAATAGCGGAGTGTCACACGAAGGGCTATTGTCCGGTCAAGAGATTCAAGAAACGATACAAATCGATGAAAAAAAACCTTAGACGCGTCCGCGTACCAGTGGTGAAAAAAATCGAAAATCCGGTAAAAAAACCGCTGTATCAGATAAACTAAAGCGAAATTCATGTTTAACCGGAATGCCTGAGATTCCCACACTTACTCGGGCGCAATCTCGGTATCCATTTGCTTAATTATAACCCAAAACTAAAAGAGTTTCTCCTGGGCGGATTGTTCTTCTTTTTTCTTTTCCGGATGCTTTTCTGCGAGAAGAGTATCGGCTTTTTCAAGAATTTTCGGCAGTTTTTTGAAGTCCTTTTCGAATTCCTCTTTCATCTGCGTCGAGCGGAGAGCCGCCGCCGGGTGATAAATCGGAAACAGAAGAAAATCGTCGAAACGGAAAACTTTCCCCCGGTCGCGGCTGATTTTGGCTTCGGGCAGAAAATAATTCATCGAAAATCTGCCGAGGGCCACTATTATTTTGGGTTTGATTATAGCAAGTTGGCGCGTGAGATACGGTTTATACGATTCGATTTCGTCCGGCAAAGGGTCGCGGTTTTCGGGAGGGCGCCGTTTCACGATGTTGGTTATATAAACATCCGTTTCTTTCCAATTGATATCGCGGATACACTGGCGAAGCAGCTGGCCTGCACGTCCGACAAAAGGTCTCTTCTCCCGGTCTTCGTTGAAACCGGGCGCTTCGCCGATGAAAACAACTTTGCTTTCCGGGCCGCCTTCGCCAAAAACGAGATTTGATTCTCGCAGCGGCAAAGAATTATCTGCGGCGATTTCGTCCTCGAGTTTTTTAAGTTCTTTTCCTTTGTCCATGAGAATGATTGTAATTGCAAACCGACGTTAAAAACTTTTTGTCCAGATTGTTCCGACAAAACTAAGATAATCGAATAGGTTTGTCATAATAATCAAAATTTTACCACCCAAGTTATGAATTGTGCCCCCGGCAGGAATTGAACCTGCATCACCTCCTTCGGAGGGAGATATTCTATCCGTTGAACTACGAGGGCGTTATCCTAATATAACCATCGCTCACCATTTTATCAATGTACTTCTTGCTTTTTAGAGCTTTCATTCGACGCTCGACTTTTCTTGTAAGAATAATCGAATAGTACTCTTGAACTAAAACTATTTGAGGATTTTTCATTCCTTTTGTGGTTCGCGTAGTTCCCGAGCGATGCAACTTCATCCTATTCTCGACGCTTTTCGTGCTTCCAACATAGAATCGACCATCCTCATCTCTTAAAATATAAACGTATCCTTTCACATCTTGATTTCGCTCCGACGCCCATTGTGGTCGGAGCTCCGTCCTCATTATTGAAAATAATGAGCGACGGAGTAAACCGCCGCCGCCAGGAAAACCAATATCAGCAGGTTTGCAAAAAATTTTGTGATACTGGAAAGCGCCAGAATTTTCTTGCTCACCAAAATTATAAAAATGTACTGAAGAGCGAGAAAAACTCCTCCTGCCAGGCTTATCGCCCCAAGAAAATTGAAAAATCCCGAGAAGAAAAGCAGCAACGGCAGAAAGATGACAGCCAAGTAACTAAAGAAAGGCGGCAAATGCAAATCTTCTTTTAATTCGTTTTTTATTTCCAAACTTATGGGGACATATGAAGTCCACATAGCGAAAATTCCCAGCCAGCCAAGCAGCTGAATTTTCCACGATGGCCAAGATGAAAGACCGGATAGAGCATCGGGCGAGATTGAGTCGGCAGAGCCGAGAATCCCCGCAACGAAAAGGAGATAAATAATGGCCGACAAGAGCGTGCCAAAAACAAGCTTTGGCATGTAATTCGAATCGCCATTTTTCTTCTCCCAGCGGAACATCGGTTCTATGACCGTCCAGCCCGTCAGCGAGAAAAGTATCGCGCCGAACGGCAGAAAAACGTTGTCCAAGTTCACGGCTGAAACGCCCGAAAATCCGGATTGCCCCGTCAAAAAAATGAAAAAAACTATCAGAAACATTAAAACAGTTCCGAAAAATTCCGCGCCCACTATTCTGGGTAATTTTAAAAGAAGAGGCAAAGAAGCCGCCAGCCAGAATAAAATCGCGCCGTAGCTTGCGGTCGCGCTCGGCAAAATAAGACGCGCAAAACTTTCCGACAGAATAAGATAAATTAAGAGAATCAAAAAAAGTCCGGCGACAACCGAAACCGTTGACGCGTAAAAAGCGCATTTGCCCAGATGTTCCCTGACGAGTCCGAGAAGGCGGCTTCCGCCGTTCGCTCTTTCCAACGAGAGCCAGTAAAGCCGATGAACGAAAATAACCGCCCCGCTGAGGACGATTAAATAAAAAATTCCGGTAAGCCAGCCGGATTTATGAAATATATAAGGCAGGGAAAACATTCCTGCTCCGATAGTGGTGGCCGCGATAAAGCCCACGCCACCCCAAAATGATTTAAAATTATTCATATTTTAAAAGTAGATTTGCTCCAAAGAAAACCTTCTCGGAGGCCGACTTCGGTAACAGGTTTAGGATAGAACTGGCGAGCATGATAACCAGACGGCAGAATTTTGAGGAAGCTCTCGAAGGCATTTTTAGCTTGGTCTCCGCCATAGGCGGAGTCAAAATGCCGAGAGGCAGCGGGTGCGAGCCGCTGCGGTTCGACCGTCCCGAGTTCACCGTCGAAGGAGAGCGAGTGAACCGCGATTCCGAAAAACCTGTTGGCTGAGTGAAGCCGCCGGGGAATATTGATAGCGTGTTTTCGCGAGACAAATCTACGCCTCAAACACCTCGTCCCCTTCCCTCACTTTGTCGCCGATTTTGATTCCGACCTCCTGACCTTTCTTGGCTGTTTCAATGGGTTTATGGTCGTATTGCATCGATTTCACCGTTTCCTCAAAATCGGTCGTCGCGCCCTTAAAATGAACCTTCTCGCCGACCTTGAAGGCCCGGTTGAATTTAACGATGGCGACGCCGAGGTGACCGTAGTAGTGAGTGATGCTTCCGATTGGTTTTATTTTTTTGGTGGCCATGATTGTGTTAGTGTACGACCTTTATAAAAAACTTCTACAATTCTTTTTCTTCGTCCACCATCATCTCAATCACTTCGTCCAGGAGTTTTGCAGGATCCGTATTAAAAACCGCTTTGCCGTGTCCGCGTCCGGCGCGCTTGATTATTTCGGGAATCATGTCGGTGGTGCCGCCGGAACCCAGAAGAACTCCCTGCGGCTTTTCATCTTCAAAGGCATTGGTGAATTCGTTAAGCGTGCCGATGCGTCCGCAAACCGTTATAACGGCGTCGGAAGCCCTCGTTAAAAGCAAATTCCTGCCTGAATAGCCGAAACCGGTATAAATTATCAGGTCGTGGTAATCCACCGGCAAACGATACGTTTTCACGTGCTGTATTTTGGAATAAGCCGGTGAGATGCCGATAACAAAACCGCCGGCCTCCTTGGCGCCCTTGGCGGCCCAGTACGGCGCGCCGGTCGTGGCTCCGGTTACGAGTATGAATCCTCTTTGGGCGATAAGTCTGCCGATTTCTTCGATTTTCTGCGGCGCGTCCGGGGCGCAATCGGAAGTTTCGGCGGCTCCCGAAATACAGATTTTGTATTTCAAATGATAAAGTTTCGGGTCGTGGTTATGATTATTATGGTTATTCATGTTTTTTGAATTATAACACGGCTTGGCTCCCCGGTTCCGGGACAACCGCTTCCAGGGCATAATTGTCGCGGATTTTTTGGGCCAGAGCTTCGCTGGAACCTTCTTCGCCCTGAACGACGAAAATTTTTTTAAGCGACAATCTCATCGGCTTGAGCCAGTCCAAAAGCTGACCTTGGTCGGCGTGAGCCGAATAGGCGCTGATTTCCCTCACCCGGCAACGCACAGGAATCTCTTTGCCGAAAATTCTCACGCTCTTGGCTCCGTCAAGTATGCGGCGGCCGAGCGAACCTGCCGTCTGATAACCGACAAAAAGTATCGTGCTCTTCGGGTCGGAAAGATATCTCTGCTCGTGATGGAGAATCCGCCCTCCGTTGGACATTCCCGAACCAGCGATTATTATTTTCGGCGGCGCCACTTCGTTTATTTCTTTTGACTGCTCCGTGGTCAAAGTGAAACGCAATCCCGGAAAATTGAATATGTCGTCGCCGGCGCGTTCCAATTTTAAAATTTCCTTGTTGAAATGGCTTTCGTATTTTTTGTAAATCGCCGTCAGTTTTATGGCCAGCGGGCTGTCGATGAAAACCGGCACTTTGGGCACGCGCCCTTTTTCAAAAAGTTCGTTGAGATGGAAAAGAAGGTCCTGCGTGCGTTCAAGCGCAAAAGCGGGAATCATCAGAACTCCGCCATCTTTAACGGTATTTTCTATGGCGCTTTCCAAATCGCGCTGCCTATCCCCCAATCCTTCGTGAAAACGATTGCCGTAAGTCGATTCTATGAGGCAATAATCTGCCGAATCGATTTTTTCAGTCGGCTGTATTATTGGAGCCGGCGAGTTGCCGAGGTCGCCGGAAAAAATAATTGTCTTGCCTTCCGCTTCAACGCGCACGATTGCCGAACCGAGAATGTGTCCGGCGTCAAAAAACTTGACGCTGAATCCGGCAACGCTTATTGGCTGATGATACTCGACTCCTTCCCAAACTTTCATGAGTTCTTCGATGTTCTCCGTGTTATAAAGCGGCGGCCTGCCCTCGCGTTCGGCTTCTTTGTCCAAAATGTGTTCAGAATCCAAAAGCATGAGTTCGGCGAAATCTTTGGTGATGGCGGTCGAATATACCTTTCCTTTGAAACCATCTTTCAGAAGCTTCGGCAGACGCCCGATATGGTCGATATGGGCGTGCGTAATAAAAACGGCCTCGATTTCCGATGGCTTGTATTTGAACGGTTCGAAATTCTGCCGCTCGGCGAAATGGCTCCCCTGTTGCATGCCGCAATCAATAAGAATTTTCCTATTGCTTGATTCCAAAAGATAATTGGAGCCGGTAACGCTTTTGGCGCCTCCGTAAAATATGAGATTCATAATTTAAATAATAACCCGAAAAACGATTTTATGCCCTGCCGTTTAAAATTTTCACGACAATTTTACCATTGGATGATATTTACTTCTTCCCCAAAATTTTCAGCGCCGCTTTCAGACGCAATTCGAGGCCGGTTACCGACTTGTCCACTTTCTGAAGAGCGGTTTTGACATCGTCGCGCCGGTAGCCGAGGTTGGTCAAGGTTTCCACGATGTCCGCGTCCGACTCCATTCTTTTGACTGCCTCGCCCGACATTTCCGACTCAACCTTGGTTTTAAGGTCAATAATTATCCGCTCGGCTGTTTTCCTGCCGATGCCCGAAGCCCGCGTCAATAAATCCGGCCGGTTTTCGTGAATGGCGGCGGCCAGTTCCTTCAATTCCGATATTTCGAGTATCGAGAGCGCCGATTTTGGCCCGACGCCGGAAACCGATATCAGAAGTTCGAAAAAATTCAGTTCTTCTTCCGTCAAAAATCCATAAATGTCCAGAATGTCTTCGCGCACGTGAAGATGCGAAAACAATTTGACCTGACTCCCGACAGGTGGCAAACTGGATAGCGTTCTCCGGTGGGTTATGAGCTTTATGCCGACGCCGAGAACCTCGACAACGGCGAAGGAATCCCGTTTTTCCATAAGCTTCCCGGAAACGCTGTAAATCATAGTTCATATTATAATGCGAAAAATGCGGACACGCTATGCGAATCCCGCGAAAATATTTAACCGTTTTCGCATCATTCGCATAATTAATTCGTAGTTTCGCATTATGCTGCCATGTTCAAACTAACTTCCGATTTTAGTCCCAAAGGCGACCAGCCGGATGCCATCGAAAAGCTGGTTGATGGGCTTAACAAAGACCTGAAACATCAGGTTCTTTTGGGCGTCACGGGAAGCGGCAAAACCTTCACCATGGCCAAGGTCATTGAAAAAATCGGCCTGCCGACTCTGGTCATCTCCCCCAACAAGACCCTGGCCGCCCAGCTTTACGAGGAATTCAGGGGCTTTTTCCCGGAAAACTCCGTCCACTATTTCGTGTCCTATTACGATTATTATCAGCCAGAGGCCTATCTGCCCGCCACCGACACATATATATCCAAAGACGCAAGAATCAACAAAGACATAGATAAGCTCCGACACGCCGCTCTGCAGGCCGTGCTTGAACGGCGCGACGCGATTATCATTTCGTCCGTTTCCTGCATCTACGGCGTGGGCGACCCGGCGGAATACCAGCGCATTAGCTTGGAACTCGAAGTCGGTCAGAAAATAAGTCCTGCGGATGTTGGCCGACATCTGAATTTCCTGCGGTACGAACGCATGGAACAGGAACCGAAACTTGCTGGCCAGTTCCAGATGAACAAAAGTGAAATATCGCTAAACACCATAACCGGCGAAAAATTGCTCATCGGCTTCAAGAATAGAGAAGTTAAATTCATTTCCAAAATCTCAAAGAATGAATCGGTTCAGGAAATAAAAATTTTCCCGGCGAAATTCTGGGTAACTCCGCATGACCGGCTCCGCATCGCCATTTCAAACATAAAAAAAGAACTTGGCGACCGTGTTGAAGACCTGCAGTCCGCCGGAAAATTCGACGAAGCCGAACGTCTGGAAAAAAGAGTTGCGTTCGATATGGAGCGTCTCAAAAAAGACGGCTACGTCAACGGCATCGAAAACTATTCCCGGCATCTCGGCTTCCGCAAGGAGGGCGAACCGCCGATGACCATCATCGATTATTTCCCGAAGCCGTTCCTGCTCTTTATAGACGAATCACACATTGGCGTGCCCCAGCTCAACGGAATGTATCAGGGCGACCGCAGCCGCAAGCAAACTTTGGTTGACCACGGCTTCCGTCTGCCCTCCGCTCTCGACAATAGGCCGCTTCGCTTCGAGGAATTCAAGGGAAAAATAGACCGGACGATTTATGTTTCAGCCACGCCGGGCAATTACGAAATGGAGCTCGCCAAGGAATCGGGACAGATTGCCGAACAGATAATCCGCCCGACAGGCGTAATAGACCCCGAGATTATCATCAGGCCGGCGGCAACCCAGATACAAAGCCTGCTCGTTGAAATAAAAAAGAGGACTTTGCTAAACGAGCGGGTTCTGGCGCTAACACTCACCAAACGGCAGTCGGAAGACCTGACCGAATTCCTGCTTTCAAGGGGAATCAAAGCCCAGTATCTCCACTCGGATATAAAAACACTTCAGAGACCGGGCATACTCCGCCAGCTCCGTAACGGCGAAGTGGATGTCCTTGTCGGCATCAACCTCCTCCGCGAAGGACTGGACCTGCCTGAAGTTAGCCTGATTGCGATTCTTAACGCCGACCGCGAAGGATTCCTGCGGAACCACAGGAGCTTGATGCAGATGGCCGGACGCGCCGCCCGTTCCACCAACGGACAGGTGATTTTTTACGCCGACCAGCTCACGGAGTCGATAAGAAAAGCGGTTGCCGAAACCAACCGCCGCCGCAAGATTCAGACCGCGTTCAACAAAAAATTCGGCCTGACGCCGAAGACGATTATAAAACCGATGACCGTAGCGAGCTTATTGGAAATCGCCGGGCTGGAAAGCCCTGAGGACTTGGTTTTCGAAGGGCCGACTAGGCCCTAGGGCTTGAAAGTCCTGAGTGATAGTCGAAGGAAGGAAAGGAGTGAGGATGGCGTGGAGGTGTAATGGAATTTTGTTAGCTTTACTTTTTCTTGATAAGTTCAAATGTGTCATTGCTTTGCTCAAAGATTATTTTGAAATTGTCGAAGAAAACTTCTCGGCCTAGCAATACTTGTACGTTACTACTTCGAATGTAAGTAGCAGGAACATCCATTTCTATATCAGTATTTTTTATTTTGAACGAAAGTGTTCCTAAATATCCAGGAACTTTACCCTCGCCAATACCCGTACTATTACATTCTGAACCAAGCTTAACTCCTAATACAGCTGCATACTCAAAGTTGATATGAGTTTTATCTGCCCCCGAATCAACAAGTGCGGGAGCCTCAATTATTGTGCCATCTTTTGCTTTGAGTTCCAATATAAGAATCGGTCTTTTTATCATTCGTCCCTTCGTATCTAGTGTCTTAAAATCAGACGAATATCGAAACTTCATTTTTAGTTTCTAAAATTGCGACGGTGCGTAAGTAAGATCGGGAAGAACTCTAAAAACCATAGCTCTCTTTTTAGAAGAGATTTTTTTAAGAACTTCAGACAGGGTCTCTCCGCTCGCGACTACTTTCTTATAGTCCCCAGACAGGGCTACCCATTTATTAACATATTTCTTGGTAACTTCGGCTGTATTGGGAAACTCAATGATTTTCTCCATTTTCTTTATTTATTATACCTAATTTATTAGTGTTGTTTATTGTAGTTGTTAATATCTTTTTTTGTCAATTGCTTGCCCCATAAGAAACCAATTTTCTATGAGCCAATTTTTCATATTTTCTAACTCAAAACCACTTACTTAGCAGTTTTTTGATTATATTTTTCCAAATAAAAACCACTAACAATGTTAATGCTAAACCTATAAAATAGTGGTTAAAACGTTCCCTTATGTGATAAAACTCGTCTAAAGAAGCCATTATGCCCAAAAACAAAACGAGAATAAGAAAACTATCGATAACGCCCTTTTTAATTTTTTCTTTCATAAATAATTGTTTCTTTTGGATAGAAACACAAAGCCCACAGCTAGTTATTCTATTTTATAATTATAGCACCTTGCCAATATCAAAACAAATTGCTATCATATCTCCATGGCTTCCAGCGCAACTTTGAAAAAACTTCCCGGTGAAGTAAAAAATTTGATTGCTCAAACGATTACGGATGTGTTGTCCGACCCAGATTTCGGCTTAGAATTGACCAAAAAGGCGAGATTGCGGCTTGGAAAAATTTCGCAAAGCAAAAAAACTATTTCCCTCTCGGCAATCAAAAAAAAGTATCGTTAAACCATAGCGATGAAATGGACGCTCCGGCTTTCTGTTGCGGCGGAAAAGGATTTGGAAGGCCTTGATAACAAAACCAGGGCGCGTATAATCGTAAAACTCGACTGGCTGTCAGAAAACTTTGATTCCATTATCCCTTCTGTGCTTCACGCGAAATTCAGGGAGTTTTATAAGTTGCGAGTCGGCGAATGGAGAATAGTTTATAAAATCGACTGGACAAAGAAAATTATAGTGGTTCACTATATCGACAAACGAGACAAAATATACAAAGAAAAATAAATTAACTACAATGCCAATCACAAGAAGCGCTAAAAAAGCCCGCAGGCAGAGCATCCGCCGGAAAGTTAAAAACGTAGAACAGAGAGAAGCCTACAAGGTTGCCGTTAAGACATATAAAAAACTGGTTTTGGCAAAAAGCCTCGATTCGGCCCGCGAAAAACTCGCCGCCGTTTACAAGGCCTTGGACAAGGCGGCCAAAACCGGCGCAATTAAGAAAGGCAAAGCAGCCAGATTGAAATCCCGTCTTGCAAAGAAACTGGACAAATAAACAAATGGATTAAACTACAACATCCTTACATACTTAAGTATGTAAGGATGTTGTATAGGTTACAAAAAAAACGCTTAGCGTTTTTTTTGTTTTATTCTCACCTAAATTCACTATCCAATACCGAACTTAGGTGAGGGGCGGTAGTGCGGTAAGCGCTACGCGCCCGGTACTGCGGTCAAATGTATTTCTTCTTCCACCCATTCCATTCCCACGGCGTCTTTGAGGGCGGAAATATAACAACACCGTCTTTTTTCAGTTCTTTCGCGCCGGCGGCATAGAAATCCTCCACGTCCGATTTACCCCCAGTAAGGTCGATGCCGACAAGGTCCAGCAATATTCCGAAGGCTGTTTCGTTGTACGAGGCCGTAAAGCTAAGCGGTTGAGCCCCGCGACCTTCTTGCCAATCCAATGTATATCGAGGCATGGTTTCCTCTTCTTTCTTGATTAAATTAATCGGAAATCAAACAGCGGCTTACATAATAGCCAATTTATATCGCGTATGTCAAGAGATGCAGAAGATAGAAGTTAAATAACCAAATCCACCAAAACTTCTTCGTAATCGAGTTTCCCGGATTTAACGAGAATGTCGTATTTCGCGAGTTGTACCAGTTTGTCCGGCAATTGATAAGCGAGCATATTGAAAATTTTCGGCATCGGCTCGTTGAGCGAAAAAAGTTTTTCAAGGGACGCCAGTCTTTTATCCAATTCGTAATTTTTCAGGCCTCCTAAAAGTCCGAAATAATCCGGGTTGATTTCTATATCCAGTGCCTCCAAATCTTTCAGGCCTATGCTCTTTTTCGGCCCTTCGGCAAGCTCAGGACTTCGGAGCATGGCGATTTTTCTGATTTCCGTCACCAGCGACCAGGTGTCGTTCTGATATGCTTCGGCGAGAAATTTCACAGCAGACGCCTGTAGCGTCATACCATTTTCTTTCGCCATATCGTAAATGAATTTTTCCCATTTTGCGCCCGTTAGATAAGGAAAATCCTGCCCTTTGATGTTGGCCGATTTCCCGGCGAGAAAAGTCAGGCCTTCGGCCGATTTGTTTTTCTCGGAAATCAGAACCGTAATATTGAGATTTTTGGCAGATTCTTTAAGCGTGTTTGAAAGTTCTTTTTCTCCCGATTCAAAAACGTTTTCCAAAACCGCGAGTTTCTTCGGGTCGAAAAGCGACTGGCTGCCGACGAATTCGGCGAAATGGGCGACCTCCTCCTTCTCCGCCAAATCGAACCGGCTCACGGCGACACCGGCGTGCTTTTTCCTGAATTCCGCGATTATTTCGTTCTTTTTTTGGAGCCGCCTGTATTCGTCCGGCCCGTGCAGAAAAATTATCATTTTATTTAGGCGGACTTTATAAAATCACTAATATCTATCTCGGCCATTTCCAATAAACCAAGCAGTGTTCCATGGGCCAGTTCGCGATGCATGGGAACTATCGTTACAATCGTCCTATTCCCATTTTTTCTATTCAATTTAATATGGCTGCCTCTTTGCGAAACAACAAAAAAACCGAATTCTCGGCATAAAACTTTTACCACTTCCTTCCCGGAGAAAGTTTTTGACATTCTATCGCCCTACTTAACCTCTATCGAGGTTACCATCGGCAATGTATCGGGTAAGTTCCTTTTGCTTTTAGGCATGTCTTCGAAATAAAGCTCCATGGCCTCTTGCAGGTTTTTTGTTGATTCCTCAACGGTTCTGCCTTGGCTGGTTACTCCAACCTCTAAAGAACGCGCGACATACCACTTTCCTTCTTTTGTTATAACTACAGTTGATCTATGTGCCATTTTTCCATTGTAGCACCTTGAATCAATCAATCAAGTTTTGGGGGATATTTTATGCAATCTCGCCGTTATAACAAGCCTCACAATAAACAATATCAAGCCTATCGGGGGCATAACTGGTTTCAAATTCATTCGGGCAGTGCTCAGTGCCGTGCTGATGAGCTCCAATGTTTTTATATAAATTATTTTTGCTGCTTGTACCGGCGCACTGACATAAGCGGCTCCATAATTTCATGGGATTCCGGCTTTTCAATCGCCGAAGATAACGGCAATTCGGACATAATTCAGGAATCGATATTCTCATTTTCTTGTAAAATTGGAATTCCATCGGGATTATCTTAAATGCCGTCGCGCACCCGTCGGCGCATTTACCTCCGTGAGCGCATTCGATTGTCTTGGAAAGTATGGATTCGTCGGCTTCGGTTATGGAAGGAATATCTTTTATTTTGAGGTCGATTTCATAATTCCGTTCAACGGGACTTTTCCATTCGTAGCCCCGTTGCGCCGCTTCGCTTTCCGTTAAAGGAAAATAGGCCTGGGCTACCGTTTCATTGTATGCGAACGGAGAAAACTCCAACGGGAAGAATTCTCCGAATTTGTAAGCTATTGGCTCTTTGCCATTTGCTCCTTGCGATATGTATGCCATATCGCCCATATGCCGGATTATTTTAGGAACCAAGCTTTCGTATTCCTCTTTGGAATACTGCTTGTTCAATATGCAGTACTCCTTATTGCGCAAACCAACGCAGCCGAACAAATTGGAGGAATCGGTGCAAAAATTTGAATACATCAATTCTCTTGAATACCAGCAATTCGTGGCAAAAACCACGTGATAATCGCGTTCTCCGCTCATAATTTCATAATCAAGCTGTGAATTATCGTCGTATGAAGCATCCATAAAATCTTTCAGCTCGCGCCCAGCAAAAACATATTTCGCGTTCTCGACGTTTTTAACAAAAAAACAATTTCGGCAGTTTTTCGACTGGGTAATGTTGTCGCCGATGCTATTGACGGATTTTAAGACATACGCGTAGCGGCGCGGTACGGTTTCCAACAGCTTTTTATACTTTTGCATGCAATCTTTTCTAAACGACGGGTTGCTCCCGAAAAGCGATTTGCGTCTTTCATATTCTTCCTTGGAAACCGCTTCGTTGAGCCAGTGATGGTTTTTATTCCGCAAGCCGACTCATCCGAAACAATCCATAAGTCCCCGGCAGTCGAAACAATAATGGCAATCAACAAGGTTCTCTGAATAACTGCAGTACGTTGAATTAGAAGACTTGTCCACGCGAATGCATTCATAACATCTCTCGCAATTTGAGATATCGAGGCAATCGAGGCAATCTCGGCTGTAAAATAACCGGGCGGAGTAAGCGCAATCCTCGCTTTGAAGGGCAGACACAACAAGATAACAATTTTTGTTTTCCGCCGAATAATTGCTGTACTCTGAATTTACATTTTTCAGTTGCGCCAACGCCAAATGCGGAACCGTGTCCAGCAGTGTTTTGATCTGTTCCAAAAAAGGCAACGAAAAATTTACATCAAGGGCATAATCACTGCCGCTCCACTTGTCGGAAAACCAGCACGAATTGCAATACACAGGAAATTTTGCGGCGGCGGAATATACGGAAATTATTTGTTTTTTGCAGGAGTCGCAGGGCCGTTTATAAAGATTAATTTCGTTTCTGAAACTGATTCGTCGCACGAATCTGCAATCCGGACACCACGTCGGCGGCGGAACATTAAGTTTTTCGTAAAAAGAAAAATCGTCTGGTTCTATCGTAAAATTCTGCTTACAATTTTTGCAGATTTTCGTTTCAGAATTTTGCATAATGGTGTTTATCCCGCTACGCGGGATCTCGCAAAGCGAGACAGTTCCGACAATTTCTTGTCCCGCTGCTCATTTTTTCGTCTTGAGGCGATTTGCCGCGGCCGCCTTTATGAATTCCACGAAAAGAGGATGGGGGTCAAGCGGGCGGGATTTGAATTCAGGGTGAAACTGCGTCCCCAGGAAAAACGGATGTTCGCTTTTGGGCAGTTCCGCTATTTCCATCAGCCGGCGGTCGGGAGAAATTCCCGAGAAAACCAATCCTTTCTTTTCAAGACGCTCAATATATTTCGGATTTACTTCGTAGCGATGGCGGTGGCGTTCGGAGATTTGCAAAGAGCGTGTAGCTAATGGCGTATTGCCCTTTTTAACAAAACTGGAATTGCGATAAGCCATGTGCGCTATGCTATTTGCTTTTATGATTGCCGGATAGGCGCCGAGGCGCATAGTCCCGCCGTAATTTTTATCTTCAAGATTCTTTTTCTGTTCCAAAAGAATGTCTATGACCGGAAATGGCGTCCTCGGGCTTATTTCCGTAGTGTTGGCTTTTTTCATTCCGGCAACATCGCGCGCGAATTCCACAACCGCCAACTGCATACCGTAGCACAATCCGAAATAAGGAATTTTGTTTTCGCGGCAGTAGCGTATCGCCAAAACTTTTCCTTCGACTCCCCGGCTGCCAAACCCTCCAGGAACAAGAACGCCGCCGTAGCCGGAAAGTTTTTTGAGCAATTTCGGCGATTTTTCGAAATCGTGGGAATCGAGCCATTCGATTGTTACCTTTTTCTTAAGCGCGTAAGAGGCGTGCTTCACCGCTTCGATTACGGAAATATACGAATCGGTGAGCGTGAAGTCGCCGCTGCCGAAATATTTTCCCACTATCCCGATTTTGACTTCTTCTTTGCTCCGCCTGGCTGTTTCGGAAAGTTTTTTCCAGTCCTTCATATCGCGGGTTTTCGATTTCAGCCCGAGCTTGGCAAGAATCCTTTCGCCGAGGCCGTCTTTCTCAAAATTAACCGGCACGTCGTAAATGTTCGCCACATTCGGCGCCGAAATTACGTTTCCTTCTTCGATGCTGCACATGAATTCGAGTTTTTCCTTCCGTTTTTTGTCGAGAGGAATATGGGCTCTGGCTATTATGAAATCCGGATGAAGGCCGACTGAATTCAAACTCCGCACGGCGTGCTGGGTCGGTTTTGTTTTGAGCTCGGTTCCGCCGGCGCCAAGAGCCGGCACAAAACTTACCAGAACCAGGGCCACATCGCCCGGATTTTTGAGTTTGAGCATACGCACCGCTTCAAGGAAGAGAATGTTTTCGTATTCGCCGACAGTGCCGCCTATTTCTGTTACGACGACCTGCGCTTTGTTTTTGGCGGCCGCTTTTTCCAATCTGTCCAAAACTTCCAAAGGTATTCTCGGCACGACTTCAACCTGCCTGCCGCCATATTCGAGATTCCTTTCTTTCTGAATGACTGACAGGTAAACGCTGCCCGTGGTCATATAGTTCGTTTTGGTCAGGCTTCTGTTCAAAAATCTCTCGTAATTGCCCATGTCCTGGTCGCATTCGGTGCCGTCGTCGAGAACGAAAACTTCCCCGTGCTCGGTCGGATTCATCGTCCCCGCATCAACGTTGACATATGGGTCTATTTTGACGGACGTGGTTTCTATTCCGCGCGACTGGATTATTTTGGCAATCGAGGCGGCGGTAACGCCTTTGCCGACTCCCGACATAACTCCGCCGACCACGAAAATATATTTTGTTGAATGTTTCATTTGATTTTTTAAATTTAATTACAATTCTTGCGGCAGTTCTCTCTGGGGCACGAGTGATTCGTCGGTCGGCAGGGTGAAATGAAAAGTGCTGCCGCGGTTGAGTTCAGATTCCATCCGGAGTTCCCCGCCGTGAGCCTGAATAATATTTTTTGATATGTACAATCCCAGCCCTGTTCCTTCCGTCTGGAATTTGACCGCGTTGTCCGCCCGGAAAAATTTCGTGAAAAGTTTCTGAATTTCTTCCGGCGAAATACCTATGCCGGTATCCTTTATGGCGATTTCGACGAATTGCTTGCCGGGAACCTGTGTCGCCCGTACGACGATTTGGCCGTTTTTGACGTTGTAACGGATGGCGTTGTCCAAAATATTTACGACCGCGAGCGCTAGCCTCCGCTGGTCTATGAAAACTTTGGGAAGCGAAGGGTTTGGCTTCTCGAAATATAATCTGACTCCGGCCTTGTCGGCCTGCGGCAAAACCTCGCTCAAAATTCCGTTTAAAAACTCGGTTACGTCCGTCTCTTTGAATTCGTATCCGAAACGGCCTTCTTCTATTCTCGCCGTATCCAGGAGATTCTCGACTATTTCCGACAACAGCCTGCTGGCTTTAAGCGCGTTATCCGCCATTTCCTTATTGGGATCGTTCAGGGCCGCGTCGCCGGCAAGGGTCTCGAGCGCCCAATTAATTTGGGTAAGCGGCGTTTTAAGCTGGTGAGAGGCAACTGTCACGAAATCAGTTTTGACTTTAATGAGGGATGTCTCGTGGGTCCGGTTGCGGATTATTTTCAGAAACCTGGCGGGTTCTCCCTCTATTCTGTTCAATTGCGAGGTGCTGACCCGAAATTCGAGTTGTGGTTCGGTAAAGGACAAATCGACTGTCTGCGGCCAGGCGCCGGCCGGCGAACGAGGAATCATAACCGGGGCAAGCGTCGGGAAAATAACCTGAGCCAAAAGGCGTAATTCGGGATTATTCACCGAGTCCGGCTGAATGGTCAGCCCGACCATTTTGCCGGATGGCACCATGAAAAGCTTTTCTCCGGCGGAGTTGAAAAAAAGTATCTTGAAATTTTCGTCGTAGATGATGAGCGCGTCGCCGAAGTTGTTGAGAATGGATTCCACCTCGCCTTCCTTGAAGTTTTCTGTGATGGAAGATTTCGCCGCCGTCGCGCCCGAAAAAACAAAGGAAACGACGGAAAAGCCCACGGAAATCAAAATCAGGGCCGCCGAGACAACGAACCACGGAGGCGTCAGCAGGAAAAAAGATATAATGACCGCTCCGGCCGCGGGAAGGAGGGAAAAAACAAAAAATTTCAGCCAGGCAGGCGCCGCTTTCAAATTGTTTTTCGGAATATTCATCGTTTAAGCTTTTTTAAAATTATACCACAGGCCGCGAACGGAAAATTTCAGAAAATTTCTCCCTGCGAACCGGATTTGTCTGCGTTAGCAGACTTGTCGGCAACAATTCCGTTTTCCATCCTGTTTAGAAGTGTTTTGAATCCGAGTTTCCCAAAATAATCCTTAAGTTCGTCCTGTTTTATTTTCGCCGCCAAATCCTCCAATTTTATGTCGCCGAGCGGCACGTTTTTTTCGAGAATGACGAGTTTTTTGGAAAGCTCCGCCTGCTCTTTGGACACAATAAGTTTTTCCCTCACTTTTTCCGGAAGGGCGTCTATATTTTCATAAGCGTTTTCGAGAGTACCGAATTTCTGGATTATACCAACAGCGGTTTTCGGCCCTATCCCCGGGACTCCTTTGATATTGTCCGAGTTATCGCCAACCAACGCCTTGTAGTCGATAAGCTGGTCCGGTTCGAGCCCGTATTTGTTTTTGACGGCGGCTTCGTCGTAATCGATTGTTTCGCTGATTCCTTTTTTAAATGTACGCACCATTATTTTCCCATCGGTTACCATTTGAAGCGTATCCATATCGCCGGTCATTATTATTACCTTGGCTTCGTTCTTGAATTTCTCCGCCAAGGTGGCGATAAGGTCATCCGCTTCGAAACCGGCTTTGTCGAGCGGTTTGACTCCGAATTTTTCAAAAAGCTTCGGGGCTTCGATTATTTGAGAAATCAAAATATCTTCCGTCGGCGGACGCTGAGCTTTGTATTCTTTATACATTTTGTCGCGAAATGTCGGCTCGGGCCTGTCGAAAAGAGCGGCCGCGTAATCCGGCGGCGTTTCGCGGAAAATTTTGATAAGCACGCTGGTCAGGCCGTAAAGCGCGCCGCTCGGTCTGCCGTCGGGAGTCGTAAATTTCGGCAGCGCGTGAAAACAGCGGTGGATTATAGAATTGGCGTCTATGAGAAGGAGTGTTTTCATCCCCCACATAACTTGCATCTTAAATTACATTTTTCACAAATAATTAATTTCATTTAAGGGAAGTTTTTTAATTTAATTTGTCGACCATAATTTCATTTTAACATCAATGCAAGTTATGTGGGGGATTCATTTTAAAATATCTCTTTAAGATAACATTCTCTGCAATAAACAATTGTGGCGTCTTCCTTTTTGTAATTGGTTCTGAAAAGTTTTCCGCACTTGTCGCAATTTCGTTCAATTAGCGTCAACTGCCACACCCAACGCTTAACTTTTTCCTCTATGCGGCAGAATGGACAGCGTCTCGGCAAAGGAAAATTATGATGTCGCAAAAACTGCAATTCCTGCGGAGTAACCCTGTATCCTCGCGGACACGTCGTGCATTTGATTGTTTCTTTCAAAATATCATCCTCTACATCACGGATGTGGTCCGGTAAATCGGCGGCATTTTTTGTCGTCGCATGTTCGCTCAAAGGAATTTCGGCCCAAGCAAGACCTTTTTTTAAAGCTTCTGCCTTCTCAAGTGGGTAGAACATGTGGGCAAAGGTGTCGTTATAATCATGTGGAGAAAGCTGCATTGGAAAAAATTCTCCGTATTCATACTTGCATCCGGCCGCATCCTTGTATGGCATTTCTTTCATATGCGCGATTATTTTCTCTCTCATTTTATGGAAATCTTCTTTGCCGTATTTCTTGTTGAAAATGTAATAATCCTTGTTCCTCAAGCCGGAACATCCAAAAAGAAAGCTATCGCTCATACAGCTTTTTGAGTATTCAATGTTGTGGCTATTATGGACATCCTGGCTGAATTTAACGTTGGAAACGTTGTTGCCGACGGTTATCCCTTCATAAATCTTCTCGGCATTTTCTCCCCAGTCCGTGTAATCATAGCTGTCCTTGGTGCTCGGATTTTTTATGAGCATCAAATATTTAGAGTCTTCGCAGTAGCCGCATTCGTAACACTCTTTGCAACTCTTTGAAAAAAAGACATAATTGCCGGTGCAGTTTTTTACAAAATCCTGATAATAGGGATATGGGATAGATTTCTCCCAAGTTTCTTCGGCCTTGGCTTTCATTTTCACGTACATCTTGTACGAACCAAGGTCGATGTCTTGCATCCGTCGTTCATATTCCTCTTTAGTGAGTTGCTCATTGAACATAACGTACTTTTTGTTGTAGAGATTCGCAGAGCCGAAACAGTGCTGATTGCCCCGCGAATCTTTAATGAAAAAACAGTCAATTGAAGTGTGCACATTGCCTCGGGAACCGTGTACCCGGTTATTGCGCCAACTATTCATTGTGTCATAGCACTGAGCGGATCCGAACATAATGCTGCAGTCGAGTATGGATTTATTGTTATCCGCAAGATAAAAACCGTACTGTGCATCTTCGTTATAATCGGAGTAAAAAATCAGATAGCAATTTTTCGAATGGTCTACGTGATTGGTATAAGGAGACAGTTCAGAAACAATTTTAGTAACCGCAAGTCCTCTTACTGGAACCTTATGCAAATGTTCGTTCAGCTGTTCGAAAAACGGCTGTGAAAAATCATAGTCGCGCGCATAATCTTCCGGATTCCATCTGTCCGACCACCAGCACTCGGCGCAGTAAATAGTGTAGGGCGCACCCGGACGATACATCGAGATCCTTTCTTCGCCACATAAATCGCACTTGCGTTTGTACAAGCGGAAGCCTTTCATCCATGCCAGTCGCCGTTGAAGGCGGCATCTTGGACAAAAAGTCGGTGGTGGCACTTCGACTTTTTTATAAAAATCAGAATCTTCGGACTCTATTGAAAAATCCTGCTTGCAGTTTTGGCAATTTTTTATTTCTTGATTCATGCAACTTCACTATTGTAGCACTGCTCGTCCGCCTTCGTTAAAACTTCGGCGGGACTTCGGGCATTTTTATGCAACTTCGTTGTTATAGCAGGCCTCGCAATAAACAATCTCAGGGCGTTCTGGCGAATAAGAGGTCTGGAATTCGTTGGGACAATGCGTGCTGCCGTGCGGGTGCTTGGTTTGATTGGCATAAACTTCGTTGTTTGATTTCAGACCGGCTTGTGGTGAGCTTGTCGAACCGGCACATTGGCATACGCGATGCCAAAGTTTGTAAGGATTTCTTTTTTTAATTCGCTGATAATGCCTGCAATTCGGGCAAAGCCGCGGCAAAGCGACGTTCATTCTTCTGTAAAATTCCAGTTCACCCGGCTGGATGTTGAATGCCTGCGTGCACTGTTCATTGCACTCTTGCTTATGCAAACAGCCGATTACTTCTTTTAAAATCGAACTGTCGACGTCTTTTATATGGTCCAGCAGGTCTTCGGCTTTTTTGGTTATCGAGTAGTTGCGCGCCTCATGGGTTTTCCAGTTAAACCCCTTCGACTTCGCTTCCGTTTCATTTAATGGGAATATTTCTTGATTAATGGTTTCGTTGTATGCAAAAGTTGAAATTTCCGGAGGGAAAAACTCGCCGTATTTGTAAACATTGCCCATTTTATCGATGTATGGCATCGAATTCATGTGTTCAATGATGCGCGGCAACAATTTTTTATATTCCTCTTCGGAATGTTGTTTATTCAGTATGCAGTATTTTTTATTGCGGAGGCCGACACATCCGAAAACGTTCGAACAATTTTGACAGTCCTTTGAATATTGCACGTCAAGCCCCGTCCAGACCATAGACGCAAAAAATACTTTGCTCGTATCAAGACCGACGTCCACTCCTTCGTATACCATTTGCGAATTCGTTCCGACGTCATAGCAATCGTAGCTGTCTTTAAGATTGAGGCCGACAATGGCAAGATATTTTCCATTTTCGACGCCGTGTTCGGTATCGAAACAAAACTTACAGTTTTTGGCTTCCCGCAGGTTGTTGCCAGTGACATTTTCCGATTGCACGATATGCGCGAAACGCCGCGGATAAAGCATTTTCACCTGTTCGAATTCTCCTTTAATTTTCAACAGCGTTTTATAGCTGCCTAAATCGTACTCCTTGAGTTTCCGATAATAATCTTCTTTCGAGTAAGGTTTATTGAATATGTAATATGATTTGTTTCTTAAATCGACGCACCCGAAGCAGTTTTGAAGATTTCTGCCGTCATATACAAAAGAAGAAAACGAGCAGTTATCCGCGTATTGTGAGAAAAAAACTCTGTTGCTGTCCGAACAATCAACGCACTCGTAAGAATAATCGAGTTTAAGGCCCCAATATACATCGATAGAATTTCTCAATTTGAAGCCATGCACGTAAAAGCAGTCCTCGCTTGTGTTAACCAAACTTAAATAGCAGTTTTTTGAATTCCAAGCCAAAGCGCAAGTTTCGCAACCCGGGGACTGGAGAGTTAATGTGGCATAATGCGGGATTTCTCTGGATAACTTTTTGAATTGTTCAAAAAAGGGCTGAGAAAAATTGTACTCCTTGCCGTATGAAAGCCCGTCCCAACTGTCAGATATTCGGCAACTGTAGTCGTAGATTTGGAACGGAGAATTGGGGGCATGGACCGACACGGCTTTTTTCCCGCAAAGGCCGCATTTTATCATATAAAGAGCGCGTTCATTTCTGAACATCAATCTTCTTTGCCATCGGCACTGCGGGCAAAAAGTCGGCGGCGGGACGCTGATTTTTTTATAGAAATCGAAATCCTCGGGCTCTATTGTGAAGTTTTGTTTGCAGTTCTGACAAATTTTAGTTTCTGTGTTGTTCATAGTTCAAAGTTCATTGTTCACGGTAATTATTCTCTCATTTATTTTTTTCCCGTGGCCAAATTTCAGCCAAATCGCCGACTTGGGCAAAATTCTTTTGAGCTTGTCAGCCCATTCTATCAAAATTATGTTTTTCAGGCCTTCGGATATTTTTCTGAAACCGAGTTTCAAAAAATCTCCGGCATCCGCCCTATAGGCGTCTATGTGTATGAAATTACCGAATTTGGAATTCCTTAGTTTAGTATTTCTCATCAATATAAAAGTCGGGCTCTGCGTTTTTCCTCGAATACCCAAACCAGCGGCAAATCCCTGCGTGAAAGTGGTTTTGCCGGCACCCAGTTCGCCCACAAGTCCAATAACAACGGCTTTTTTTGCTGGCTTGTTTTTTCCGCCGAAGGCTGATCCGCCTCTGGCGGAGAGTATTTTTTTCGCCAGTTCTTTGCCGAAACGCTTAGTCGCGGCCGAAGAAAAGCTTCGATAAATGGTCATTCTTTTTAAAGATCACTGTTATTAAAAAAGAATAAATGAGTCCGACGAAGAGCGCCAGTCCCAGGATGTCAAAATAACCAAAGGCGTGGTTAAGCGGTTTGTTGAAAACGTAAACTTGCGCCGCCATAAATTCTTTTACGATTTTGTTGGTCGCGCCCGGAGTCGGCTCGCTGAAAACGAATGTTGCTCCCCGAACTGCTTGGTCGTCGTCGCGGCTGAAGCTTTTTCCTTCCGGAGCGCTACCGTAGAAAGACGATTGTGAAATAATTTTTCCCCGGTTGTCGTAAAGCGCGAGTGAGTCGTTTTGATTCCTTAACGTGAGTTTTGTTTCCGGCTGTTTCAAGACAAGATATCCGCCGGGAATGAGGGCCTGGTCGTTCAGAACGAATTTTTTTCCGTTGCCGGAAACAAGCGTCCAGTTTTTGAGCGAAATTTTTTCCGTTCCGCCGTTGAACAACTCAATCCATTCCGCGCCCTTGTCGGAACCGGACGGATTCGGAAGCCACTCATTGATATAAATCATTTCATTTTACGCTTGGTTAAATAAACATTCTAAAACTATCTTCCGTTCTTTCGCCGATTTGACTGTTATGCTGTAGCATAACAGTCAGCGGGGCATGTGAATTATTCCATATTTTGTGCGGACAGATGCACCCCTTCGTCTTGTCTTCGCAGAAGCCGATTTGGCGCTGTATTTCTTTTTCTTTCGGTCTTTTTTGCTTCTTTCAAAGTAGCTTCGATAACTATTTTCGGCGATCGCTTTTTTGACGGCATTTATTGTCTGCAAAGAAACAGAGAGTTCTCTGCTCAACTGCCTCTGTCCTTTGCCAAGAGATAGTCCTTCAAGAATTGCTGCACGAATTACCAAATTGCGGCGTTCATAAGAAGTTAGAATAATCGGCAATAATTCTCTTGATTCCGAAATCTTCCGCCATGATTCTTCTTCCCACCTCCGGCGTGAGGAATAATCGTCTATTGGAGGTACTATCCCAGCGGTCTTGTTGCCAATTTCCCATTTTTTCATGTCTGCTTGCTTGCCGTCCACGTTGCAAGTTTAACAGATTGTTATGTGGGAGCATAACACCAGCCGGAAGACGCATGCGCTGGTCGGGAGCTTGAGCGATTTCAAATAAGTTCCCCTCTCCGCTTGATGCCGAGATGGTCATAAGCCGCGGGCAAAGCCAGCCGGCCGCTCGGCGTCCGCTTCAAAAAGCCTAGTGTCATCAGGTATGGTTCGTATATTTCCTCTATCGCGCCCCTGTCCTCGTTCAACGCGGCGGCAAGCGTCCCAACCCCCACCGGACCGCCCCCGAATTTATTGATTATGACTTCCAAAAGGCGCTTATCCTGCGGCTCCAGTCCCGCTTCGTCGATGTCTATCATTTCAAGCGTTTTCCTGGCTATTTTTTCGTCGATTGCCGGCTGTCCGTGAACTTCGGCGTAGTCGCGCGCGCGCTTCAAAAGGCGGTTGACCACGCGTGGCGTCGCCCGCGCCGCCTTAGATAGAATTCCAACGGCCTCCGGAGTTATTTTTATCCCGAGAATTTCCGCCGAACGCCCAAGGATTAATTTGATGTCTTCGAGATTGTAGTAATCCAGACGGAAAATGGCTCCGAAACGCGAACGCAGCGGCTGCGACAAAAGATTTTCCCTGGTGGTCGCGGCTATCAAGGTGAACGGCGGCAAGTCGATGCTGAAACTTCTGGCCGTCGGCCCCTTGCCGACAATCAAATGAAGTTTCCGGCTCTCCATTGCCGGATACAAAACTTCTTCTATCAGCCGGTTGATGCGGTGCGCCTCGTCTATAAAAAGTATCTCTCCGGATTCAAGATTGCTCAAAATCGCCGCCATGTCCCCCAGTTTCTCCAGCGCCGGCCCAGAAGTCGTTTTCACGCTGGCGCCGAGTTCTTTGCCGACGAGATAAGCCAAGGTCGTTTTGCCCAAACCGGCCTGTCCGCAAAAAAGAACGTGGTCCATCACTTCGCTTCTTTTCTGCGCCGCTTCGATAATTATCCGTAAATTTCTTTTTATTTTGTCCTGACCGAAATATTCTTCCCAGCGCAACGGACGCAGGGCCTGCTCAATGGTCAGATCTTCTTTGATTATGGAAGCGTTACTGTCGCTCATTTTGATTTTTTGGTTTGGGAATTGGTGGGGGTTGACAAAATAAAATACTTGTGCTAACATGTCTCCACTTTAATCGACTGCTTACCGGCTGTCGAGACAAGTCGCCTCAGACCTGGGGGCGGGAATTGTTTTGCGATTAGGACGGCTTGGCTCCGGCGAGGCCTATCCTCGTAGATAATTCTAATCTCTTTTAATTTTATTAAAAGAGCCTATATTCCTGTCAAGGGAAAGCCCCCAGATCTGAGGCGATTTTATTTTCAAAAATCTTTCACTGCCATTCCAGCGGCCCGGTCGCGTCCTCGATTTCCCGGAAGGTGGTCAATCCCTCCAAAACTTTGAGGATGCCGTCTTCCTGCATCGTTATCATGCCCTGTTTTCTCGCCAGCTCTCTGAGCGCCACTCTTGTGGCGTCTTTTAATATGGCTTCCTCGAAGTCCGGCTGTTTTTCCATAAATTCAAAGATGCCGACGCGGCCTTTGTAACCGAAGTCGTTACATTTGGCGCAACCGACCGCTTCATAAATAGTTTCGTTTTGATATGGTTTTTTATCGATTTTATCCGGCAGATTATCCAAAAATTTTTTTATTTTAGATTTCAATTCCTGGTCCGGCCCGGCTTCCTTTTTACACTCCCGACAAAGACGGCGCACCAGGCGCTGGGCTATCACTAAAGTAAGCGCCGGCCCGATTGTCGCCGGCTTTATCCCCAAATCCACCAGGCGCGGCACTGCGCCGACGGCATCATTCGTGTGAAGGGTGGAAAAAACGAGATGGCCGGTGAGGGACGCTTGGAGGGCGATATCGGCCGTGTCGCGGTCGCGTATCTCGCCCACGAGGATAATATCGGGGTCCTGACGCATTATGGAGCGGAGGCCGTCGGAAAAATTGTAGCCGGCCTCCGGATTGATTTGAGTCTGCTCGATTCCTTCGACGCGGTATTCGATGGGGTCTTCAATGGTTATTATTTTCACCTCCGGCTTGGCGATACGGCGGAGGAAGGCGTAAAGCGTCGTGGTTTTCCCCGAACCGGTCGGTCCTGTGTTCAGAATCAAACCATTCGGCATTTTCAGCTGGCGCGCTACTGTTTCCATGTCGTCCCGGCGAAGGCCCAACTGGTTCAGCTCCACCCTCGTGGTGTCGGGGTCGAGAAGACGCATCACTATCGTTTCCCCGAATTCCGACGGTATGGTGGAAACTCTGACTTCGATTTCCTTTTTTTTCATCCCGATGGTGAACCGCCCGTCCTGGGCCTGACCGCGGACGTTTATTTTAAGGTTTGAGAGAAGCTTGATTCTCGAAACAAGATGTTCATAGTTTCGGAGCGGGAGGTTGGAGAAAATATCGTGCAAAAGCCCGTCGAGGCGGAAACGTATTTTAGTTTTTTCTTTTTCCGGCTCGAAGTGAATATCGGAGGCGTTGACCGACAGTCCCCCGGCCAGAACCGTTTCCACAAGAGAAGTAGTGCTGACGTCATTAAGGTTAAGATTTTTAATTTCGTTCCGAACTTCCTGCAATGTCGTCAGTTGTTTAGCCAGCTCTTCGAGCCGCGACGGCGACATTTCCACCTTGCCGGTTATTTCCTTGGACTCCTTGGGAACAAACCGATACGATTCCCAGATTTTTTCTATGGCGCTTTTCGAAGCGACGAAAATTTTGGTTTCGAATCCGGCTGATTTTAGCCAGTTGGTTATTTTCCCGACATACGGCGATTGCGGGTCGACGACGGCAACGGCCACTTCGTTTTTCTTTATCTCAACGGCGACAGCTACGGCCTCCCTGGCGTCGGCTTCCGGGACAAGCTTAAGCGCTTCGATGCTCACAGGCGTGGTCCTTGGGTCGATATAGCGCAAGCTGAGCCTTCTGGCGCGGCGTTCGGCGTCGCGTTCTTCGGCCTGACGGCGCATATCGCCCAGTTTTTTCTGAAGAACGCTCTGTTGTTTGGCTCCGAACATTGGATTTAGTTTAAGCCTTGTTGTTGCACATAACAAGATTTCAATTGGTTCGCTCGGTTAATAATGAAAATAAATTTTATTTTACTCCTCGCTGCAAATTGTAAGGATTGGAATACCGTTAAAAAAGGTGATTTTCCAACTTTAATCCTTAAATTGACAAAATATATATAATAATGTAGAATATAGACAGTATTCTTGAAATCACTTCTGCTATCCGGCAGGAGTTCAATTAACTGATTCTCGCCATTGGCGAGGAAAGGATTGGTTATGAAAACCTTGTGTTCGTTCTTGATTGAATTCTTCGTTTTAATTGGCCTGGCTGGCTGCGCCGGATTTTCCGACCCGGCGAAACCGAGAACGGCTACGGAGGAATTTCCGCAACGCAACCAGGACCCGCGTGTCGGGCTTGTAGTCAATACCGGCACCGCACCGATGAATCTGTATGTCTACGACCAGGCGAGCCGTCTGGTGGAACAGATTTATCTCTCCGGCGCCGACAGGCATATCGTGTCCGCTAACGGGCAGCCGTACCCGCAGTACTGGGTACGGCAACTGGAGCAAGGCTGCTATCGGGTGGAAGCAATTCCTTTCTACCACGCAGTCCGTTGGATTCCGCCGAGGATGGAACGGGTTGATATGCAGAAGCAGGCTATTTCGTTCTGCGTCGGCAACAACCCGACCGCCTACTACTACGGCGGGCGTCACTGGGGATGGATGCTCCAAATCGGGGTGAACATTCCCGACGGTGCGACGGGACTGCCGTTTGTCCAGATTAGCCTGCCGTTCAACCGTTAGGAGGGCAACATGAAACGAATAACTTTGTTTTTTGCAATACTCCTTGCCGGTTTTATTACGGCAGGATGCACGGTAAAGGTATGGGACAAGCAGGTGCTTGAAGTGTCCGGCGAGAAAGACAAAGATGGCAAGCCGGTGCCGATGTTTGGCACGGTGATAACCGTACACCAGTACGGCTATGCGACTCAACCGCAACCGGCGCCACCAGGTACTCCGCCGTCCCCGCCCGAAATTCAACCATCAGGGGTTGCCGTTATCCCGCCGCCGGTTTCCTACAAGACGGTTTACGCGTCAAAGTGGGACGACCCGACGCTGGTTGTAATCCAAAACCAGTCGCCGAGATTCGTCCGGTTGAAAATCGACGGCGAGAAGGGAGAGATTCGGCTGGCACCCTACCAGGCCACTGCCGACCTCTACCTGGCGGTTGGCGAACACAGAGTCAGGGTGGTCACGGAACGACCGACTGAAAAATTCGGAGTTCTGGAAGTCGCCCAGTTTATCCATTTGGTGATACGTCCGGATGGCCGGTCACAATCACCAATCTATTTCTACAGCTACTGGTGGTAGCACTGGTGTTGTAGGAAATCCCTCGGATGGGCCAAGCGCAATGCTTGTGTCCGCCGGGGTGTTTTTTTTCAAAATGCTTTTCGTGCAATTACAGTTTTCAACCACTATGACGCGTCATAGTGGTTGAATTTTCACTGCTTGTTATAATTCAACTGGAATAAATCCTTATTCTATTTTCTACTCTCTAATTTCTATTTTCTAAACTTATGTCTGGCCATTCTCATTGGGCGGGAATAAAACACAAAAAGGAAATAACCGACAAAAAGCGCGGCAAGATTTTTTCAAAGCTTTTGAAAGCAACGACTGCCGCGGTCGGGGGCGAGCCGAATCCGGATTTCAATCCCCGGCTCCGGACCGCCGTCCAAAAAGCAAAAGAGGCCAACGTGCCTGTGGACACTATCGAACGCGCCATAAAAAGAGCGAGCGAATCCGGCTCCGGCTTCGAAGAATTGGAAATCGAGGCCTACAGCCCGGGCGGCGCCGCGCTTTTAATTGAAGCGATTGCCGACAACAAAAACCGCGTCATTGCCGAAGTCAAAAAAATTCTCAGCGACCATGGCGCCAAGTGGGCGGAACAAGGGAGCGTCCGTTGGGCGTTCGAAAAAAAAGACGGCGGCTACGCGCCGAAGTTCGGCCAGGATTTGAGCATTGAGGACGGCAACAAACTTAAAGAACTGGTGAGGGCGCTTGAGGAACACGACGATGTGCAAAACATTTACACGAATGCCAAAATCTAAATCGGCCATGGCTTCCATTTTTAGAAAAAAATGATTGTTCTCGGAATAGACCCCGGCACTTCGCGAATCGGCTACGGCGCGATAAAAAAAGAGCGCGGACGGATGCTTTTTCTCGACGCCGGAATACTTAAAATAAAAAAATCAGAAAGCGGCAATACTCTCGTCCAAATAAAAAAAGAATTGGGGTCGCTTGTAAAAAAATGGAAGCCGGACGTTATGGCGGTGGAGAAAATTTATTTTTCCAAAAACCGGAAAACCGCCATGTCCGTCGCCGAAGCCCGCGGGGTGATTATTCTAACCGGGGCGGAGGCCGGAATTGAAATAAGAGAATATTCTCCCAATGAAGTTAAGGCTGGATTAACCGGATACGGCATGGCGGACAAGAGGGGTGTGGCTAAAATGGTCAATCTGGCGCTGGACGAGCCCCGACTTAAGGTAATAGACGACGCCAGCGACGCTCTTGCCATAGCAATCTTTGCGGCCGGCTCAATGAGAATATGAATAATTATTTGTTTTAAGTGGGTATTCCGGACACCTTGACACAAAACTTCTTTGCCATATACTTTCCTAAAATAAATATTCCGCAATAGCGGAGAAAAGGTCGCAGAGACAATTCCTGGCATAAAACAGCCGGGGTTTGCCTAAATCATGGTCACTGAATTAGAACTACTGAAAGAATCCGTTCTCCAAGAGGAAGACGATGTCGCCAAAGACGACAGCGACGACATAGACGAAGGCGATGATGATGACGAAGAAGTCGAGGAGGAAGGGATGTTATACGAAGCTCCGTATGGAGATTCGGAAGATTCCGGGGATTCGTACCAATAACCAAACGAACCCGGCAAAAAATCGCCCCATTAGACAAGTGGGGCGATTTTTGTTAATTCTAAAAGGTAATTTAGAATAACCGTAAAAATGCCGCGCAAAAAAAATAAAGGGGGGATTTTAAAAAAATTTTTGTGGTTCGCCGTTTTGGCCGCGGCGGCCCTTTTTGTTTCGGGCGTTGTCGCGATTAGCATCATGGCCGGGGATTTGCCGTCCGTCACCGAACTGACGAGCCAAAAAATGGTCCAGTCGACGAAAATATACGACCGTACCGGACAAATTCTTCTTTATGAAATCAGCTCCGGCGAAAAGCGCACCGTGATTCCGTTCGACCAGATTCCGAAATCGTTGAAAGACGCGACTATAAGCATTGAAGACGAAAATTTTTACAACGAGCCGGCTTTCGACTGGAAAGGAATTTTAAGGGCTGTTTTCGTAAATGTCATGCGCGGCGGAGTGGTCCAGGGCGGTTCGACCATAACCCAGCAATTGGCCAGAAACGCTTTCCTGACTATCGACAAAACTTTTTCCAGAAAGATAAAGGAGCTCCTTTTGGCGATAAAGCTCAACGAGCGTTATTCCAAAGACGAAATTCTGGGCCTTTATCTGAACGAAATACCGTACGGCCCGACCATCTACGGAGTCGAGTCGGCCAGCGAGGCGTATTTCGGAAAGCCGGCCAGCGAAATGATTTTGGCCGAGTCCGCGGTTTTGGCCGCCCTGCCGAAAGCGCCGACTTATTATTCGCCGTGGGGCAGCCACGAGAACGAGCTTATCGGCCGACAAAAATTGGTTTTGAATAAAATGTATAAACTCGGCAAAATCGACAAGAAACAGCTTGACGCGGCGTTGTCTTACAAAATTTCCTTCGAACCGAGGATGCTCGGCGGAATAAGGGCGCCGCATTTTATAATGGCCGTACAGGATTATTTGGTTCAAAAATACGGCGAGGAAATGGTTGACCGCGGCGGCCTGAAAGTCCTGACGACAATAGACTGGAACCTCCAGGAATTGGCGGAAAAGGCGGTTGAGGCCGGCGTAGAAAGAAATGAAAGACTTTATCAGAGCAAAAACGCGGCGCTTGTCGCTCAAGACGTCGCCACCGGACAAGTCCTGGCAATGGTCGGTTCCCGCGACTACTTCGACACAAAAAACGACGGCAACTTTAACGTTGCGACGCAGGGCCTGCGTCAGCCTGGTTCGGCATTAAAACCTTTCGTCTATCTTACTCTTTTCGAAAAAGGTTATTCATCGGACACCGTTCTCTTTGACGTTCCCACTGAATTCGTCTCGAATAATCCTTCTTGTCCGGCCGAGGTGGATTTCACAAAAACTAATCCGGATTGTTTTCATCCGCAGAATTTCAGCGGAACTTTTTCCGGGCCAATTACGCTGAGAAACGCGCTGGCGCGGTCGATAAATGTTCCGTCCGTAAAAGTTTTGTATCTCGCGGGTATGACCGATGTTTTAAGCAACCTGCATAATTTCGGCGTAACCACGCTTAACGAACCAAACCGCTACGGCTTGTCGCTTGTGCTTGGAGGAGGAGAAGTCAAGTTGTTTGATTTGGTGGGGGCTTATTCGGTTCTAGCCGGCGAAGGCGTTAAACACCGGCAGTCAATGATATTGGAAGTGCGCGATTCCGGCGGCGGATTAATAGAGTCGTTCCAAGACAAAAAAGAAATTGTTGTGGATGCCCAGTACGCAAGGCTTATCAACGATATTCTGTCGGACGCCGATGCCCGCGCCGGTCTTTTTCAGGCCAGTTTGCCGTTAACTGTTTTTCCGGATTACGACGTCGCGCTGAAAACAGGAACGACTGATGACTATCGCGACGCATGGTCCATCGGATACACGCCATCTATGGTGGTTGGCGTTTGGGCGGGTAACAACGACAATACAGCGATGCAAAGATATGGGGGCAGCATCCTTGCGGCCGTTCCGATTTGGCACGACTTCATGGTGGTGGCGCTTAAAACGCAGCCTAAGCAAACATTCGGCCGGCCCGAGAAAGTGACTGAATCAAAGCCCATGCTTAATGGAAATTATTCAGAAAACGGACAAATCCATTCTTTGTTGTATTACGTTGATAGGTCGGACCCTCTCGGGCAGTCCCCCGCCGACCCGTCAAAAGACCCGCAATTCAAAAACTGGGAAAGCTCCGTTCTGGAATGGGCAAAGAACAATTTACGGGACTTTTCTTCGTATAATCAATCGTCGACCCAAGAAACACAGCGGGTTGTTTCGGCCCTGCCGACGGTTAAGATAACGGGCCCGCGGGTGGGCGGATTTATAAATTCGCCGGTCATCGTCACGGCCGATATAAGTTCCTATTATCAGATAAACAAGATAAATTTGTATTTCAACGGCCAAATCGTGGAAAGTCTTTCTGGAAATTTCGGCACAAATTACAATTTTGAAAAATCTTTCACGCCGGACGATTTCGAACCCCAAAATTCCATTGGCGTGGAAGTTTTTGACGAGCAAGGCAGGCAATCGAAGTCTGAAATAGTAGTTTACGAATAGCTCAGCTCTTGAGAATCGGCATCACCAGATAAAAATACGAATTGTCTTTTGGAAATTTTATCACAGCCGGTTTGTTGTCCTCGTTCAAGCCGAAAAAAACCTCGTCTGATTTTATTGCTTTTAGTCCGTCGCTCAAATATTTCCAGTTAAAGAAAACTTCTTTGGACGAACCCGTTAATTTGACGGGTAAAAAATAACTGTTTTCCCCAACAGATTGGTCCGAAGAAGATATTTCAATGGCTTTTTTGTTCTCCATGATTTTTATTTTTACTTCGTTGCTTTTTGCGCTGAATATTCCCGAGAGTTTCAGGCTGTTAATGAATTCTTCCCTGGAAACGGTAATTTCGGCTCCGTATTTTTTAGGAACAACCGATTTGTAATCCGGAAAAGACCCCTCCATAAGTCTTGAAGAGAGTTCCCATTGTTCCGTTTTAAATAAAACTTGGTTGTCGTCGCGGTATATTCTGACGTTCCCTTCGTTTCCCAGAATCCTTATCAGCTCCTGGCCGCTTTGAATCGGCAGAAGGAAATTAAAAGATTCGTTGTTTGTTGAATTAATCTGGTTTTTTGTGAAGCTTTTCTCCGCCAGGCGAAAGCTGTCGGTGGCAACCAGCTTAAGATTATCTATGGAATAATCGACAAAAATGCTGTTGAGCTCGGGCCGGAGTTCGGAGAATTGCGACGCTATAACCACCTGAATCAGGGCGTTTTTTAATAAATTGGATTCTATTTCCAGATAATTTTCCTGATTTTTTATTTTAGGTATCAGCGGAAATTCGTCGCTTAACGACGAATTTACGATGGCTTGATAGTTGTCTGTTTTTATTTCCATTACGTTTTTTTTGCTTTCCAGGTCAATCCTTTCGCTGGTTATATTTGAAATGATATTTGAAAAAACGCCTATTGGCGCGGCTAGGGAGCCGTTTTCTATTATTTTCCCGGAGACCCCGAATTTAATCGCTATTTCCAGGTTCGTCGCCGTAAGAATAATTTTATTATCGATTGTTTCAAGAAGAACATTTTTTAAAATTGGCAGCTGGGGGTTTTCGCCGGATATTTTTCCGATAATCGACAGGCCTTCTTTTAAATTATTTTTCATAACAACTATCTTCATGCGGGTAATAGTAATAATTAATACTTATTTAATTTATTATTGATGTTATTATACTCTCGGTTTTTATTAACAAAACCGCGAATTACTCTTTATTTGTTTGTTTTTTGGTGTTTATAATTTGTTCATTTTGATTTATGAATCAGCTCTTTTATGGTTATAATTTTCTGAAAGAACGATGAATTCTTGTTTATCTCGTGGTTTATTTTTCTCACTGAATGTATCGCCGTGGTGTGATCTTTTCCCAACTTTTCACCAATATATGGATAAGACATATCCAAGATATCCCGAAGAAGATACATGGCAACCTGCCTCGGCTCGACAATTTCTTTTTTTCTTACCCTGCCGGATAAATCGCCGATGGAAACATTATAAAACTCCGCCACAGACTTTATTATTTGAGAGTCGCTTACCCTTCCAGTGAAGTTTTGGATGGCCTTTTCTATTATTTCTTCAACCATTTTTTCACCGATGGGGGCGTTTTTCATGTCCTGATAAAAAATTATTTTATTTATTACCCCCTCCAATTCCCGTATGTTTTTCTTGACTTTGTTGGCTATCAGTTCCACAACAGCGTCGTTCAATTCCCTGTTGTTGTTCTGTAGTTTGCTTTTTATTATAGCCACCCTCATTTCATATTCCGGATAGACGATATCGACTATCAACCCGCCCTCAAACCTGGAACGAAGCCTTTCCTCGAGCGTCGGAATGGACTGCGGCGGCCGGTCCGAAGATATTATTATTTGCTTGTTATTTTCATAAAGCGCATTGAAGGTGTGGAAAAATTCCTCCTCGGTCTTTTCCTTTCCGCCTATAAACTGAATATCGTCTATTATCAAAACATCAACGTCACGGTATTTCTTTTTTATATCCTCCATCCGTTTATTTCTTATGGCCCAAACGATGTCACTCGTGAATTTTTCCGAAGAAACATATTTTGTTTTTATCTTCCCGTTATATTTTGATTTTATTTCATTTCCTATTGATTGTATCAAATGTGTTTTTCCAAGTCCGACCCCGCCGTAAATAAAGAAAGGGTTGTATTTGGAACCGACGCTCTCTATAACCGCGTTGGCGGCGCTGAAGGCGAGCTCGTTCGAAGATCCGACAACGAAAGAGTCAAGCGTGTATCTTGGATTTAAATTGCTTTCCGGGTCAACTTTGAATTCTAGGTTTATTTTGTTTTCAAACTTAATGGTTTCGGCGGAAATTTTCTTAGGGGCGTCCATTTTTTGCCCAGAAACGACGAATTCCAGCTTTTTTACCGAATCGTCAAAATTTCTGGCTATGCCCAAGATATTTTTATGATATTTATTCTCTACCCATTCTTTGGCGAAGTTATTCGGCAGGACAATAAACAGCGTACCGTCCTTCTCTTCAGTTAATTGGCTGTTTTTAAGCCACGTTGCGAAATTGGCTCTCGAAAGCTGAATCTCCATTTCTCCAAGAACGGACCGCCAGAGCTTTTCGAGGTTTTTTTCCATAGGTTTAGCGTTAGGTTAAATTTTTATTGGCGAGTAGATACAATTAAAAGCTTAAAGATAAAATATTTCAAGGCGCTCGATGGACCGAACCGCGCCCAGCAACCTAATATTAGTTGTATTCCAAATCACACCAAAGCCGCAAGGAGGAAAAATGTGGATTATCTGTTGAAAGATATTTAAAAACAAATTAATGCAGGGATTGATTAAACCGGAGCTTATGATAAACTTTGGAAAATGTCCATAACCTATAATCCCAAAAAGAAAAAGCGCCGAAGGACGCATGGTTTTTTAAAGAGAATGCGCTCGCCCGGCGGAAGGAATGTCATAAACCGCCGGAGGCAGAAGAACAGACGCAGGGTCGCCCTATGACGCCAAAAAAACTCCGCGCGCCGAACAGCCTGTTTTCAAAAAAACCGTCCATCGGGCTCTTTTCCGAATATTTCCAGACCAGGGTCTTCCAGAATAATCTCGGGTACAACAGATTCGGCGTCGCGGTCGGCCTAAAAGTCGACAAGCGTTCCACAAGACGCCATTTTTGGAAAAGATTGATATTGAAAAACGCGTTGCTCCAAAAAAACTTTTCCAGCGATTTTATAATTACGGCAAAACCCGCACTCGGAACAATTTCCAAAAAACAAGCCGAATCGGAGATAGCGGGCGTCTTTAAAAAATTAAAACAATGAATAAAAAATGATAGTCGATTTGTATCGCTTGATAATTTATCAGCCGATACTGAACGCGCTGATATTTCTTTACGAGACAATTGCCTTTTATGATTTCGGTCTTGCTATAATTTTTTGCACGATTTTGATACGGCTGATTCTGTACCCGATTTTCCACAAAAGCGCGAAACACCAGATGGTGATGCAGAAAATACAGCCGAAGATTGAAAAAATAAAAGAAGTCCATAGGGACAACAAAGAAAAACAACTCAAAGCGACAATGGACCTTTACCATGAGCACGGAGTAAATCCCTTTTCGGGAATACTTCTTTTGTTCGTGCAACTGCCGGTTCTGATAGCCCTATATCAGATTTTTTTCGACAAACTTACCCCGGAAATCTTATCGGCGAATTTATATTCTTTCCTTGATGCCCCGGGAACGTTCAATACTTCTTTTTTAGGCTTGATAAACTTGGAACACAGTAGTATTCTAATGGTTAGTTTGGCGGCCATTCTGCAGTATTTCCAGGGCAAAATGATGTTGCCAAAAATCGAGAAAGGCAGAAAGCCAAGCGCGGCCGAATCCATCGGCAGACAAATGGTCTATTTGGCCCCAGTGCTGACTCTTTTGATTTTTGCCAGACTGCCGGCGGCCATCAGCCTTTACTGGGCTGTCAGCGTTGTTTTTTCGATATTTCAGCAAATAATAATAAACCGCCAACTTAACTTAAATGAAGAATCTGGAAATATTCGTAAAAAAAATAGTTGAATTTATGGGATTTGACGATTACACGATTGAAGTGGACGAGGAACACCGCCACGGAAAAATTTTCATTCACAATAATCCCAACCTAATTAAAGAAAACCTTCCGTCCATACTCGATTCGATTAACCACCTCGTTCAGCTGATTACCAAAAAGGAAAATCAGCCGCCGGCGTTTTTTGACGTAAACAACTACAGGCGCGAACGCGAAACCATTATTACCGAACTTGCCCGCGCGGCCGCCAGAAAGGCGGCGGCCACCAAAGAAGAAATATCGTTGCCGGCAATGAATTCTTACGAGCGGCGCATAATACACGTTGAACTCGCCGGCCGCCCGGATGTCGCCACGGAAAGCGTCGGCTCCGGCCGCTCAAGATATGTTGTTGTCAGGCCCATCGACGAAAACAGTCCGCCGAAAAAAGAAATAAAAATTACCGAGGAAGCGGGCGACAAAATTTAAAATTTGCGAGAGAAAACGCCGCGACGCGATTCGCGGCGTTTTTATTGGGGCAACGAAAAAGAATACGCTCTTTGGTCCAGCCTGTTTATGAAAAATACCGATTTGCCGAACACTTTCAATTTTTCCGCGTCGACGCCTGTTTTCGGGTCGTTGAAAACGCTTTTTGCGTTGCCGCTGGAAACATCCATTTCAAAAAAATCATCGGACGTGAAAATCGATTTTTTCTGGTAAGCGTCCGGCAGGGGATTATTTTGAAGAATTCGGCTGTCGCGCGGCACGGCGCAAACCAGGGTTGTGTTTGTTTTGGCCGCCGGGGCGGTTTTGGATGTGGATGCGGAGGAAGCGGGCGACGAGGTTGAATTTTGAGCAACCGGCTTATTATAAAAAGTGCATTTAGAGGGCAAGGTAAGGAAATTGAGGTTTTGAATTTCCTTTCCGCCCTGGTTTATCAGACGCAACCGTCCGCCTAAGCCGCTTATATCGGAGGTTATCGCTAGTCCTGCATTTGCCGAAGCCGAAGAAGAAGACACGCCCCAGATTGTTTCAAGGCCCGGTTTGTCGAGCAATATTGCCGAAAGGGATTTGTTTGCCATATCGAACGACCAGAGCGAAGAATTCCACCGACCGCTCGGCGGCTCCGCGAAAAATATTTTCGAGCGCGATACCCAGTTTAAAATCATGTCTTCCTGATGGATTCTTGTAATTTCAACCGGCTTGGCCCGCAAGTCGTCCACGTTCAGGGTATATAGAGCGCTCGACTGCCCGATTTGCGACAGAAAAGCGATTTGATGTCTGTCCGGAGACCAAACCGGGCTTTGGGCTATGTTCGGCAGCAAACGCCAGTTTTTCTGGTCAAAATCGAATATTTCAATCTTGACTCTGGACGAGCCGCCGCCAACGAGAGCCATAATTCTTTTCCCGTCGTAAGAAAACGAAGCGCTCGTTATTCCCGCAACGGGGCCGTTGCTTAAAACCTCCTCTTTTCCTCCGGAAATTTTTATGACCGCGCCGTCCGGTTTGATAATCGAATAGTCATTTTCTCCGTTAACGAAGTAATCAAGAATCTGGTTTTGTGAAATCGAATTCAGCGATGAAAGCAGAGAAGATTCAATTGACTGATTTTGCGCCGCCGCGTTGGTTCCGCCGGCATCCGACGGCAAAGAACCCGTTTCACGCGTCGTGTCGGTAGCGGGCGTTCCCTGCCGGCTTCGAATATAGTATCCGCCGAAACCGATAAGAACCACCACTATTACGATTGTCAAAGTTATTAAAATTTTTTTCATGATTTAAATTATTTTAGGATGCCGGCACATACACATTTCTAAGCTCCTCAGTCCTCAGGTTAACCAACCCGGGGTTAATGATATAGAGAATAAGATAAGCTCCGAACAAGAGAAGCAACCCCAATAAGGCCTGCAATATCTGGTCTCTGGCGTCCGATTGAGTGGAAGGATTGCCCGCCGCCAGCGTATATCTCAACCCCGCCCAGGTAATCATACCCACCGCCAGAAACACCCCCGCGAGCAGAGAAAACTGATAAAACCCGTTAATCCACTTCACCAGAGCGTCAGACCCAGCCGCGCCTTGAGGTATGGTCAGGTCGGGGGCGAC
>JBBTVY010000008.1:0-46430 GCA_038063055.1 Patescibacteria group bacterium | reverse complement strand
TGGGGGAAGGAATTGCCGCCCGACTGCAACCGCCCGAAGGGCGGTCTAGGCAGGGACTCTGTGACCAGAAAAACGGGGTCATACCACAAGCTCGAACGGAGGCACAAAGCGGAGTGAAGTCGGACTTGGGATTTTGACGTGGCGAGGGCAGAAAAGCGAGCAATGGAGGCGATATTGAGACTAGCTACCCCTTCATTCCGGCAGTACCCGAGTGAAGGGGTGCGTGAAGGGGTAAACCGGAGTGAAGTCGGACTTGAGATTTGAGAGGAGCACCCCAAAAAGAGCGAGGAATAATAGGCAGTTTCAGAGATGGAGGGTAGTCATTCCGGCATAGGGCGAGTGACTACCTGTATGACTAGGTAAATGTCCCCAGATTTCCCATAATATCCGTTCGAGCGGTAGAATACAGATAAGCAGCAGAAAAACTTAGTGGGTTTTGAGAAAAATTTTGGCGTGCGACGCGGAGCGTCGCCCATTGTTTTACGGGGATTTCTACGACTTTTTTATTTCGCAAAATACAGGTTCAAGAAATTCAGAGCCGAAGATTTTTGGAGGGAGGATTTTTTGGATAAACGAAAATACAATAAGTTATCTCTAATTTAATTTTAGAAGGTTTTTTTCTTGCACTTCTTTAATTCCATTAGGCAAGATGTGATATAGGCCATTCTTTAAAACAATCTTCTTCTCTTTTCCCAAGCTCTCTAAAGTTTTTTTAAATCTGGATTTGTTCTTATCCTTTGTCTTTGCGAACAGAAAATTAAAATCTCGTTTTTTAATACAGACCAACACTAACACCTCTTCTTTTACAGTTAGATCATCTCTTGCTATAAAATCGTCTCCTTCTATGTCAAAGATAACAGGGTAAGTTGGAACTGCGATAGAGTCGATTAATTCCTGAGCGTCCTCTAGGGAGTAGTTACCGAACACTCTTATAAACTCGGCGATGATCCAATTTGAACTGGAGAGAACAAACTGTGCGTCAATACTGTTAGCACTAAAACCCCCGAGATGGGCCACATTTCTGTTGTTCCTAAAATCGAGTAACATTCTAGCTATTGAAGAGACCTTTTGACGAATATGAATATCAATAGTGGCGTCGCTAATGACCTTGTTTAATATTCTCGTTTTTTCCTCCGTCTTTATTTCATTTTCAAAGGGGGAAACTGGTATTTTGAGTAAGTGTTGGAAAATTCTTAAGATAACCTCAGCAAGCCTACCACCGTTCAGTTGACTTGGGCCAACATCGTTTAATTGAAAGCGGCGTTTAAGTTCGGTGTATTCTGTAAACAGGCCGTCTTCAAGGTTTTTAGGAATATTTTTTAGGATACTACTCATGTTTCAAGATATCAGCCCACTTTTTCCCAAGAGTATAAGTTGCTCTCTTACCTTCTAAGACATTCACCCAACCGTTTTCTTTTGCTCTTGTCGAATATATTGAACCGTAAGGATAACCGATTATCCCTAAACACCTTTTCCATACACTTTTTATTTCCGATAAATCAATTGGAATATTCCCTTTCCCTTTAGCTAAAAAGGCACAAATAAGAGTAAAAGACTCCTGTCCATTGAACTTTAGACAATATTTTTTAATGAAAGCTCTCTCATTTAAATTGATATCCACGTCTTTTGATGGAAGAGGGGTGATTCTTTTATTCAACCCAGATTCGCCGAAAACGGCGTTCTCAAGTTTTTCAAGGCGGCTAATTATTTTTTGTATTTCGTTCATAACTTTTTATTTCCTAACAATATAATTCCATTGTTTATTCTGCTTTATTCTCCTGAGAATTTTACGCGGAGGCTTTAAAAGATTAAGTAAATTCATAGACACCAATTCTTTACTATAGGGCTGGCCTTCCTCTCTTAGTTTTTCAACAACTTGTGGCACGGTCTTAAGGGTGTCCAGAAAACCTTCATCTATTAAACTTTGTATTGCACCGATACAACCGCTTAGATTTTTCTTGACGGCAGTATTAGTTTTTTCTTCTACTGCTAACGAGCGGGGATCTGCTCCCTCTAATTCAGCGAGCAATGTTTTTATCTCGCTAATAATTTCTTTATTTGTTCTTTTCATAATCGTTTAAGATATTTTTGTTTTTAATCTTAGAAATCTGGTAACTTGAAATATAATATTCACCTTTTTCTGAACTTATTAGGCTACCTCCTTTAGCTTCTTTCAAGAATTTTAAAGTGGGCAACACACTTCCTTTCGGGATACCAGTCTCTTCGATTATGTTTTTTGGTTTAACACGATCGCTCTCTACCTCTTTTAGTAAAAACAAGGCTTTCTTTGCAAGTAAGAAGATAATAACTTTGTTCTTCAGGGGCTGGCTATGAGCAGTATCCAAAAAGATTATAGTTTTGTTTGTTTTATTTATCTTTATGAAGGGAGAGAGGATATCAAAGAGTTCGCTAGCATTAACATCATTCTCGTCGGTAAAGAGTTTTTTAAGGGCATCGTGTTTGTCGGGCATAAGATTATTGTTGGGTTTGTATTATTTATTGGACAGGCAGATCATAGCATAGGCTAGGATTATATGCAAGTTAAATGAGTAAATGAATTACGGTTACATAAAAATGCCCTTTAAAACCAAGCTATTTTAGCTTTTCCTTAGTGAGAGTTCCTTTATTGATGTATAATCTTTTGAGCACGAAACTCCTTATTCAGCCTATATATAAAGGGCTTTTATCGATTTTTAGTAGGATTGTAATTCCAGAGAAATAATAAAGGAACAGTAATCAACAGCCCTTGTTTCTTTAATTTAACATAAGGAGCTATAATCCAACCATGCCCCAATATTTCCTCTACGCCCGAAAATCAACCGATGTCGAGGATAAACAAGTCCTCTCCATCGAAGGTCAGTTAGACGAACTCCGTTCGCTCGCCAAGAGCGAGGGGCTAGAAGTTGCCGCCGAATTTGTAGAGAAGCGGACGGCAAAAATGCCCGGCCGCCCGATCTTCAACGATATGCTTCGACGCATACAGACTGGTGAAGCACAGGGCATTATTTGTTGGAAGTTAGATCGCTTGGCTCGCAATCCGGTGGACGGCGGGCAGATAAGCTGGTTTCTCCAACGTGGCATCATTCAACATATACAGACGCATGACAGAAGTTATCGCCCGACCGATAATTTTATGCTTATGAGCGTAGAGTTCGGAATGGCTAACCAGTTCATTCTCGACTTGTCCGCGAACACAAAACGCGCCCTTCACGAGAAAGTGAAACGCGGCGAATATCCATCGCTCGCCCCTATCGGCTACCTCAACGACGTGCGAGCTAAAACCATCGTCGTTGATAGGAAAAAGTCCAAGACTATCAGAGCCGCCTTTGAGCTATATGCACAGGGAAACTCCCGCCTCGAAGACATTTCTCGATATCTATTTGAAAACGGCGTTAGGAGTATTTACGGCAACCGGCTGCACAAAGACCGAGCGAAATTTATTCTCACCAATCCGTTTTACTACGGACACTTTCGCTACGCCGGAGAGATATACGAGGGCAAACATACGCCGCTCGTAGACAAGCAACTTTTCGACAAAGTGCAGGGCGTCCTTGTCCGACGCGGACACCCGCACAAGAACGGGAGATACCCGAAAGCCCTTTGCGGCCTTTTGCGTTGCGGCGAGTGCGGTATGGGTATAACTGCCGAGAAGCAGAAAGGCTATACCTACTATCGCTGTACCAAGAAGAAAGGCGGTTGCTCGCAACCTTACGTCCGCGAGGAAGTCCTCGCCGCCGATCTTTCCGAAATCCTCACGCACTACACAATGCCGGAGGATTGGGCACAAGATTTATCGAGACGCACAGATGAGGACGAGAAAAACATCTCCCGCACCACGGATACTTTCGTCCGTGGCTTGCAGGAGAAAATCGCCGACATCAAACGCAGGATAGACGTCGTTACCGACCTCTACATTGAGCAGGACATAGACCGAGAAACCTACCTCGCCAAGAAGCGAGGGCTTATGTCCGAAAAGAAGTCGGCCGAGGAGGTTATCGCCAAGTCGCAAAGAGGGGGAACGCGGTGGCTCGAACCCATGCGGGAGTGGATAAAAGACGCTTCTTTACTAGACGAAATAGCAAAAAATGACGACCTCCCCTCCAAAAAATCCTCCCCCAAAAAATCTTCGGCTCGAACCTGACTTTGCGAAATAAAAAAGTCGTAGAAATCCCCGTAAAACAATGGGCGACGCTCCGCGTCGCACGCCAAAATTTTTCTCAAAACCCACTAAGTTTTTCTGCTGCTCCGGGAGCAGGGATCGAACCTGCGACATCCTCCTTAACAGGGAGGCGTTCTACCGCTGAACTATCCCGGAATAAAAACATTCTATCAGCTAATCCGGAAAAATCAAACGGAATGCTATTCTCTTTTCTTTTGTTCTTCGTATTTGATTATTCTGTTTTTGCCTCCCTCTTTTGATTTATAAAGGGCCTGGTCGGCGCGATTGATTGCTTTGTCCAATTCCTCGCCAACCCTGTAATCCGTAACGCCGCCGCTTAAAGTGACTTTAATATTCCCCTTTTCGGTTTCCATGTCGAAAGATATCTGCGGCATCATGGCCTGCTTATTGAAAAACTTGTTAATGACGTCCTGTTCGTCTCCCTGGAAAGCCACAATAAATTCTTCGCCTCCCCAGCGGGCGACTACGTCGTATTTTCTGAATGAGTTCTTTAAAAGTTCGGCGGTCTTTTTAAGCACGGCATCGCCGACTTCGTGGCCGAAGGTATCGTTTATTTTTTTGAAGTCGTCGATGTCCAGCAGGAGAAGGCTTATCTCGCGTCCGGTTTTGCCTTCGTGCCGCCTTTCCTCGCCCCCTTCCAATGAATGCGCGCCTATCGTGATGAGCTCCATTTCTTCCCATCCTCCGCGGCGGTTCAAAACGCCTGTCAGGCTGTCGTAGGTGCTCAATTCCTCCAGGCGTTTGTTTTCGCCTTTCAGGCGTTTATTTTCATCTCTCAAAGCAATATTTTCGGCGCGAAGCCTTTCGAGCTCGATTTGTGGGTCAACGTCCCCCGGATTTACCACGTCTATTTTCATTTCCCCCATTCCAGAATTATATCCCCAACAGCAGAAAATAAAAACGCCCCGATTTCCGTCGGGGCGTTTTTGCGGTCATACTCATTCATACATAAACAATCACACGCAACGCGGGAAACCGTCCTTCGACCCATTCGAGAACCTCAGGGTCGCCCCGAGGAATTCGAGAGGCGATAAAACTTAGGACGGATTCGTTTTTTTACATACACCGTGAGAATCCGCAACTGCGGCAGTTCAGGCACCCTTCGCTGACGATAAGAGCCGCGCCGCAGTCCGGGCAACCCGGCATCAGGCCATAGTCGGCTAAAGATTTTTTGGAAACTGTTTCGTTCCCGTGAAGCGACACTACGGCGGCTTCTTTTTCCTCTATCACCACTGGGTCGGCGCTTTCCTGTTCGGTAAGAAGAGGATTGTGATAACCGTTAGCGGCAACATGTTGTTCGAGGACCTGGCCGATGGCGTCAGGCAAAGACAGAACAGTTCCTTTGTCGGTGAGCATCGGCATCGGTCCGCGTATTCCCTTCAGGTTGTCGATTACTTCTTCGAGTTTCACTCCCGCGCGGAGAGCTACTGATATCAAACGACAGATGCCTTCGCTCTGCTCCTGGAAAAATCCTCCGCTTTTGCCAATGATGGCGAATACCTCGAATGGCACTCCGTTCTCGTCGTTGTTGACTGTCACGTAAAGTTTGCCGTAGCCGGTTTTTATCCTGTACGTCTTGCCGACGAGAACTTCTGGGCGCTTCCTTGCTCCGACCCTGTTTTTGTCGGCGGGAATTTCAATGTGCGCAGTTTCCGTTTTATTGGCCCCGTTAATTCCAATAGAACTCGGGGCTTTGATGTTTTCGCCGGTGCCGATGTTCAAAATCTGGACTTCGCGGCTGCCGTCGCGGTAAACGGTGCAAGATTTGCATTTCATTTTCCAGGCCATCACGAATCCGTTCAAAACGTCTTCCCTTGTGGCGCTATTCGAAAAGTTGATTGTTTTTGAAATCGAGTTGTCGACGTTCCTCTGGAAAGCCGCCTGCATTTTAATGTGTTCTTCCGCTGAAATGTCCATGGCCACCACGAAAGTTTTCTTCAAATTTTCCGGCAAGTCGGGAATATTCTGGATACTGCCGGTTCTTATGATTTCGTCTTTTATTTCTTTTATCTTTCCCTCGCTGAATTTCTGGTCGGCCAGCGCTTTTTCGAAATAACTGTTGAAGTAGTTGTATTTGTGTCCGTCTTTGTCCTGCTTGATGTAAGAAAGGGCGAAATTCGGCTCGACGCCGGAAGAAGCGTCAAGCATCATGGAAATCGAACCTGTCGGAGCTACAGTCGTCAGGGCGGCATTTCTCATTTTGGCGGCTTTTTTAGCCGCAAAAACGCTCGAATTCCAGTTCGGAAAGGCGCCTTTCTCTTTTGCCAATTCTTTTGACATTTCGCGGGCCGAGTCGGTTATGGTTTTCATGACTTTTTCGCCGAGCTTGCAGCCCTCATCGGAATTGTAAGGAATTCCGAGTTGGTAAAGCATGTCCGCGAATCCCATTATGCCGAGACCGATGCGGCGATTTTTCCTGGCAAGGTCGGTAACTTGTTTTACCGGGAAATCAAAAAGGTCTATGACGTTGTCCATGAGGCGCGTCGAAATTTTGGCGACGCGACGAAGGCGATTCCAGTCGATTTGCGGCGAACCCGCTTGCCCTGAGTCTGCCCGCCCTGAGTTAATCGAATGGGTCGAATGGGTTTTCCCGTCTTTTACAAACTGCGCGAGATTTATGGACCCGAGGTTGCAGTTGTCGTAGTGGTGAAGGAATTGTTCGCCGCACGGATTAGAGCAGTCTATCGTGCCAAGCCCTGGCAACGGGTTCGTTCGGTTAACCTCATCGATGAAAACTATTCCCGGTTCTCCGTTGAGCCAGGCGTGCTCGACCAGCTCGTCAAAAATTTCTTTGACAGTGACGTTGACTTCTTCTGTGCCGATGACCGAATTGTTCGGAGCGCGGAGAACTTTTCTCGGCTTCATCTTCTGTTCTTTCCATTCGCAGAGCCACTGTTCGTTAGGGTTCTCGACAAGCTTCTTCATGAATTCGTCGGTGACCTTAACCGATATGTTAAAGTTCCTGATTTCTCCTTCTATTTTCTTGCAGCGGATGAAGTCCAGAATGTCCGGGTGAGTCACTTCCATCATAGCCATGTTGGCGCCGTGTCTCCCCTGTTGTTTTATTATTCCAAAAGCAGCGTCGTAAATTCTTAAGAACGAAACCGGGCCGGAAGAAACTCCTCGGGATTTTTTAGTCTCCGAGAATGCCGGGCGCAAATGCGAAAAATCAAAACCTAACCCGGAACCAGCCTGCTGTAGAAGCGCCGCGTCTTTGAGTGTCTGGAAAATGCTTTCCATTGAATCCATTACCGGAAGAACGATGCAGTTGGCAATAAGCGGAGTCGGACTCCCGGTGTTGGTAAGCGTTCTGCCCGCCGGAGTATATTCTTTTTTGGAAAGAATTTCCCAAAAATCTTTTTCTATTTTTTCTACGGAGCGGCTGTCTCTGTCGTAATTTTTTTCAACTTCGGAAAGCGCGTGCGCCATGCGATGAAACATATCAGCCGGCGTCTCCTGTTTTCCGCTTTCATCGGCAACAAGATACCGTTTTTTCATCATTCGAAGCGCGTTTTCCGAAAATGAAGAGTTGACCTTTTCGAATTCCGTCTTCGTCAGCCAGTGATGAGACGTTTTTTTGATTTTTACCATTGCGGCGTTTTTAACTTTATAAATTATATTATTGTTTTGACCTTTCGCGGGGAACGTTCGTTCACCGCAGGACTATTTTCCCTCTACGGCTCCGTCGGCGCAACAGGCCTTTATCCCCAAAAAATCATAGAAAAACACTTTTGAAATTTTTTGGCAAATTCCTGTCCGCCGCCTGCCTGCCGGTAGACAGGGCAGACAGGTTCCCGCCGTCTAAAAAATTTTTATCAGGATTTTAAGGGTTTTCCCCGCCTGATTGGCGGAGTTCGTTGGGGGTCGGACATACCGAGCCGTGACCAAAAAATATTTTTTTCGTATTTTCCGCCGGGCACCGCCCGTTTAATGCACCCGCGGCGATTTCGGCCGGTAGCCGCGCTCACGTATTGGCATGCTGGCAAATAAACTTTAAGCGTAATAAAATAGATGTGATTTCGGGCCGGTTTTAAAAAACGCAGAGCTTAAAAATGAAAAAAATCAGGAGAAGAAATAGTTATTTCTTCTTTGGCGGAATCCACCGCGCGTTTTTCGGCGCGGGTTCAAGGCGGGGCGCGTCCGGCTTTGCCATGCTTATATTCGCCTCGGTTTTCGCCGTAGTTTCAATATCAATCGTTTCCCTGAAATTTTCGGAAAAAAGCAATTCTGTTTCCGAAAAAGGATTTTTACCGAGAATTTCGGCGACGATTTTGAAAACTTTCGGCGATATTTTTTCTCCAAAAGACAAAAGGCCCGTTCTTGAAATAGATCTGTCAAAAAACTCCGACGGCGGCTTTGAAGAAAAAAATAACGGAATTTTTACCGGAGCGGAACCGGCTGACAAAAAAATTCCGGAAAGTGTCGCGAAAAATAAATCTGTCGAAAAAATTACAAACGAATTCGCGGAAAATTTTTCCGCTTCCGCAGACCAAACTGAAAATTACGCGATTCAATCACCCGCGATAGAAATCAAAAAAAGTTTTTCCGTGTGCGATTTTTCGAAAACGGGAATCCCAAACAACCAAATAATTTTCAGCGAAATAAACTGGGCCGGCAGCAAAGACAGCGCGAACGACGAATGGATTGAAATCAAAAATAATTCCGGAAACGACATAACGCTCGCCGGCTGGCAGGTTTTATCCGGAGATGAAAACATAAAAGTAATTTTCGAGGAACAAAACAAAATTTATTCCGGAAGTTTTTATCTTCTGGAAAGAACCGACGACAACTCGGCTCCGGGAGTTACTGCGGATACGATTTACACCGGAGCTCTTTCGAACAACAGCAGTACTGTATTGAAATTGAAAATTTTCGACGCCGACTGCAACATCGTTGATGAAATCGACGCGTCCAAAGGATGGCCGGCCGGCGACAGCGTCTCCAGAAAAACAATGGAAAGAAGTGTTCTTGATTTCAGCTGGCACACGAGCGCTCTTGCCGGCGGCACGCCGAAAAAGGAAAACTCCGCGGCGTTTTTGACGAAAGAGTCAACAAATAATTATTCGGCGAACGAAACTTCTCAAAACGGCCCGACAACGAATTCCCAAACACAAACTCAGGCGACTTCTTCGGAATCATCCAGTTCGACGAATCAAAATCAATCGTCTACCTCTACAACATCATTACCGGCAAGGATATTGATAAGCGAAATTTTTTGTAATCCAGCGGGGTCGGACACCGGCAAAGAGTTTATCGAGATTTTCAACGCCGGGAGCCAGAATATCGACCTTTCCGGGTGGTCCATCAAAAACGGCACGAATTCACTGGCTTCAATTGGCTCGAAAAATGAGGATAAAAAAGCCATCGGGGCGGGCGGGTACTTTTTGATAGGGCTTAACGGCTATAATTCCAGCCCGTCGGCAGACGTTGTCCGCTCTGCTTCCCTGCCCAACGCGACTGCCACGATAAATCTATACGACTCCGGCGGCAGTTTGGTCGAATCGGTGAGTTACAACAACTCTGTTGCCGAAGGAGAAAGTTATGAACGTATCTCCTGGGACAGTAGTGGATTTAAGGCAGAACCCAATCCGAATCCGCAAAATTCAACTCAGTGATATGTCGGAATTGATATATTAGAATTATCGAGTGCGTTTGGCACTATGACGCGTCATAGTGCCAAACAATATTAAGAACAACTAAGTTTCTAAAAATATTTCAATTTCTTTTCTCCACTCTTTCAACGTAAGTTCCGGTTTCGGTATTTACCCTGATAACGTCGCCCGTGTTTATGAAAAGAGGAACTGAAATTTTCGCTCCGGTTTCAAGAGTAACCGATTTTGTTCCTCCCTGCGCCGTGTTTCCCTTTATTGAAGGCGGAGCTTCGGCAACTTTCAGGTCCATCTTAATCGGGATATTTACCTTAATGACTTTATCGTTAAAAGTAACCGAATTTATATTCGTGTTCGGCACCAAAAAGTTAGCTGCCTCTCCTATCGTTTCCGCGGAAAGAGAAAATCTGCTTTTCGGATTTCCTTCTTCGTGGAACCAATACTCTCCTTTGTTTTGATAAATGAATACCGCTGATTTTTTTTCGAGTTCGATTTCCTCGAGCTGGTCGCTCGGCTGGAAATTCCTGTCCAGAACTTTTCCAGAAATCAGATTTCTGATTTTGGCCTGGACGACCGCTTTTCTCTGCTGCATGCGCAAAAAATTCGATTCTAAAACCTCGTAGGGCTGGTTGTCCATCGAAAAAATAATTCCTTTTTTAAGTTCTGTATAAGAAAGCATTGGAAATGGATTTATGAATAATGATTTATGATTTATGAAAAGGAATATAAGAAAAAATCACTCCGGCGCAGACCGGAGCGATTTTCACATTCCGAAAAACTGCTTAGCCGTTGTCTTCCCTCATCGGGCGCGAAGCCCTGGTAGAACCTTCCGGTTCCTCTATCTTTAGATTCACGCGGGCGTTATTTTTAACCCCGACGATTCTAAGGAGGGAACGGATGGCTTTGGCGGTCGCTCCCTGGCGGCCGACCACTTGTCCCATGTCTTGAGGATGAACCCTCAACGAGAGGAGAACTCCGAGCTCGTCAACCTTCCTGTCAACCTTGACGTCATCCGGATGGTCCACAAGGGCTTTAACCACATATTCCAGGAATTCCTGATCGTTTTGCGTCATTTATTCACTGCTAGATTTCTTTCGACCTTTCTTTTCCGTATTTCGGACGGTTTCGAGAATATGAAAAGATTATAACCGCGTAAACTCACTGTCAATTCTTTTTTACTGGGCTGCTGGTTCGGCTGGAATGCCTGCCTCCACCGCGAGTTTCTGGTCGGCTGGCTGGGTTTCCGTTTGGGCTTTTTTCCTCATTGAAATTTTCACTTTCGGCCCGCCTACGATTCCCTGTTTAACAAAAATGTTGTGAACCGTTGCCGTGGGTTTCGCGCCTACGCCGAGCCAGTAGCGGATTCTTTCCTGGACAAAGCCGGTTGTTTTAGTAAACGGATTATAATAACCCAAATCTTCGACGGGCGGGCCGCCGAGCTTAGAGCGTCTTTCGGAAACAACCAGGCGATAGCTCGGCTGGTGCTTCTTGCCAATGCGATTTAATCTGATAACCAACATATTTAAAGCCAATTTAAGATAGCATTAGGCCCCGGATTTTGCAAATTAGAAAAGTAAAATATTCTGGCCGATTTTTACCGCCGCCCTATTATTTCAATGCCCCTTTTTATGGCTACGAATCCGTATGCCCACAAAAGCGGCAGCCAAAGAGGCATAATTCCAAACAGGTTGTCTCTGTTGAATGTCTCGACGCCTGCATTAACGAAAAGATATTCGGAAACAATCATTGCAAAAAAACCGAAAATAAAAACGTAGAGGTCGCTTTTTTCTCTTTTTACGAAAAATGCCATCGCTATTATCAGCGCGTAAATAAAAGCGAGGTTGTAATCATTCCGCACAACAGGTATAAGCCCTATCATTACCAACACCGGAACCGCGTTCAAAAGTATTCGGATTGTCTTTGTCATTAGGGGTCGGATTGATGTCTGTTTGATACTTATCCCTCGTCGTTTCACTCGCTCGGGACACTTGAAAATCTAAACTCATTCTTCATTTAAGATTTTCTAAGTGCGGGTCTGCCTGGATTCGAACCAGGAACCTCGGTTTTGGAGACCGATGTTTTGCCATTGAAACTACAGACCCATCGAAACCACCGGTTTATTTTCCGGTCAATCTCGTTTCCTTATGAACCGTCTGCTTCCGGCACTTCTTGCAGTACTTTTTGAGCTCAATCTTGCGTTCGACGGATTTCCTGTTTTTTCTGGTATAGTAATTGCGATTGGCGCAAACAGAACACTTTAAAGCTATTAAGTTTTCCGAATATTTCGATTTCGCCATAAAAAAGATTGTAGCCGAAACGGCCGGATTTTGCAAAATTACCCCCGCCTTTGGCGGGGCATAAGAATTGCTAAGTTCATAAATTCACTAAGCAGATTCTAATGTGAGCCGATGCGCGGATTCGAACCGCGGACCTACTCCTTACCATGGAGTTGCTCTACCAACTGAGCTACATCGGCAACGATATAAAATTACTCCGTAAGGAAGTATTTTTCAAGCACCTTATCGTAAAATGTATTTTCCCAAAATTTCTTTCAGGTACATGTCCAGGTCCGGCCAGGATTTTAACTCTTCGGCTGTGACCCATCGGTAATCGTCATTTTCTTCCTTATCAAGTTTCGGGTCGCCATCAAGTTCAACAATATAAGTAAGCCGCACAACATGTCGGCCGCCTCCTCTTGGAAAAATGTCCTGCGCTCCGATAAGACGCGGCTCGCCCGTCAATTCCAGCCCGATTTCTTCCCTAATTTCCCTTGCAAGATTTTCTCGAAGTCCAACGCCGGAATTTATGCGCCCGCCAACTATATCCCATAATCCGGTTATATTTTTATACTTCTTCGTAGAACGATGAAGTAAAAGATATTTACCTTCTTTATTGTGAGCTATCGCCTTTACTCCAACTTGTAATTCCATATGAGCCGGAGAAGGGAGTCGAACCCCCGACCTTCTCTTTACAAAAGAGTTGCTCTACCGCTGAGCTACTCCGGCAAATTTTGGTGCGGGACCTTGCGCCAGTGTTGTTCCCGATTTGCTTTGAAATTTTGTCAAATTTCTTAGCAAATCGCAATCCCGATACGCGGGGCTCTGCCAATTGAGCTAGGGTGGCTTGTACTTGAAAAATTTAACAAAAATATCCCTAAATGTAAATTGATATAGAGATAAAATTGGCTTAAACTCTACCAGTAAAGATATGCCTAAATTTACTCATCTTCACACTCATTCCCACTATTCACTCCTTGATGGACTTTCCAAGATAGACCCGTTGGTCAAGCGGGTAAAAGAACTCGGAATGGATTCTTTGGCCGTCACCGACCACGGCACGCTGTATTCGGCCGTGGAATTTTACAAAAAAGCCAAGGCTGCCGGCGTGAAGCCGATTTTAGGAGTTGAAACTTACGTTGCTCCGCGCGACCGCTTCAGTCGCGAGCCGAATGAAAAATATTATCATTTGATACTTCTCGCCAAAAACAACATCGGCTGGAAAAATCTAATCAAGCTGGTTACAAAAGCGCACCTCGAAGGATTCTATTACAAGCCGCGCGTTGACAAAGATTTGCTCAGAGAATACCACGAAGGCCTCATAGCGCTTTCTGGGTGTTATTCGGGAGAACTGGCGCGGGCGATTCTTGACGACAAGGACGCCGAAAAAGTCGTCGAGGAATACAAGGAAATTTTCGGCCCGGAAAACTATTACATAGAAATAGGACATCATCCGAATTTCAATCCTAGGTGGCACGAAAAAGTCTGGAATGGCCTTATCGAAATAAGCAGGAAAACAAAAACGCCGCTTGTGGCCACGCAGGACAGTCATTACATAAAACCAGAAGACGCCGAATACCACGACATACTTCTCGCGGTGCAAACAGGCAACAAAATTCAGGACGAGAACAGAATGACAATGAAGCTGGACGATTATTCGATAACTTCACCCGAACAAATGGCAGAGATTTTCAAGGAAATCCCGGACGCCGTCGAAGAGTCCCATAAAATCGCCGAAAAATGCAACGTTGAGTTGGAACTGAACAAAATATTGCTCCCCAACTTCCCCACTCCGGACGGGCAATCGGCGAACGATTATTTACGCGAACTTACGGAAGGAAAAATAGACGAACGCTTTTCCAAAAAAGAACAAACGAAAGAATTTAAGGAACGGCTGGAATACGAATTGGGAGTAATAACAAAAACCGGATTCGCGGATTATTTCCTTATAGTCCAAGACCTTATTCATTGGGCGAAAACTCATGGAATAACGGTCGGCCCCGGCAGAGGTTCTTCGGCCGGAAGCCTTGTTTCTTATATTCTTGAAATTACGGACGTGGACCCGCTGAAATACGAACTTCTTTTCGAGCGTTTTTTGAATCCGGAAAGAATACAGATGCCGGATATCGACATCGATTTCGCCGATAAGCGGCGCGACGAAGTACTTGCTTACGCGCGCCAAAAATACGGCGAAGACTGCGTGGCCCAGATAATCACTTTCGGAACTATGGCGGCGCGGGCGGCAATACGCGACGCCGGCAGGGCCATGGGCATCCCTTACGGATTCTGCGACCAGGTGGCCAAATTGATTCCTTTCAACCCGACCCAGGGAATGAAGGAAGGCTGGCTCGCAAAATGCCTTGAAAAAGTCGATGACCTCAAAATTCTGTATAAAGAAAACAGCGACGCCAAAAAACTCATTGACGCCGCCATTCACCTTGAAGGAGTCGCGCGTCACGCGTCAGTGCACGCCTGCGGAACCGTTATTTCAAAAGACCCGCTGATGGAACACGTTCCTTTGCAGTTCGCGCCGCAGGATAAAAACATAGTTATCACGCAATTCGAAATGCACAGCATTGAAGATTTGGGGCTGTTGAAAATAGACTTTCTTGGCCTCAAGAATCTGACGATAATCGAGGAAACCATCCGGCTGGTTAAAGAGCTCCGAGACGAGGACATTAAAATATCGGAACTGCCGCTTAATGACAAAAAAACTTTCGAGCTTCTGCAGCGCGCCGACACGACCGGAGTATTCCAGCTTGAAGGCAGCGGAATGAGACATTACCTGAAAGACCTGGTGCCGACCGAGTTTGAAGATATCGTCGCCATGATTTCGCTTTATCGCCCCGGAACCCTTGAAACGGGAATGGTTCCCCGCTACATCGCGCGCAAGCACAAAAAAGAAAAAGTAACGTATCTTTATCCGAAACTCGAACCAATTCTCAAAAAAACATACGGCATCATGCTTTACCAGGAACAACTTATGCAGGTGGCGCGAGACCTGGCCGGCTTCAGCTTTTCCGAAGCAGACATATTGAGAAAAGCCGTCGGCAAGAAAATAAAATCTCTTCTTCTCGAACAGGAAGAAAAGATGGTCAAGGGAATGATGAAAAACGAAATAGAAAAAGGAAAAGCCAAGGAAATATGGAAATGGTTCGAGCCGTTCGCCCGATACGGATTCAACCGCAGCCACGCGGTCTGTTACGCCCTCATCGGCTATCGCACGGCTTATCTCAAAGCGCATTATCCCGAAGAATTCATGGCTTCTCTTTTCAACGCCGAACTTCATGACATCGACCGGATAGCTTTACTCGTCAGCGAAGCCCGACAAAAAGGGATAGAAATACTTCCGCCGGACGTCAATAAGAGTTCGGTAAATTTTTCGCCCGAAGGCCGGACGAAAATACGTTTCGGGCTTCTTGCCATAAAAAACGTCGGCGAAGCGATTGTACAGGCCGTAATCGACGAAAGGCTCAATCGTGGGGAATTCAAAGATTTACCAGACTTTATCAACCGCATACAGCACAAGGATTTAAACAAAAAATCACTGGAAAGCCTGATTAAAAGCGGGGCGCTCGACTCTCTCGGCATCGAACGAAAACAGGCGTTCGAAAACGTAGACGAGATAATCCGCTTCAACTCGCTCATAAAGAAAAACGGGCAACAGACCGGTCAGTCGTTGTTCGGCAACGCTCCGGTCGGCTTGTCGTTCAAACTTAAACCGGCGGAGTCCGCGACGGCGCCGGAAAAACTCGGCTGGGAAAAAGAACTTCTCGGATTTTATCTTTCGGACCACCCGTTGAATTCCTACAAGGAAAAAATAGAAAAACTGGGCGTTCTCAGAATAGAAGACGCGCGTTCCAAAGATAAAAAAGACCAAATCGTAAAAATAGCCGGCTCGGTCTCGGAAATAAAAAAAATACTTACCAAGAACGGCCAGCCGATGATTTTCGCAAAAATAGAGGATTTTTCAAAAGAATCGTTGGAAGTCGTCGTTTTTAACGATACTCTTTTAAAAACTATGGATGTCTGGAAAGAGAACAATATAGTTGCGGTAAAGGGAAAAATGTCCTGGCGCAACGGAGAACCGAATATGGTCTGCGAGAAAGCGATAAAATTGTAACAGAATCTAGAAAATAGAAAGTAGTAAGTAGAAAATAGAAAAGTTTTTACTTTCTTTTCGTTGCCGGTCGTAGAAATAGAAAATTAGACAGTGCTATCACGCGTGATAGCACCGCATAAAAACCGGTAAGGATGGTAAGTTAAAAATGTGTACGCGGAAATTTTCAATCGCCGTTGATAATTGAATTGTGATATTTTTCCGGTTGGTGCGGTGAGATGATTTTTATTTCCAACGACCAATCAAAATTTTTCAATGAATTCTCCATGTCTTCTTTAAGCTCTTTTTGGTCATAACCGACGGCAACTATATCCGGACGGAATTTTTTTACTATATCCCATGAACCCATTTCCGCGTCGCCGGCGATGGCTCCGTCGACGCCGTCTTGCGTTTCGATATGGGCTATCCGTTCGGCTATGTTTCTCGCCGGCTTTCTACCTTTCAAAATTTCCACTACTTTATCGGCAGCAACGACGGCCGTAAGGTGATCGCCCAATTTTTTTGCTTCGCTCAAAAAATATTTATGCCCGTCGTGAACTCCGTCGAACACGCCGAATATCATTACCTTTTTCATTGAATTTAGGACTTAGAATATAGAATTTGGCGTAAAATATCAATCACTAACGGCCGACAATCACTGTTTGGGCCTCATAAGCGGGAAAATAACCGTTTCCCTTACCGGCTTATCCATAATGACGGCGAAGAGCCGTTCCGAAAGGCCGAAGCCGGCCGCCGGAGGCATTCCATATTCAAGCGCTTCCAAAAAATCCTCATCCAGGAACTGGGCTTCTTTGTCCCCCGCCGCGCGGAGTTTCATCTGTTCTTCAAAACGCGCTCTCTGGTCAAGCGGGTCGTTCAGCTCCGAAAATCCTTTGCCGAGTTCGCTGCCGCAAGCCATAATCTGTATCCTCTCGACGAGCGCCTGATTTTCTTCGGAACGCTTTGCAAGCGGCTCCACTTCAACGGGCGGGTTTACGAGAAAACACGGCTGAATCAGTGTTGGCCTGACCGTCTTTTTGAAAATCAGGTCTATCAGACGTCCTTTACCAAAGTGTCTTTCCGGAGCAAGCCCGAGTGAAACGGCTTTTTGGAAAAGTTCGTCGCGCGAAGCCGTAACGGGATTCAATTTATTATATTTTTCAAAAATTTTCACATACTCGATTTTCTCCCATTTTTTGCCCCAATCAATCGTTTTACCCTGGAAAGAAGTTTTCAATCCGCCGGTTGTTTTTTTGATTACTTCTTTATACATTTTCTCGGCCAGTTTCATCAAATCGTTATAGTCGTGATAGGCCCAGTAAAATTCCAACTGCGTGTAGTCCTGAAGATGCTCGCGGTCGATGCCTTCATTCCGGAAAATCCTGCCCATTTCAAAAATTTTTTCGTAACCCGCGACAAGAAGTTTTTTAAGAGGCAGTTCCAACGAAATACGGAGATAAAAATCCACATCGAGCGCGTTGTGGCGGGTTTTGAACGGTTCGGCTTCGGCTCCGCCCGGCAAAGCTTCGAGCACGGGTGTTTCAAGTTCCAAGAAACCTTCTTTTGAAAGATAATCACGGAAAGACTGCCAGAAAATTCTTTTTTTCCGGAAAAGTTCTTTTGTTTCCGGATTTAAAATTATATCGATGTAGCGTTTTCTCAGGCGCGTCTCAGTTTCTTCAAGTCCGTACCATTCGCTTGGCAACGGCCTCATCGATTTAACCAGAATATAAAGTTCTTTAACGTCCAAGCTTTCCTGGCCTTTTTTGGTTTTAAAAAGAGTTCCGCCTGCAGATAAAAAATCGCCGCGGTCCAAAGTTTCCTTGAAAAGAGAGAAATTCTTGAGGGTGTCTTTTTTAATGACGATTTGTATTTTGCCGCTTTCGTCGACGATGTCCGCGAATATAACTCCCCCCTGGTCGCGCCAGCTGACAATTCTCCCGACGAGAAAAACTTTTTTGCGCGATTTTTCAAACGCTTTGAATTTTTCCTTGGCCTCGCCAATGGAAACGGTGCGCTTAACCGAAGCGGGATAGGGATTGATGCCCGCTTTCTTGAGGCGGGACAGTTTTTTGAGCCGTTCCTGGATTATTTCGTTGAGCATGATAGCGCTGTTTAAACGTTTATTATGTTACTGCGTGGACGTTGCGGTTGAGGTTGGATTGGGATTATAGGAGCCAGCGTAATATGGCAGAGCAGCTTTCTGGGCTTCGGTGAGGGATTGGTAGGAGTTTATAGTCCAACCGTTCCGAATATCGGAAGTCAAGAGTACATCGTTAGGATACGCCATCTGCAGTTGTTTCGCTCTCGAATCATTCGCAACTAGAGCATTTAGTTGAACTGTCGTTAAATTTTGATCTTCGCTGATCAGCCCTATAGCGCCCGGAAAAGAGTTTACGTGATACCATTCAGCGCCCCACCCAGTATTAGGAATGTGTCTTGTCGGCAAAAGATAAGTTGATCCTACCTGGAGAAGGCGGCCGGCCCCAGGTGCATCAGCAGGACCCAACAAGTCACTATTCGCAACGTACAAAACTCCGTCTATGTATCCGCCAACTTGACTGACAATCACTTTCCCGCTTAGATTTCCTTTTATGTTAGATATAACCTCTGCCTCAAACTGAGTTCGGGGCATCCAGGTTATATTTGTTTCGTTGCCTACCTTCTTTATAATCCTTGCCACAAATATGTATTGAGAACCACCCACCAAAGTCCTTGAGTCGGAAAAATCTGCTACAAACTCTTGCTGAATCTCTCTTACGCTCAGCGGCCTATCCCTCTCTTCGCTCTGGGGCGTAGATGTTGTCTCTTGCGTTAGAACAGAAACGCTTTCTGGAGTCTGTTCGGTGTCAGGAGAAACATTTAGAGCAACCTCCGATACCGGCCTCTTGAAATAGATGTAGGCCCCAAGGCTCAAAACAATAATAACTACCAGTGCAATCCCCCCTATAAATACAATTTTAGTCATATTGGTTTAATCTCGTTTTATTTCGACGTTTTATTTTCAATTTTTATTTACGGCCAGAAATAGTTGAAGTCATCAATATCCTTGTTTCCAAGCCACGTCTGCGCCGTCTGTATGTAATACATTACATTCCCAAAGAAACTGTGCGCCAACCCCAAAGCATGGCTGAGTTCGTGGGTTGCGGTTTTTTGGGTTGATGAGCCACTGGAAGTATGTGCAAGATTAAATACTAACTCGTCGGGATTCGGGGTGGGGCTCCACGCACCAGTAAATTCATCTGGGGGACTACTTATGTCATACACCTTCAAATACGCCGTACTTGAAGGAGTAGTCGAAGAAAAGGTGATTTTTCCCAATGCATTCCAGGCAGATATGGCCCCCAACCATTCGTTCGAATAGGTGGTGGAAGCGTACCATTTAAGCTCGCGGGTGCTTGTATTCACCGATGTCGTGTAAGTTGTTTGATTCAAAATAAAATGTCCGAACGGTGTCGAAGTCGAGAATGTCGGACTACCACTTTGCCCAGAGGTTGCATTGCCTGTTACAAGGTCAGTCGAAGTCGCATTGAACCGCCAGTAACCGAGTAAATTGGAATCGGTAGACATAAAGCTTGAGCTGAACACCTTTGCGTTAGCTATTGATTCGTAGATGTTGGAGTGGAAGTCGGTACCGGAGACGGTGGGAGTGGAGAAAACACAGATATTCTGTCGTACACCGTCTGTTTTTCTTCAGGGGAGAGGGATTGGAAAGAATTTTTGGTATCATTGCGGGCAATATCCGAGGCTAGTAATGATTCGTTGGGATAGGCTTCCAATAAGGCCTTCACGCTTGGGTCGTTCTCAGCTAACTCTCGCAATTGAGCATTTGATAAATTAGGATTTTCGCTGGTTACTTTTGTCACGCGCGGAAAAGAGTTTACTGTATACCATTTTTCCTTTTCGCTATACCTCGTGGCCAAAAGATATGTCCATCCCGGTTGGAGCATGTAGCCAGCTTCCGGGCGGTCAGCCGGAACCAAGAGATCGCCATAGTTTACACCGCCAACAACGTAAAGCACTCCGTCTATATAACCACCCGGTTGGTTAATGATAATTTTTCCTTGTAGATCGCCCTTAATGTTATACAAAACGTCTGCGACAAATTGTGTTTCTGGCCCGCTACGACTTTTGTTTCCGGCCTGCTCAATGATTTTTCCCACAAATACATTGTGGGAACTACCAACCAAAATTTTGTTGTCAGCATAATTCGCGGCCCACTCCTGATGGATTTCTCTCACAACCAACGGCCCACTCTTTTCCGCTTTGTTCGGTGATGTTGCCTCCTGCGCAATTCCAGGTGTTTCACCGGAAGATTGTATTGCTTCTTGTTCGCCGCTGACAGGAATATTCTCAATAACATTTAATGTGGGAACTCTGTGGAAGTAAAAGTAGGCGCCGGTGCTTATAGTTACGATTACGATAATAATACCCCCTACGAACAAAATTGGCTTAGTCATGTTTATGCAATCTTAACATTTTGCGTTATTGTTTTCGACTTCTGTAATCTACGGCCAAAAGTAGTTGAAATCTCCTACGTCGTGATTACCAAGCCAAGTTTGCGTCGTCTGTATGTAATACATCACATTTCCGAAGAAGCTGTGATCCAGTCCCAACGCATGTCCGAGTTCGTGAGTGGCGGTTTTCTGGGTTGAAGAAGATGTGCCACCTACCAACTTTGGTAGGTTGAATTGAAGCTGATCCGGGTCGAGAAAGTAGGCCCATCGACCTGTAAAATCTTGGTCGGGTTCATCTATATCAACCACCTTCAAATACGCGGTACTTGAAGGAGTAGTTGAAGCAAAAGTGATTTTCCCCAATGCATTCCAGGCAGAAATAGCATTTAACCACTCGGTTGAGTAGGTTGTAGAGGCATGCCATTTCAATTCGCGGGTGCTTGTATTCACCGATGTCGTGTAAGTTGTTTGATTCAAAATAAAATGTCCGAACGGTGTCGAAGTCGAGAATGTCGGACTACCACTTTGCCCAGAGGTTGCATTGCCTGTTACAAGGTCAGTCGAAGTCGCATTGAACCGCCGGTAACCCTTCAGTCCGCTACTTGTGGAAGTTACCTCTTGGCCGCTGTATGTTTCAATGCTCGAAGATGACCTTTCCGTGTTCCAAATTCTTACCTCGTCAATGTTGCCGTTGAACAAACCGATGGAGGAGGAAGGATTGCCGCCAATCCAGATTGAGTCTGTACTGGTTGAGGTATAACATTTGTCGCTTGTTTGCTGTCCGCCGTCAACATACAATTTGAACGCGTCCGTCGATGAAGCGGTAGTGCCCTTTGTAATCGCAACGTGGTGCCACTCATTGTACACGCCGCCGGTATTAGGATTGATACGATTTATTACGCTCCCTGCTCCAGCTACCCGTATAGTGGTAGTCGAATTATCACAGTTCAGAGAAAAATTAACCCCGCTGGAATCCCTCCATAGCGCGAATCCATTTTTATCGCCGGTACGAGTGTCTATAAATTGCATAGAACTAGTTGCTTCAGTCTTATAAAAAAACTCTATCGTGAACGGATTAGTAGAATTGAAACCGAGATTCGTCGCTGGCCACTTCCATGCGGAAGAGCCGTTAAAATACGCACTTCTCTCGGGATCGACAATGAAATCAATGGACGAGGAGGTATCGCCGGGAAATGCGTACTGCCACGAGGACGTCGCCCCCGTGCCGTCAAGCACTCTTGCCTGCCAATGATAACTGACACCAGGCGATAAATTACTCACGCTTGTCGTGGCATAACCGCCCGATGAAACAGAGCCGCTAGTCGTCGTGGATGTGTTGGTAAAGTAAGTCCCTGCCGGTTTTACCTCTACCTGCAATTGCGCCGAGCCGCTTGAACTCGCGGCGCTGATATTGGCGCCGAAAACCACGGTTGTTTCGTCGGTTTTTCCGCCCATTGCGATGGTTGTCGTGGCATCTGACTTGTATTGCCCCAGCGTACCAGAAATATGCGGCCCCGCGAAGAACTGATCCCCGGAATTACTGTTATATAAATCAGCTATTTCCTGCGATGAAAGAACTTTGTTCCAAATTCCAACTTCGTCAATAAGTCCGTTCATATCTCCTATTCCGTCAGAACTTTCTCCTATTCGGAAAGCATTGGTAAAAACCGTACTCAAGGTTAAAGCGTCGACATTTGTAGTAAGGGTTTGGTCTGTTCCGTTAACATAAATATGCACTCCGGCCGCAGTTGCCGAACCGTCATAGGTAACGACAACGTGATACCAGGTTCCGGTACTGCTAAAAACGTTATTAGTGGTAACCTGTATTTTATTTGAAGCCGAATTACCTAAATGAAATACAAAGTGATTTCCTCCACCCGACCCCTGCCATTGGAGAAGCCAGCCGTTATCGTTTGTAGCATTCATTTTAGATATAGGAAAAGGTCCTCCCGAATTTTTATTTACCCACACAGAGAAAGAAAAATGATCTGTTTTTTCAAAAGCGAATGTGTTTCCTCCGTCAAGATTGTCGTTCGTGCCGTCAAAGCTTGCAGCGTTATTCACTTTGCCCGCAACAAAAGAAGTGTCCCCGTTAGCCGTCAAATTATTTGATGCGTAAGAATCATTGGCGTTTTCCGTCGCGTAGTAGGAGAGGAGGTTGGCGGTAAGGGTACCGTTGGTATCTACCTGGAAACTTGCGGCGCGAACAACGCCCGTCTGTAAAAAAACAAAAAACGCTCCCAAAAACAGAAGCGCCACAAAAGGTCCTCTACGGAAAGACCGCCCAGCGAATGACCGATCCATCATTAAACAATAATACCACACGTCATTGTCAAAAATACAAAGCGCGCCAACCAAAACCCGGCGCAAGTTATGTTCTTCGACAAAAATTCGAACTGTCAGTTAATATTCTACTCAATTTTCATTATCTGATAATCCGCTTTTCCGCCGGGAGACGCCACAGTAACGCTCTCTCCAACTTTCTTGTCCAAAAAAGCGCAACCGAGCGGCGATTCGTTGGAAATTTTCCCTTCTTCAGGTTTGGCTTCGTTCGAACCAACTATGCGGTAAGTGAAAACCTGGCCGTCTTTTCTGACAGCGACTGTTGAACCTATAACCACGCTTTCGCCGTTGCCGATTTTTTCATTCTTTATAATTACCGCTTTTTTTAATATGTCCTCTAGTTCGGATATGCGCGTTTCAACCCTGCTCTGCTCTTCGCGGGCTTCGCTGTATTCTGAATTTTCGGAAAGGTCGCCGAATTCTTTCGCCTGCTTGAGCCTGTCGGCTACTTCGCGGCGTTTTTGGTCCTTCAGAACTTCAAGTTCTTTTTTTAATTCTTCCAGGCGTTCTTTGGTTAAATAGTATTTGTCCATAGTTTTTAAATTCTAAATCTCAATAACGTTTAAAATTTGGGGTTTGATTATTGTGGTTTGTTTAGGATTTAATGCTTATGATTTCGTGCTTTCTTCGTAAGCGCCGATTATTATCCACCAGCGGATTTTAACGTTCTCGACGAAAGTTTTCAAGTAAGCGGAGAGTTTTACGTGGGACTTGGCGCTATTTACCCAATGCACCGGAACTTCCTTTATGCGATAGCCAAAATGCCTCGCCAGCGCGAGCGCCTCGATGTCAAAACCCCAGCCGTTTATTTTTGAAACGCCGAATATTTTCTCGGCCGCTTTTTCCGTGAAAACCTTGAATCCGCATTGAGTGTCCCAAATACCTGGAACGTTTACTATCTGTATGATTATATTGCTGAGCTTCCCGAGAAGTTGCCTGTAAAACAGCTGAGGCGGCTCGAGACGGCTGCCCTTCACCGCGCGTGAGCCTATGACTACGTCGAAGCATTCGTTTTCCTCGGCCGAGCGGAGGAAGTACGGCAACATTTTATCGAAATGGTCTACTGACGTGGAATTGTCGGCATCGGTAAAAAGCCTGTATTCCCCTTTTGCAAGAAGCATTCCCTGTTTTACGACGCCGCCCTTCCCCTGATTGGTTCTGTTGTCGATGAGTTTAAGATTTTTTATTGCCGCCGACATTTTTTGGACTACCTCGGCGGTATTGTCAGTGGAACCGTCGTTAACTACGATTATCTCGTATGAATATTTCGCGGCGCTCAAACGCTTGTCTATGTCCACCAAAGTCAGCGGCAGACGTTCGGATTCATTATAAGCCGGAATGATTATAGATAGGAACGGTTTTGTCATGATTTAAATTTTAGTTAAAACTATCGGTCCATTTTTAGTTATCGCCACCGTGTGCTCAAAATGGGCCGATAAAGAACCATCGGCGGTGGCGAAGCTGTCGTCGTCGAGCTGTTTCAATTTTCCTTTGCCCGCGGCTACCATCGGCTCTATGGCAATAACCATGCCTAGCTTCAGTATATCGCCTTCTCCTCTGCAGCCGAAATTATAAACGTGGGGTTCTTCGTGAAGGTCGCGTCCGATGCCGTGTCCGGTCAAAAGATCAACGACGGAAAAACCGCCGACCTTTACGAAATTTTCTATGGCGAAACCGATGTCGCCGAGAGTTTTCCCCGGCCACGCTTCCTTTATGCCCAATTCAAGCGCCTTTTTTGTCGTTTCAATCAGCTTTTTTTTATCTGCGTTCATTTCGCCCGCGCCGACTGTAACCGCGGAATCTACGAAAAATCCCTTGTGCCTCAAGCCCAAATCAACCTTCACCAGGTCGCCGTCTTTAATAATATAATCGGAAGGTATTCCGTGCACCACGGTGTCGTTGACCGAAACGCAGGCCGTGGCCGGATATGACTTTTTGGCGCCGTGCGGTCGATAATTCAAAAAAGCCGGTTCGCATCCGGCTTCCTTTATCAACTTGTTGCTCATCTCGTCTATTTCCATCGTTTTCATTCCGACGCAGATATTTTTGGCCGAGATTTCGAGGATTGAGGCAAGGCGTTTTCCCGCCTCGGCCATAATCTCAATTTCTTTTTCCGTTTTTAAAATAGGCATTTATTTTTTGAAATACTTTATAGGGTGCGGGACGTCCGTCTATTTTTCTTACTTTGTAGCCGTGGTATTTTATTACATCAAAAATCGGCTTGGTGCGATTTCTGTATTCTTCGTGGCGGATTTTTATGGAAACCGGGTTGTCCAGCGTACGCTTATAAAGACTTCCGCCGCAAATCGGACAAAACTTTGGTTTTTTCGAAGGATAATACTTTGTTAAAAGGGGCGCGCCGCAAAAACTGCACACAAAACGTCTTGAATTTCTTTTGACCGATTCCGCAAGCGGCACATCAATGAAAAAAGAGTATATATTCTTTTTTCCGTAAAGCTTTTCGAGAAACGGCAGAAGTTTTTCCGCCTCATAGGCCGTTCGCGGCGAACCGCTGAAAACAACCCCCCAGCCGGCTTTGGATATGTGAATAATTTCTTTTTTAATGACATCTACGACGAAACTCGGCGTCACCAGGCGTCCACCGTCAAAATTTTTTCTTTCTCTGGCCATGATTTTATTATTTTTGTTTGCCGGGTCGTGAAGAATTTTTTCGAGATATTTTCCGGTATCGAAATTTATCATTCCCAATTTGTCCGCCAAAAAATTGGCTTGCGTTGTTTTGCCACTTCCCGGAACTCCGCTTAAAAGTATGGCTATTTTGTTCATTTGAACGCCGGTATCATTTCACTTTTTCTGGCTGAACCAGATTTTTCGAGATCGGCGAAAAAGTTTCTTTTCCGCTTTTCTTTGCTTTAAAAAATAAAAAACAGGCCGCCAGAAAAAGGGCTGTGGCAGAAGCCGCCGAAATCATGCAGTAAAAACAAACATATTTTATTACAAAAACCTGAAGGTAAACGAAATATGCCGATGCCAAAAAACCTATGGGAGACAAAAGAAGCGCCGCTTTAAAAAATTTTTCAGAATGCGTGAAAAGAAAAAACATAATCAACGAAAAAACGGATAAATAATAAATCACGCCAATGAGCGGCAACGGCACTCCGAACATTACCGCGTATTCGCTCGACAAAACCTTGTCACACCCCGACGTTATAACGCAGTTAACCGAAGCCCCGTTGTAATGTTCTATCGTGAGATATAAAGAATCCGCAAAGCCGACAAAACTGAACAAGCCAAAAAACCATGCGGTTTGTCTTGCCAGAGGAGAATTCAAAAAATTACCCTTAAAAACTTTGTCAGTAATCATCGTAGTCGGAATAATCGGGAGTAATTATATATCAACTCCAGTTTTAATTCCAGATTACATTTATCTTGTCCGGATTTTTGGGCAATTTTGTCATCCAAAACGGCCAAAGCGAAATTCTCGCGCTTGAGACGTCCGGAAGACCGATGACCGCGGTTCTTGCTTCATCCAAACGTTTGCCTGCTATTTTTGATTTGAGGTCATCCCCGGAAAACTTGGGTCCAAGAACGCCGTTCGCGGCAACCGAGAAGGTAAGCTGTCCCGCGGCAAAATCCGACTTCACGTTCTTGTAATCCAGCTTTAAGTCGGTGAAGGTCATATTCGGATAATCTTTCAACATCAGCGATTCAACGAGGGATTTAATGCCGTCATTTTTAAAACCTATTGCTTGGAAAGACGCTTCGCCAAAAACGCTGAAATTGCCGTTATCGTCGGTCGATTTATTGACATTCAGTTTGGTTATGTTGACGGACGACGCGCCGTCCAAAATATTGAAATTTTCCGGACGGTTATTCAAAAGACCGCCTTGGAGCGCGTCTTTGAGCCCCTGGCTGGTTTTGTCCTTTGCCGAAGCTATATCCTGGTCGGTGGCAACCCGTCTTTGCCCGACGAAACCGCCAGTGGCCGGTTTTGCCATAACGCCGTAAAATCCTTCGTAGCGCGGCGTGCCTTTAAAGCCCGGTATGGTCATTTTGTCGAACGGACCGACGTTATAATCGGTTCCCGCTTTGTCCGCCGTTACCGACGCTTCAATGCTTGATGGAATTATTTTGCCGTCTTTTATTCCTGCTCCGGGGACAACGACTTGGCTGTCCAAGCGGAAAATTTTTCCGTCAGGAGCGGCAAAGCGGGTGCTCGCGACAAGCATCTGTTTAGAAGAACCGTACGCGTTATAAATGAGAATATTGGCCGTGGATTTCTGCGAAACTTGAGCCGTTCCCGAACCCGGGAAAAGGCGCGTGGCATTTTTTTGCTGCCTGAAAACTTCCGCGGGTAAATATCCCCTGGCGGCGTCTATTTCCAAAAAAGTTTTGCTGGCGGTAATCGTGCCGTTATATTGCCATGGGGTTTTTTTGAAGCTGATCGAAACTTCGGCCTTGCCCCAAAAGGCGCCGACGGCCCAGCCCGTCCCGGCGACAAAAATTAAAACCGCTAAAACCGGATAGGCGACGGCCCTCCATCTGAAACGGGGATGTTCTCTCTTTTTGTGTTTTTCCTGCGGCGGCGGTTCTCCGATTTTTTCGGCGAATTGTTTTTTTGCGAGCGATTCTTCCTTGGCTTTCGTCCAGAAAGATTCTCCGGATTTATTTTCTTCAACTTTTAGCTTTCTGGCTGGCTCCGAAGGGTGTTGTTCGGTTCCCGGTTTTTCTTTTTTGGCGTGATTTAAAGAAACTATATCCGACATCATTCTCGAATTTCTATCCTTGCCATTCGCGGAAAGTTCGGTTTGGATATCCGCTTTCTCGGCCATTTCAACGACTTCCTCGTCCGAAGAGTCGATATGGATTTCCTTGCCTGCAGCTTCTGCTTCTCTTTTTATTAATTCAAAATTCGAAAGTGACTCCTTGAGCTCGGAATTGGGAGAAATTACGAGAATTATCTCTTTTTCCGCGCTCTCCAGTATTTTTTCAACGACTTTCGGAACGGAATCTTTTTTGCTTATCAATATTTTTTTCATCCCGTTAGAAGCAAATCGCGATCGATGCGAGTCCCGTTAGAGACAGGAAACGCTTCGACAAAGCGTTTCCGTAAATCGTGAGCATATCCTGCATACCAATACTTATTTTTGTTTTGTAGCATATACGTGTAAAACATAGTCGATTAATCTCTAACGGGACGATTCTGCGAAATTATTTTATGGCAACGACTATATCTATAATTAAACATATTATGTTATTGAGCAACAGCAATCGCGGCTTCTAACAGGATTCACATCATTTAATAAATCAAACTGACGAACCCAGCCAATTAAGCCGTCTTTTCAGCCAGCCGTTTATTTCGCTGTCGCTACTATCATAATAAAATTCGAAAAAAGATGCGAATTGCCGGAAGGCTTCCGAATCGGAGGCAAATCCTGCAGTGTCGACGGCAAAGCCCGATTTTTGCATAAAGCCCTCTAACGGCAATCCCTGAAAAGTGCTTATGCCCATTAAATCAAGCGGAATATTGCCGTCAACGTAAACTTTCACCGAGGTTTTAATACTTTTTATTTGTTTCAGAAGTTCTTTGACTGGCCTAAAAAAAATTTTACCGAAATATTTTTTCAAAAGCGGTGATGTTTTTCCATTTGCGTAGTATTCATAAACGTCCCTGGCGGCATTTTCGTTTAAAGCCCAATTTTTACGGATTTCGGCCGTAAGGGCGCCAGTCGACCATTTGATTTCACGCCTTGCGCGGACATTGCCGGCATGGTCTCCTGCGTAAAAATAGCTTCTTTCAGGGCCGATTGTAAGAAAATCAGCCCGTCTCGAATTAATTTTTTCAACCGCCGCGGCCTGAGATTGCCCTTTTTCAGTGAAAAAGAAATCGCCGTTTTTCTTTACCGATTTAACTCTTTCGAAAGTTTCTCTGGAGGTAAAAGTCATTTTAACGACAGCCCGTATTTCTTGCGGTCTGAATCCAAGCGGATTTATTACTTTGTGCCCGTCAATTTCAAATCCAGAAACTTCGCTGTTGGCTAAAATCGTATCCAGTTCGTCGACTCCCAATACCCTGCTTGCCTCACGGCGGTAATGATTGAAAATCCTGCTTACGGCCTGCGCCATAAGATTTTCGAGTTCTGTCCGTTCAATCGGCGAGTCGCAGTTTTCTCTTTTCATCGAAAGTGAAATGAAGATTTTAAAAGCCAGTTCCGGCTCGCATGAAACTATCACCTTGCCGGCAGAAATGGCGGCAAGGGGGCTTCTTGATGCGGCGCGTTTTTCAAAATTTTCCCAGGATTTTTCTTTCCTTATTTTTTTCTGGTCGTCCAGACTTATTAAAAAACCGCTTATTTTTTGGGATGATACGTCCAAAAGCAAAAATTTTTCTCTTTTTTTAAAAACCGGCCACATTGTTTAAATTTTACAATTACGGTTCAACCGCTCCCCTGATGCGCCTGACGCCGCTGCCGACTGCTTCTTCTTTAATTATTTTAAATATTCCTATTTCTCCGGTATTGCTAACGTGCGGTCCTCCGCAAAATTCCTTGCTCCAAGCCGTTTCCAGAGTTTTTCCGATAAAGTAAACATTCACCGGGTCGGGATATTTCTCTTTGAAAAAGAACAGCGCGCCGGTTTTCTCGGCTTCCGTTTTCGGCAATACGACTTTTTGCATCGGCAGGTCTTCTTTTATTTTCGCGTTGACTTTTTCTTCTACGGCACGGATTTCTTCGGGTGTCAGTTTTCGCGAAAAGGCGAAGTCGAAACGCGTTCTCTCAACGGTTATGTCTGAGCCCGTCTGCTTCACTTCCGGCCCAAGAACCTCGCGCAACGCCTGCTGGAGCATATGCGTAGCGGTGTGCAAACGCGTCACTTTTTTCAGTTCCTCCTCGTTCGCGGCTTTCAATTCGCCGGTATTCAGTATAAGCCCGTGCCCGCCGAATTTTTTTTCCTGGCCCGCCCGGGAAATTTTCTGATGCTTCATTTTCTCTCTCGCAACTTCTTCTTCATCGAAGCTGAGATTATATTTTTTAATCTCGTTTTTTATATAATCAATGGGAACGCCTAAACTTGAATACAATCGGAATATCTCCTTTGCAGGAATTTTCATATCTTCAGAATTTCGATATTGATTTATAACTTCTTCGAGTTCTTTCCCGGACTTTAATAAACGAATAAAATCATCTGTTTCTTTATGAATTATTGAATTAAAAATATTTTCTTTATTCTGCAATTCTCCGTTCGACACAATTAACTTATCCCCAACAGACTTAATGATTTCATAAGTTCTTTCATTCAAGCTTTTCATGGGTTGTTCTCGTTGATTAAGTGGGGTACTTGCTTCTTTCCCAACGTTTGTAGCTATTTTTCTTAAAAGATGCCTGAGAATATAGCCTCTTCCCTTTTTGTCGGGCTCAACTCCGTCCGCAATGAGATAAGTTGCTGCTCTAATATGGTCTGCTAAGATTCTTCTTGCTCTCACATCATCGTATTTATACTGAGATTGCAAAACGTCCATCAACGGCTTGAACAAATCCGTCTCAAAAATCGTTTTTGTTTTTTGCATACACATTGCCAATCTTTCCAAGCCCATGCCGGTATCAACACCGGGAACTTTCAGCGGCTCGAGTTTTTTGCCCGGAGCCCCGGAGTTCAATTCCTCGCGCGAGCCCGGATATAAATATTGATTGAAAACTATATTCCAAACCTCGATATCCTGTCCGGCGCCGTTTTTACAATAGATTTCGGTTGTCGGTCCGCATGGTCCCGATGAACCCGTCGGCCCCCAAAACACGTCGTCCATCCCCTGTTCTATCACCTTGAGATTAGGGTCAAGCGAATTCCAAATGTCCCGCGATTCGGTGTCTTTAGGAACTCCGATATCTTCTTTTCCCTCGAAAATCGTAACATATGAAATCTCCAGCCCCATTTCTTTCGTAATAAAATCGTAAGCATATGTAATGGATTCTTTTTTGAAATATTCCCCGAACGAAAAATTGCCGAGCATTTCGAAAAACGTGAGATGGCTTTCGTCGCCGACTTCGTCTATGTCGGATGTGCGGAACGATTTTTGGCACGACGCGGTTGATAAACTGCCAAAATCTTTTTTGGCGTCGGCTTCGCCGGTGAAGTATTTTTTAAACTGTTGCATTCCGGCCGTCGTTAAAAGAACCGACGGGTCGTCGGGAATCAAAGAAGAAGACGGCACGATTGTATGTCCCCTTGCTTTAAAAAACTCCAGAAACTTTTTGCGGATTTCGGAAGAAGTCATAAAAAAATGCGAAACAGCAAATACAGCAAATTATGGTATGCTAATTATACTAAAATTTTTCGCATTATTCGCATAGTTAATTCGCAACTTTCGCATTATGCTACACCAAATTTTCAAAACCCTCCAACGCTTTTGTTTTCCCGTGTTCTCTTATTTTTTCGAGCGCTTTGGCTTCGATTTGGCGTATGCGTTCCCTGGTAACGCCAAAAATTTTGCCGACTTCTTCCAGCGTATGCGTCACGCCGTCTTCCAGACCGAAACGCATTTTGAGGATTTCTCTCTCGCGTTCCGTTAAGTCAACGATTATTTCGTTTATCAAATCGCGGATTAGCGTATGGGCCGCCTGCTGGACCGGCGTAATGTTTTTCTCATCCGGAATGAAATCCGAAAGAGTGGAATCTTCTTCGTCGCCAACCGGTTGTTCAATCGAAAGAACTTCCTGTGAAATTTTTTGTATTTGTCTGACTTTATCGACTTCAAGTCCCATCTCGGCGGCGACTTCTTCGGCCAAGGGGTCGCGGCCGAGCTCCTGAATAAGATGGCGGCGCATTTGGGCATACTTCGAAATCGTTTCCACCATGTGAACCGGTATCCTGATGGTCCGGGATTGGTCGGCCAAGGCGCGCGTTATCGCCTGCCTTATCCACCATGTCGCGTAAGTGGAAAACTTGAATCCTTTTTGATAATCGAATTTCTCCACGGCGCGCGACAAACCGATATTCCCTTCCTGTATTAAATCGAGAAGGGTCAGGTTGGGAGTTCGGTTGGCGTAACGCTTGGCGATGGAAACAACCAGACGGAGGTTTGCTTTCATTAACCTTTGGCGGGCGTCCTCGTCGCCTTTCAAAATCTTCTTCGCCAGGTCTTTTTCCTCGTCCTTGGTCAAAAGAGGGGTTTTCCCTATTTCTTTCAGATAAACCTGAACCGCGTCGGGCGTGCCGCGCTCGAATTCAAGCGCCTTTTCAAGCTCCGCGCTTCCAACATCGTTTTTCGACAAATCAATAAGCCCGCCGGTTTCGATGACTTTTATATTGGCTTTCTCAAGCCGGTCATAAATCTCGTCAAGGAGTTTGACGTCTTTTTCTATCTTCGGGAAATAATAGAGTATTTCGTTGTCGGTCACGAAACTCCTGGGTTTGCCGCGCTGAACCAGTTCGGCTAACGCCGATTCGTTAAGCTTGGATATTTTTCCCTTGACTTCAGATTTTTTGACTTTCGGCTTAATTTTGCTGCGGCGCGGTTTCCGAACCGCTTTCCGCCTTGTTTTTTTCAAGGATTTTCTTTTTTTGGACTTTTTCATAACAATTCCTTTATAAAACTACAAAGCGGGCAAATTGTCTAATTCCCGCATGGCTTTGTCGAGCGACTTCTGGTCGCCCGACTGCTCGGCTTGCCCAATGACGGAAACCAGTTCCCGCCTTTTTTCTTTCAGATATTCCTTGTAAAGTTCCAGTTTCAACGCTTCAAATTCCTCCATACTCGCTTCCCTTTGCTGAAAAATTATCATATTCAGCAATTCGTCCGTCACCGGGTCCTCGGAACGCCTGGAGCCGCCCTGGAGAATCGAAAAAATTTCGCGGTAGTTCCCGGGAAGACGAGAAAATAATTCCTCGGTTCCGGCGAAATCCCCTTTCTGAAGAATCCAGGCCAGGCAACGCTGGGAAACGATTTCCCATCTGGAAAATTTTTTGTTTTCGGAAAAAGATTCTTTTTCTTCTTCGGCATTGAATATTTTTTTCGCAGTTGCCCTTTCCATTTCTTCGGCCAGCGTAAGCTCGCCGACGCCGGTTCTTTTTGAAAGTTCTTTCAGCCAGAAAGATTTAAGAATCGGACTGCCGATGTTCCTTATTTTTTCGAGAACGGTTCTGAGGTTTTTAAAATTGTCGCGGTCGCGGACGTTGAATTTTCCGGCAGACAGATATTTTTCAAAATAGAATTCGACGGCCGGCTTGGCGTTTTCCACGGCCCTGAAGAAATATTCCTTGTCGGAAAAGACCGCGTCGGCAGGGTCTTTGTAATCTCCGAAAATAGCCACTTTTATCCCGAAATCGGCGGCTTCCGCCAGGTCGATCGCCCGCTCGCTGGCTTCCTTGCCCGCGGCATCGTTATCAAAGCTTATCACCAACTGGTCTGCCAGGCGGCGAAGAACGCGGAGATGGTCTCCGGTCAGCGCCGTCCCCGAACTCGCCACGGCGTTTTTCACGCCGACCTGCCAGCTCATCAAAAAGTCCATTTGCCCTTCGACCAAAAAAGCGTTTTTGGCTTCACGGATGAAATTTTTGCTTTTCCAAAAACCGTAAAGCAGTTTTGATTTGTTGAAAATAGGGGTTTCGGGGCTGTTAACGTATTTTCCGGATTTGCCGTCGTCAAACTGAGGTAAAACCCTGCCCGTGAAACCCACCGTCTTCCCGAGATGATTGTGCACCGGAAACATGATACGTCCCCGGAAGCGGTCGAATTGAAGGCCGCGTTCCGTCTTGAAAGAAAGTCCCGCCCTCAAAATATCCTCGGGATGAAAACCGGAATTAATAAGATGGAGGATGAGCGCGTCGGAGCCGGTTGGAGCGAAACCGATTTCAAATTCCTCAATCGTCTCCTTTGTAAGCCCGCGGCTTAAAATATAATCTTTCGCCTCTTTAAAGTTTACGAGTTCCTTTTTGAAAAATTCTTTCGCTTTTTCATTGATGTCATAAAGGAGTCCGAGGTGCTTGTATTCGGCCGGGCTGACGCGCTTCAATTCGACGCCGACTTTCTCGGCGAGAATTTTGAGCGCTTCTCCGAATTCGACGTTTTCATATCGCATAATGAAAGCGAAAACGTCCCCGCCGATATTGCAGCCGAAACAGTGCCAGCTTTGGCGTTCCGGAGAAACCATGAAAGAAGGCGTTTTCTCGCGATGGAACGGACAAAGCGCCCTGAAGTTTTTTCCCGCCTGCTGAAGCTGGAGATAACCCTTCAAAAAATCGACCACATCGAGCCGCTCTTTGATTGTTTCGACAGGAGTGTTGGCCATTAGGGGAATTGTAATTAAAAGAACGGTTCAGGGCAAATCTCTTTTTTATTGAGTAGTTTTTGGCGTTTTCTTATTGCACGATTTACAAACGCCATAGAATTCCAGGGCGTGCTGTCTTATATCCGAGAAATGTTTGGAATGCCGCAAAACCAGCGCATATGTGTTTTCTATGCCGCAATCATGCACGTCTTCAATGCGGCCGCAATAAACGCAAACAAGGTGATGATGCTCGTCGCTTCCCGAGATTTCGTAATGAGCGTGATTATGGCGGAAGTCAATCTGCCGGATAAGGCCTTTTTCTTTTAACACCTTAAGAATCCGATATATAGTGGCTTGGTTTATTTTTTTGCCCAACTCGTCAATGACATCCTGGGCGCTCAATGGACGTTTTGTCCGCCCCAACATTTCAAGAACAGAAATTCTTGAAGACGTAGCTTTATGCCCGCTTTTCCTGAGAAGACGGCTGAATTTTGCCGATGCGTTATTTTCTTTCATTATTTTCTTCATTATACACAAATGCGAAATACTTGCAACTAACTTGACAGTAGAATTGTTTACGAAGAATATCAACCCAATATGAATAAAACAACTGCGACAATCTTTCTTTGCTTGTCATTGCTGATTCCATTGATGGCAAGCGCCCAGGAAATCCAGGAACACAATCTTAATGTTATTGGCCAAATTTTGTCTTTAATTAAAGAGAAAGTCGAAGCATTGGAAAAACTTTTCGCAATTCATAAAAAACAAATTGCGGAAAGCGGCACCGGATTAATAATTCACAAAATTACCTCTGTTTTCGAGACGCAATCTGACGATTGCGACAATTATTACAAAATCTGTCCTATATCCCCCTTCGGAACGCGCAAAGAACCTCTCCCGGAAATTCCCACAAGCACAGTTCCTCAATTTACGGTCAAATACGCCGACATAAAAGCGAATTTGGCAAGGATTGTTTACTCAATATCCGACATTCGAGACAATCAGACGACGCTTTGGCTAAATTACGGAACTTCTTCGTCCGTTCTCGACCATACTACTTCCCGGGCAAATGTGTCTTACGGAATCACAGGCCGACACGGCATTGATGACGCCGATTTCTTAATAGCCATTCCGTCGGAATCGGTATGTTTATATGTTGATACCGAGGAAACCGAAGAACAATTCTTACTTTATAACCCCGACCCGCCAACTTATTACTTCAGATTCGAGGCAAGCAATAACTTAGGAACGTTTTTCACCCCGTCCCTTGACCTTCCTCCTTTTCATTTTCAATTCGACAACTTTTGTGGAGAAGCAACTTACTACATCGACGATTTACAAACTGACCTTTAAAAATACCCTAATTAAGGTAAAATAAAAAAACAAATGTCCGAGATACTTAAAGTAGAAAATCTTACTGTCACTCTTGACGGTACGAATATAATCGAAAACCTCAACTTCAACCTGGAAAAAGGCGAGAATCTCGCCATAATCGGACCGAACGGCTCCGGAAAAACAGTCTTTCTTAAAACCCTTATCGGCTTGTTCCCATATCAAGGAGAAATAAATTGGTCCGAAGAAGTCAAACTTGGTTACGTGCCGCAAAAAATCGACGCCGACCGCCACCTGCCGGTCGATTTGGAAAATCTTTTAAACGCGAAAGCGAATGTTTTGGGCTTGAAAAAATCCGAGGTGCGCGCGGTTACAGAATCCGCCAAAATAACGGAAAAAATTTTAAAAACCCCAATCGGTCATCTTTCGGGCGGACAGTTCCAGCGCGCGCTTATAGCTTTCGCTCTTTTGGGAAACCCGAATGTCATTCTTATGGACGAACCAACCGCAAGCATAGACCAGGCCGGCGAAGAACAGATTTACGAACTTATACACGAGCTTCAGGACAAATACGGAATCACAATAATACTTGTATCGCACGACCTAAGCGTCGTTTACAGATACGCGACGAAAGTCCTTTGCCTGAATAAAACCGGGCTTTGTTTCGGGCCGCCGGAATCGGCGCTAACCCAGGACGTTTTCAAAAAACTTTACGGCGAAGAGCACAAATACGTCCATCATTTGCATAATAAAGAAAATGCTTAGCGAAACTTATTCGATAATTTTGGCGCTGCTGGCCGCTGGCGCCGCCGGGCTCGTGGGCGCTTTCGCTTTGATGAAAAAAACCGTGCTCGCCGGAGACGTAATGTCCCATGTCGCCATTCCGGGCCTGGGATTGGCAATGATGTGGCAAATAAATCCTCTTTTCGGGGGCGCGCTTACTCTTTTTATCGGTGCCCTCATTATTTCGCGGCTGGAACGGAAAACCTCGCTTTCTTCGGATGCGGCCATAGGGGTTATTTTCGCCGGTTCCGTGGCTCTCGGGGCGCTTCTTATTAATTCAAAAGAAGAACTGATAGACGCGCTTTTCGGCGGTTTCGGCGGCTTATCCATGAACGAATTTATTTTCGGCGTTGTCTCAAGCCTTCTTATAGTCGTCTCGCTTTGGATTTTAAGAAACAAACTCATAATCAATCTCTTTTCCGGAGAACTCGCGGCGGCTGCCGGCATAAATATCGGCCGCCTTAATTTCTGGTTTTTGCTTCTTTTTTCCCTTTCCATTCTTTTAGGTCTGCGTTTCCTGGGAGCTCTCCTTGCCGGCGCGTTAATCATAGTGCCCGCTTCCGCGGCGCGACAATTTACGCACGGGCTCGGCTCGTTCCTGATATGTTCAATATTGTTTTCAGTCCTATCGATGATGGCGGGATTCGCCATTTCTTCGGCTTACGGATTGGAACTCGGCCCCACGGTTGTCATGGTCGCCGCTGCGATTTTCGCGCTCAGCCTTCTGAAAAAAAAGGAATAGTAAATTATTTGATTACAAAAAATTAAATAACGGCCGGCTGTATTAATATCGGCAAAGCAAATAAGAGAGACATAAATTTAAAATGCAAAGTCCAAGAAATAGTTCTTCGGCTCCGCTGTTGATTCTTGCCTGCGTCGTGGTCGCCGCGTTTTTCCTTATGCTTTGGTCGTCGTTCGGCGATTCCGCGATAATGGACGAACTTGCCCATATTCCGGCCGGATACGGATACGTTCATAACCTCGACTATCGTCTCAATCCGGAACACCCGCCATTGGTAAAAGCCGCGGCCGCTTTTCCTCTTATTTTTTTGGATCTTTATTTTCCGACTGACGACAATGCCTGGAAAAAAGACATAAACGGACAATGGGTCATGGGCACGAACTTTTTATACGGATCCGGAAACGACGCCGATTATATAATACGTTCAGCCAGAATAGCTCCGATAATCCTGACTCTGCTTCTGATGGTTTTGATATATGCCTGGTCCGCAAAAATTCTCGGAAAATGGTGGGGGTTATTGCCCGCTATTTTATTCGGATTGTCGCCAACCGTTCTCGCGCACGGCCATTACGTAACAACCGACATCGGAGCAGCGTTTGGAATAGTCCTTGGGACGTATTTTTTCTTAAAATTCCTTTTTTCTCCGTCTCTAAAAAATCTTATTGTCGCCGGCCTCGCTTTCGGAATAGCGCAGTTAACCAAATTTTCAGCGGTTTTGCTTGTTCCATATTTCATAATACTGATAATTTTTTTCTTTGCCTGGACGGTTCTGCGCGACTGGAAAACAACAGGTGTCGAAGCAAGATTTAAAAGATTTTCCTTGCGCGCTTGGCATCATTTAAGGTCAGTGGTGATAATTTTTGCCGTAGGATATGCAGTAGTGGTCTATCCCGTGTATTTTCTCTTCACGCTTGATTATCCCATCCAAAAGCAATCGACTGATACCGAATTCATTTTGGCTTCTTTTGCCGGCGGTCCGACTCCGGCGGGACAAATATGCAAACCGGCGCGCTGTCTCGCCGATTTGGACGTCTGGATGTCGAAAAATACGTTAGCCAGGCCGTTCGGCGAATACTTTCTGGGCGTCCTTATGGTGTTCCAGCGTTCCGCCGGCGGCAACACGAGTTATTTTCTGGGAGAAGTTTCCTCTGCCGGCTCGCCGGCTTATTTTCCGGTTGTTTATTTATTAAAAGAAACTTTGCCGACGATAATAATAATACTGACCGGTTTCCTGCTGGCGGCCCTGGCGGCGGCGAGAAGATTCCGGAATGGGATTGCCGGAGCGGTCAAACATTTTTTCACGGATTATCTGGAAAACAACTTCGCCGGTTTTTCGATGTTGATTTTCGTTATTCTTTACTGGGCATACAGCATCAGAAGTCCGCTCAACATCGGCATCCGCCATTTAATACCCGTTTTTCCGTTCATTTATATTCTTGCCGTTAGCGCCTGGAAAAAGTGGTTTTACGCGGACCTGAAATCCGGCTTGGATTCTTTTTTTGAAAAAATAATCGTGTCTCTGAAATCAATCGGAACGCTTTTTTTGAAATTCGCCTTTCTTGCCGTTCTCTTATTTTGGTTTTTCCTTGAAACGGCGGGTGGCGCTCCTTATTTCCTTTCTTACTTCAACGAAATTGGCGGCCGCGTTTATGGCGGATACCGTTTCGTCGCCGATTCCAATTATGACTGGGGCCAGGATTTGCTGCGTCTGCAAAATTTCGTCGGCGAACACCCTGAAATAGACAAAATAGCGGTTGATTATTTCGGCGGGGGAAACCCGAAATATTATCTTGGGAACAAAGAAGTGGACTGGCAATCTTCAAAAGGCAATCCGGCCGATAAGGGCATCCGCTGGCTGGCTGTTTCCATTAACACGCTTCAGGGCGCGATTCAGCCGCTGGCGCCGGGCCAAAACCGCAATCCAGAGGACGAATACGGCTGGCTGACTTCGATTCGCCGGCCGGAACCGGGATTGGGCGGCGTGCCAATGCCCAATTTCAGGGCAGGCCCTTCAATATTCATATATAAACTTTAGGCTTTGATTGGATTGTAATACCTTATCATTGTGTGAATTGCCGGTCGATAAACAAAGAAAATCTGTGAAAAACTTCCGAAAAAGTCCGCAATTTTTCCGAACGGGAAAATGAGGAAATTTAATTTCGGCGGCTACTCGGACACTGCCGGCGAAAGAACATGTTCTCTAAGTTTCCCGAGATAGCCCGACAAAAGCCGGCGTACGAAAAGCCCGCTTAAAATGCCGACGGCCATTCCGACTTCGATGTCCAGCGGCCAGTGGACACCGACAAAAATCCTGGCCACGGAGACAATAAGGGAAATAACGAAAAACCAAATTCCCCAGCGCCGATTCCAAAAATAAACCGCCGCCGACAACGCGAAAAGAAAAGCCGCGTGTCCGGAAGGCATTGAACTTCCGCTTTCCGGAATCAGTGATTGAAAGTTCAACGCCTCAAACGGCCTTGGCGAATAATAAAAAAATCTGATAATTTCCGTTATAAGACCCCTGCTTAAAATAACGGCAATAAAAGCCTCGATTAAAAAAAATATTTTTTTTCTCCAGCCGCGTTGCGAAAGGGCAAGCCAAAGGAATCCCAAAAAAATAAAATAAGGCAAATATTGAGCTATAAAAATAACAAACGAGTCAAACAAAAAATTGCGTCCGCTGGCGCCGTGGATGAAATTGAATAATGAATAATTTAATCCGTCCATCCCGTTAGAGACAGGCCGCTCCGGGCGGTCGTAAAATCAGCCATTTTTACTTGAAATCGACTTTTTATCTGAAATATAAAATATATTTATGAAAATCTCGGATTGATTGTCTCTAACGGGATTCATTTCCGAAAACCCCGAATACCCGCCGGCTATTTCCTTGAAAACGCCATTAGTCCGAGAAACCTTGCTCTCTTTACCGCCTGAGCCAGTTTTCTCTGGTGCTTGGCGCAAACTCCGGTGTGCCTGGGGTCTATTATTTTTGCCTGGCTGGAAACAAATTTTTTAAGAAGATCGATTTCTTTGTAATCAATCTCTTTCATATTTTGGGAGCAAAAGAAACACTGTTGAGGCATGATGGTAAAAATTAAATTTTAAATATAAAATCTCAAATCTGAAAAGTAATACAAAAAATGGCGATTTTGAGATTTGAGATATTAGATTTTAGATTTTAGTTAAAATGGTAGGTCTTCGGCTTTTATTTCCTCGTTATCTCCTATATCTATCACCGGAATATCGGCTTCTTGCTTTTGATCTACGGACGAATCCGGCTGGCCTTGCTTTGGAAAATTGCTTTCTCCGGAACGCCCGGGTCGCGGTCCGAGCTGCAAGCGTTCGCAGATTATTTCCGTGGTTTTCCTGTTTTGCCCCTGCTTGTCCTGCCAGGAACGGGTGCGTATCCTTCCTTCAATAAGCGCAACGCTGCCCTTGGTAAGAAATTGGCTTGCCACTTCGGCCTGCCTTCCCCAGACGACAATGTTGTGATATTCAACCTCCTCCTGCCGGGCGCCGTTTTTGTCGTTCCAGACACGATTTGTGGCGATGCTGAAACTGGTCACTGATTGTCCGCTCGGCGTGGTCCTAAGCTGGGGGTCGGCCGTCAATCTGCCCAAAACGAATACTTTATTCAAATTCATCCCGTTAGAGACAGGTCGCCTTGAGCGACCGTAAATAAGCCGCTTGAACGGTAATCGACTTTTTATCTGAAATGTAAAATGTATTTGTGGAAATCATGGATTGATTGTCTCTAACGGGATTCATTGGAGTATTTCTTTAAGCTGCTTTTCGAGCGCCTCGTTGCTTAAATGTGAAACTTGTTTTTTTTCGGCAGCCGGGATAAAGGCGGTTTTTCTTTTCGCGGGATACTGCTGCCTTTCTTTTGATTTCATTAACGGCGGAGTAACCATCAAAAATCTCAAAACAATTTTTTGAACACGCAACTGCTCTTCCAAAAGAACCACCCTTTCGGGTTCCATGTTAAAATGGAAATAACCGAAAAAGGCTTCTTCCTTTTTTTCTATCGGGTAGGCAAGGGGAATTTTCAGGACATGGCTTTCAAAAAAAACTTCTGCTCCGGCTTGCGTCAAAACACCGGCCAGTTTTTTGGCTCCGTCTTCGTTGGCGGAAATGAAAGAAATTTCGTATGATTTTTTATCTTTTAGTTCTTCCATTTTCGGGGTAGTCAAAGAGTAATTGATTTATGACAAGCCGTCAATTTAAAAAATTATTGTTTTTTCGACGCGGGGATTGCCTCCGCCGGAGCGTCTTCACCGCCGACCGCTTCTACTTTTTTAACTTTAATCCCTTCGCCGGTCGGAATGAGACGACCTATGATAACGTTTTCCTTCAAGCCGCGTAGCGGGTCAATGCGCCCCTCAAGCGAAGCCTGTACCAAAACGCGCGAAGTATCCTGGAAAGAAGCGGCTGAAAGGAAGCTTTCAGTGGAAAGCGCCACTCTTGTGATGCCCAAAAGCAGCTGCTGGGCCCGCGCCGGCTGTTTGCCTTTTCGTTTGAGCTCTCGGTTTATTTCAAGGAATTTAGATTTGTCTACAACTTCGCCCACCACTAAATCTTGGGCGTCGCCCGTCTCCTTTATTCTCAGCCTTGAAAACATCTGCCTGGCCATGATTTCGATATGTTTGTTGTTTATTGAGGCGCCTTCCGCGGAATATATCTTTTGGACTTCATTTAATATGTAGCGTATGACTTCCTTGCTACCCTTGTATTCAAGAAGTTCCTGAAGGTCGATGTGACCTTCCGACATTTGCTGCCCCGCGACGACTTCGTTTCCAACTTCGACGAAAAGGAGAGCGGCCCTGGAAACCGAATAGTCGATTGTTTTCTTGTCTGATTTTTTCTTTTTGGCTCCGCGCTTTTCTTTTACGCTTACTGTAATTATCTTGACGACCCCCTTCTGTTCTATTTTTTCCACTTTTCCGTCCGTAGAAGCAAGTATGGCCTTGCCTTTTGGCGAACGCGCTTCAAAAAGCTCTTCAACTCGCGGCAAACCGTGAGTGATATCGAGACCAGCAACGCCTCCCACGTGGAAAGTTCGCAGAGTTAGCTGTGTTCCCGGTTCGCCGATGGACTGCGCGGCGACGATGCCTACTGCCTCGCCTATTTTTATGGGTTCGTTTTTGCTCAGATCCAGACCGTAACAGCGGCGGCAAAATCCATAAAGTGTTTTACAGGAAATCGGAGAACGGACTTTAACCGATTCTATTTTTGATTCCTGAATGAGGGCGACATGCTTTTTCTCTATTATTTCCCCCATACGAACTATTATTTTATTTCCGGACTTGATGTCTTCCGTGGCCGTTCTGGAAAAAAGGAGAGTTTCAAGCGACTGTCCGATATCTTTGGCGTCCTTTAAAAATACTTCAATTCCCTCGGTGGTCCGGCAATCGTCTTCCTTTATGGTGATTTCCTGCGCAACATCGACAAGGCGCCTGGTCAGATATCCTGCCTGGGCCGTTTTAAGCGCGGTATCGGTCATGCCTTTTCTTGCGCCTCTCGTAGAGATAAAGTATTCAAGCACGCTGAAACCTTCTTTAAAGGAAGCCTTAATCGGGAGCTCGAGTGTTTCTCCCTGCGGGTTTTGCACCAAACCTTTCATACCCATCATCTGAATTGGTTGAACCCAAGAACCCCTGGAACCAGAATCTATTATCTGGTAGATCGGATTGCCGGGCAGGAAAGACGAGGCGACGTGTTTGGTTACCTCGGCTTTGGCGTTTTCCCAAACGCTTATTACTCTCGCTTTTCTTTCCGCGTCGGTGAGAAGGCCTTGTCTGTATTGATCGCGTATGACTGAAACCTGCTCTTCGGCCTTGGCGATAATGCCCTTCTTTTCTTTTGGAATGACCAAATCGGACATTGCCCAGGTAATTCCCGACCTGGTTGCCATTTTAAAACCGAGATCTTTAACCCTGACAAGTATATCGGTGACTTTTTCGAGGCCGAAGTGGCCGACTAGGGCCTCAATGTACTTGGAAAGTCTCCTCTTGTTGAAAGTGTCTTTGGTTTTAAGGCTTTCCGGAACATCGCCGACAGCCTCGTAGAAAATGGCTCTGCCAAGAGTTGTTTCTTCCTTGCCTATCCGTATCGGCGCGTGAAGAGAGATAACGCCGCTTTCAAACGCCATAAGCGCTTCTTCCAGACTTTCGAGGGTCTTGCCTTTTCCTTTTCCTTCCGGATCGATTCTGGTCAGATAATAAATTCCAAGAACAATGTCGTTAGTGGGAACCGCAACCAGGTCGCCGGTGGCCGGTTTCAGGATATTTTTCTTGGAAGACATTATCTCCGCGGCTTCTTTTTGCGCTTCCACTGAAAGCGGAAGATGCACGGCCATCTGGTCTCCGTCGAAATCGGCGTTGAAAGCGACGCAGACCAGCGGCGGGAGCTGAATGGCAAGACCTTCAATAAGCAAAGGCCTGAAGGCCTGAATGCCCAGGCGGTGAAGTGTCGGCGCGCGATTTAGAAGAACGTAACGGTCCTTAATGATTTCTTCCAATATGGCGTAAATTTCGTCTCCTGCCTGCTCAATGAGGCGGTTTGCATTCCTTATTGTGTGAGCCATTCCTCTTTTGATTATTTCATGGAGAACGAATGGCCTAAAAAGTTCCAGGGCCATTTTTTTCGGCAAACCGCATTCGTCGAGATTCAAATTGGGACCAACGACGATAACGGAACGCCCCGAATAGTCGACTCGTTTGCCGAGAAGATTCTGCCTGAATCTTCCTTGTTTCCCTTTAAGCATGTCCGCGAGGGAGCGTAACGGACGGCGCTGAGCCGACATCTGCTGGGTGCCGAATCTCGTCGAATTGTCTATCAGGGCGTCAACGGATTCCTGCAACATTCTCTTTTCATTTTTGATAATCACTTCGGGAGCTTTTATTTCCATCAGCCTTTTCAGCCTGTTGTTTCTGTTTATGACTCTTCGGTAAAGGTCATTAAGGTCGGAAGTCGCGTATCTTCCTCCGTCGAGCGCGACCATGGGGCGGAGATCCGGAGGCAAAACGGGCAAAGCGGTCAAAATGAGCCATTCCGGCCGGATGCCGTTTTTAACCATTGAGCGGAAAAGTTTCAGACGCCTAAACATTTTGCTTTCCGCCACGGATTGTTTCTTTGAAGTTTCCAGGGCTTTTTCCATTTTCTGAATCTCCCTTTTAAGATCCATGTTCTCGAGAATTTTTCTGATTGCTTCCGCGCCGCCGCCGGCAGTAAAAACATTTCCGAATCTTTTGCTTAGATTGAAATATTCGGATTCGCTCAAAACGAGCCCGGGTCTGAGATTGACAAGCGTCGATTTTACGTGGCTGGCGGCATATTCCAGTTCATCCGAAACCTTTTTGCCGATTTTTTTGCTTCCGGATGATTTGACCGATTTTATCTTTCCCTTGAGTTCGCGTTCCACTTCGGCCAGCGCCGATTTGCGGCTTTCCTCGTCCACTCCGGTTACAACATAGTCAACATAATAAATTACGCGTTCGAGTTTTGACGAAGAAACGTTGAGCATCAAACCAAGCCTTGACGGAATCGCCTTGAAAAACCAAATGTGCGCAACGGGAGCGGCCAGAGTTATGTGGCCGAGACGTTCGCGCCTGACGGAAGCCCGCGTGACTTCTACATTGCAGCGATCGCAGACAATTCCTTTATATCTGATGCGGCGATATTTGCCGCAATAGCATTCATAGTCCTTGACCGGCCCAAAAATCCTTTCTGAAAAGAGGCCGTCTTTTTCCGGACGCTGGGTGCGGTAATTTATTGTCTCGGGCTTGATAACCTCCCCGTGAGACCATTTTCCTACGATATCTTCGGGAGAAGCCGGGCTTATTTTTAAGGCCCTGAAATCGTCGCGTCGGCTGTTTTCCGAATCGTAAATCGGCTCGATGTTCATCGAAAGAGCCTTAAGCTCGCTGACAAGAACGTTGAAGGTCGCCGGAATGTTTGGTTCTTTTATCGGTTCGCCGCGGATTATCGATTCGTAAGCCGCCGAACGTCCAAGCACGTCGTCTGATTTTATAGTCAGCATTTCCTGAAGGGTGTGACGCGCGCCATACGCCTCCAAAGCCCAGACTTCCATTTCGCCAAACCTCTGTCCGCCGAACTGAGCTTTACCCCCGAGCGGCTGCTGGGTAATTAACGAGTATGGCCCGATGGAACGCATGTGCACCTTGTCTTCGACAAGGTGGTTAAGCTTCATCATATAAATGGTGCCGACCGTAATTTTCTGGTCGAAAGGCTCCCCGGTTTGCCCGTTATAAAGTCTTACCTTGCCGTCTTCGGGCAAGCCCGCCTTTTTCAATTCCGCCCTGATTTCTTCCTCGTTGGCCGAATCCAGTCCCGGTGTAATGGCCCTGTAACCGAGTTCGGACGCTGCCCAGCCCAAATGGGTCTCCAAAACCTGGCCGAGGTTCATTCTCGAAACGACGCCGAGCGGATTCAAGATTATGTCGACCGGCGCGCCGTCTTCCATATAAGGCATGTCTTCGACTGGTCTGACCTGCGAAATAACACCCTTGTTTCCGTGGCGGCCCGCCAGTTTGTCTCCGGCCTGAACTTTTCGGAGATGGGCGACTTCAACTTGGATTCTTTTGATAACTCCGACTTCCAGCTTGTCGCCCTGGTCTCTGGAGAAAATTTTTACCCCCACAACCCGTCCATGCTTTCCGTGCGACATTGTAAGCGAAGTGTCTTTGACGTCTCTTGCTTTTTCCCCGAAAATCGCGCGAAGCAATCTTTCTTCCGCGGTAAGTTCTGTTTCGCCTTTGGGAGAAATTTTTCCGACTAAAATGTCCCCGGCTTTAACCTCGGCGCCGATGCGGATTATTCCCTCTTCGTCGAGGTTTTTTAGTTTTTCTTCGGCAACGTTCGGCAAATCAGGAGTCGTTATTTCGGGACCAAGCTTGGTATCGCGGACGTCGCAATAAAAATCTTCCAAGTGAATTGAAGTAAAAAGGTCGTCGCGAGCCACCCGTTCCGAAATAATTATGGCGTCTTCAAAATTGGCTCCTTCCCACGACATAAAAGCCACTTTCAAATTCTGTCCCAGGGCGAGAATGCCGTTGTCGGTAGAAGGCCCGTCAATCAAAACGTCTCCCTTGCCGACACGCTGTCCCAACGAAACCAGCGGTTTTTGGGAAATACACGTGTATTGATTGGAACGCTTAAATTTGGTCAGTTTGTAAGTCTTTTTTTCCCTGCCGTACTGGACGGCAACCGAAGCGGCGTCGATGCCGACTATTTTTCCGTCCGCCTCCGCGCGAATGACATATCCCGAGTCGCCGGCGGATTTTTCCTCCTGGCCCGTCATTACGTAAGGGGCGCTCGGCCTTACGGACGGAACAGCCTGCCTCTGCATGTTTGAACCGATAA